>JAQXCA010000052.1 GCA_029252105.1 Flavobacteriaceae bacterium | reverse complement strand
TCGGCTTCACTTGAGTTGACCATTTCAATGTCCCTTTGAAGGTTGGCAAAATCAGCGGCTAAAATTGAAGGTGCTATTTTGGTAGTGCTCATGTGTGTCGTATTTGAATTACAAAAATAATATAAAAAATAAACCCCTGCCAATTGGCAGGGGTTTTGTTATTAACCTAAATAGGTTTTTAAAATTTTACTTCTCGACGTGTGCTTTAAACGTCGAATGGCCTTTTCCTTAATTTGACGCACTCTTTCTCGAGTAAGATCAAAGGTTTCACCAATTTCTTCTAAGGTCATAGGGTGTTGGTTTCCGAGGCCAAAATATAAGCGAATGACATCTGCTTCTCTTGGTGTGAGGGTTTCTAAAGCCCGTTCAATTTCTGTACGTAACGATTCATGTAATAAATCTTTATCTGGGTTAGGGGATTCTCCACTACGTAATACATCGTATAAGTTTGAATCTTCACCTTCAACTAAAGGCGCATCCATGGAGACGTGACGCCCAGAATTTTTCATTGATTCCTTAACATCATTAATAGTCATATCTAATTCCTTGGCAATTTCTTCAGCACTAGGCGGACGTTCATGAGATTGCTCAAGAAACGCATAGGTTTTGTTTATTTTATTGATTGAACCAATTTTATTTAAAGGTAAACGAACAATACGCGATTGTTCTGCCAATGCTTGAAGTATAGATTGCCGAATCCACCATACCGCATAAGAGATAAATTTGAATCCACGAGTCTCATCGAAACGTTGAGCGGCTTTGATTAATCCTAAATTTCCTTCGTTAATTAAATCAGGAAGAGTTAATCCTTGGTTTTGATATTGCTTTGCTACAGAGACCACAAAACGCAAATTGGCTTTAGTTAATTTTTCTAAAGCAATTTGATCACCAGCTTTTATACGCTGTGCTAATTCCACTTCTTCATCAGCAGTAATTAAATCAACTTTTCCAATTTCTTGAAGGTATTTATCTAGGGATGCTGTTTCTCTGTTGGTAACCTGCTTGGTAATTTTTAGCTGTCTCATTTAAAAGTTTTTGATTTAGAAAGGTTAATTGGTTATGTCACTAGGTTATACGAACAATTGGTACGATATGTTACAAAAAAAACCGTTTTTAAATTTTAAAAACGGTTTTTTGATTTTATTAAGTTAAAACTTAATGTGTATTAACGTCTGTTATCACGTTTGCGATTGTCACGTCCACCAGAACGTTTATCATCTCTTGGTGGTCTAGCAACATACCCTTCAGGTTTTTCTAACAACGCTTTACGCGATACTTTTTCTTTTCGTGTTCTTGGATCTTGTCCAAAATACTTTACATCAAAAATATCACCCATATTCACAACATCAGATACGTTTTCAGTACGTTCCCATGCTAATTCACTAACGTGAAGTAACACTTCATTTCCTGGCGCATCCATATATTCTACAACAGCTCCAAAGTCAAGCATTTTAATTACTTTTACTTGGTAAGTGTTTCCGAGACTAGGTTTAAACATTATAGAATCAATCTTAGCAATTACAGCATCAATACCATCTTGATCTGTACCTAAGATTTCAACAATTCCTTCTTCTGTTACTGGATCTTCATTAATTACAATCGTAGTTCCCGTAGTTTTTTGAAGTTCTTGAATTACTTTCCCACCCGGGCCAATTAATGCGCCAATGAATTCATTTGGAATCACTCGAGTTACCATTTTTGGAGAGTGTGGTTTCACATCTGCAGCTGGAGTAGCAATTGTTTCAGTCAATTTATCAAGGATATGTAAACGACCTGTACGTGCTTGTTTTAAAGCATTAACAAGTATTTCGTAAGACAATCCTTTGATTTTAATATCCATTTGACAGGCAGTAATTCCTTCGGCAGTTCCCGTCACTTTAAAATCCATATCTCCTAAGTGATCTTCATCTCCTAAAATATCAGATAATACAGCGTAACGGTCTCCATCAGAAATTAATCCCATTGCAATACCAGAAACAGGTCGCTCAATTTTAACTCCCGCATCCATTAATGCCATTGTACCAGCACAAACAGTTGCCATTGAAGACGATCCGTTTGATTCTAAAACTTCAGAAACAACTCGTACTGTGTAAGGACAATCCGCAGGGATCATACCTTTTAAACCACGTTGTGCAAGATTTCCATGTCCTACTTCACGACGAGACGTTCCTCTTAGAGGTCTAGCCTCACCTGTACAGAAAGGAGGGAAGTTATAATGTAAGTAAAAGTTCTCTTCACCTTCATATGAAGGCATGTCTATTTTATTAGAATCTCTTGAAGTTCCAAGGGTTACAGTGGCTAGAGCTTGTGTTTCTCCACGTGTGAAGATTGCAGATCCGTGTGTTGATGGTAAGTAATCAACCTCACACCAAATTGGTCTGATTTCGTCTGTTTGACGTCCATCTAAACGAACACCTTCACTCAATGTTAATTCACGTACAGCTTCTTTTTCAGCTTTACTGTAGTAACCACTTACTAAGTGTCCAAATTCTTCATTTTCTTCTTCAGTAAATGATGCTTTAACTTCTTCTTTTACTTCAGCAAATGCTGCACCACGTTCAGCTTTAGAAGTTCCTTTTTTAGCAATGGCATAACATTTGTCATAAGCCATGTCATGAATACGTTTTTCTAAATCTTCGTTAACTTCAGCAGTTTCATATTCACGCACTTCTTTTTTACCAAATGCTTCTGCAAGACGTATTTGCGCAGCTACCTGAATTTTAATAGCTTCATGTGCAAACTTGATTGCATCAGCCATTTCTTCTTCAGAAACTTCATCCATTTCACCTTCTACCATCATCACTGAATCTGCAGAAGCACCGATCATCATTTCAAGATCAGAATCTGCCAATTGTGCACGGCTAGGATTGATTACGAATTCGCCGTTTACTCGTGCAACACGCACTTCAGAAATTGGACATTCGAATGGAAAATCACTTAATTGGATTGCTGCAGATGCAGCTAAACCTGCAAGTGAATCAGGCATAACATCTTCGTCATGAGACATCAACTGAATCATTACTTGTGTTTCTGCGTGATAATCTTTTGGAAATAATGGACGTAATACACGATCTACTAAACGCATTGTTAAAACTTCTCCATCACTTGGGCGAGCTTCTCTTTTAAAGAATCCTCCTGGATAACGACCTGCTGCTGCAAATTTCTCGCGATAATCTACCGTTAGAGGTAAAAAGTTTACATCAGATTGTTTGTAGTTTGAGACCACAGTACATAACAACATGGCTTTCCCCATTTGTACGACTACTGATCCATGGGCCTGCTTTGCGAGCTTACCCGTTTCGATAGAGATTTCTCTTCCATCACCGAGGTCAATGACCTCTTTAAATACTTTTGGTATCATAATTTTTTGTTCTAATTAAACATTGGTGTTGTGTTGTTGTCGTTGTGTGGTGTGACCAATGAAAAACTCTAATTAGCTTCTTCTAATACTTATGAACTTTAAAAGTTTTAAACCTAAAAACCACGCATTAAGCGTGGTTTTTGATATTATTTTCTTAATCCTAATTCTTTTACGATCGCACGATATCTTAAGATATCTGATTTCATTAGATAATCTAATAATGAGCGACGTTTTCCTACTAGTTTTACTAATGCACGTTCTGTATTATAATCTTTACGATTTTGTTTTAAATGCTCAGTTAAGTGATTGATTCTTTCTGTAAATAAGGCAATTTGTCCTTCTGAAGATCCCGTATCTTTGGCATCTTTTCCGTGTTTTTTAAAGAGTTTCTCTTTAGCTTCTTTTGTTAAGTACATTCCAATATTATTTAAATAATTTTTATGCTGTTAACTACGTCTATCGTAATTAGTTTGCAAATATAATGAATTTTGATTGTTTATGACCTGAAGTTGCTGTTTTTATTTACAGCTAAAAAAACGTTCTCTATTAAATTCGGTATAGTACAAAAAAAACGAACCTATTGAGTTCGTTTTCTTGTATTATGTTAGAACGTTTAATTACAATACATCAATAGTTGTGGTAACATCTAATACGATAACAACATCAAACCTTACTGGAGAACTTGCAACGGTACCATTTACAGTTGCCATTATTTCGCCAGCATTTTTTAAATCATTTGCAATCGTATTCAGTTGTTGTGCTGTACCTACAGAGTATGTAGTCGAACTGTCTTCAAGATTAATATCTTCAAGGGCAATCAGAGTATCATCACCAAAACGTAAACTCGCATCTATTGCTGTTGCATTTTCTACCCCCGTGAAATTGATGATTTTAAACGTTAAAGAATTGATCTTAACGTCTTGAATTAAATCAAGACTTGATTCAATTTCATTGTTATCTGCTAAATCTACAGTAGAAGATTGAGACCAGCTTTGGGGTTCGCCTTCAGAGTCTTCAGTAACATTGATATTAAGTGTTGTTTTGAAATTATCAGAGATATCAAATTCAGTTAACTCATCTAATTTGCTACATGAAACAATAGTGATTAAAGCAATAAGAAAGAGACCAATATTTTTAAATTTACACATCGTGTTTGTGTGTTTGAATTAAGCTCTAAGCGGTTGATTAGTAATTAAATCAATGTATTGGTTAACTTTATTTTTTAGCTCACATCTAGGAGTAATGAAATCTAAAAACCCATGTTCCTTTACAAACTCTGCCGTTTGAAAACCATCAGGTAATTCTTTACCTGTTGTATCTCTAACGACTCTAGGTCCTGCAAATCCAATAAGTGCGCCAGGTTCGCTGATATTGATGTCCCCTAACATTGCAAAAGAAGCCGTTGTTCCACCTGTTGTGGGGTCGGTACAAAGAGAAATATAAGGAATATTCGCATCCGCAAGTTGTGCAAGTTTTGCAGAAGTTTTAGCAAGTTGCATTAAAGATAAAGCAGCCTCCATCATTCGAGCACCTCCAGATTTTGAAATAATCATGAAAGGTAAATTATGATTAAGTGCATGATCTGCAGCGCGTGCAATTTTTTCACCAACAACAGATCCCATAGATCCACCAATAAAACTAAAATCCATACAAGCGATCACAAGATCTTTCCCTTTAGATTTTCCAACAGCAGTTCGTACTGCATCTTTCAAATTCGTTTTAGATTGTGCAGCCTTCAAGCGATTTGTGTAAGCTTTACTATCTACAAACTTCAAAGGATCCTTAGAGGTGATATTTGAGTCTAACTCTTTGAATGTATTGTCATCAAAAAGCATTTCAAAGTATTCATTACTTCCAATACGTACATGGTAACCGTCTTCGGGACTGATATAGAAATTTTTCTCTAACTCATCTGTCTCAATGACCTTTCCAGTAGGAGATTTGTACCAAAGTCCTTTGGGTGTATCTCGCTTTGCTTCTGTAGGGGTTTGAATTCCTTTGTCTTTTCTTTTAAACCAAGCCATAAAATTAGTGTCTAAACGGTAAAATTAAAGTACAAAACTACGTAATTTTTATAATGTATCGACATTATTTAGATCCTCAAATGCTTTTTTAAGTCGAGTGATGAATGCTTTTTCACCTTCACGTAACCAACGTCTTGGGTCATAATACTTTTTATTTGGTACATCACTGCCGTCTGGATTTCCAATTTGGGCTGCTAAATAAGCGCCGTTGGTTTTGAAATCGTCACGAATACCAGTCATAAATGCGTATTGCATATCAGTATCAATATTCATTTTTATAACGCCGTAAGAAATACCTTCTCTGATTTCTTCAACAGTAGAACCTGATCCACCATGAAAAACAAAGTCAATGTGATTTTCTGAGACACCATATTTTTTTGTGATATATTCCTGAGAATTTAAAAGAATTTTTGGCGTTAATTTTACGTTACCAGGTTTATAAACCCCGTGAACGTTTCCAAATGCAGCAGCAATCGTAAATTGGTCACTTACTTTGCTAAGCTCTTCATAAGCATAAGCTACTTCTTCGCGTTGTGTCTATAATTTTGAAACATCAACATCACTATTGTCAACACCATCTTCTTCACCACCAGTAATTCCTAACTCGATTTCTAATGTCATTCCCATTTTAGACATACGCTCTAAATAGGTTTTACAAATCTCAATATTTTCTTCTATGGGCTCTTCAGATAAATCAATCATGTGAGAGCTATATAGTGATTTGCCGGTTTGTGCAAAATGAACTTCACTAGCATCTAATAAACCATCAATCCAAGGTAATAATTTTTTCGAACAGTGATCGGTATGTAAAATAACAGGAACGCCATAGGCTAATGCCATTTCATGAATATGTTTTGCGCCAGCGATTGAACCTGCAATTGCAGCTTTTTGACCTTCGTTTGAAAGGCCTTTACCAGCGTTAAATTGTCCACCTCCGTTTGAAAATTGAATAATTACTGGAGCATTTAATTCTTTAGCGGTTTCAAGAACACCGTTAATAGTGTTTGATCCAATAACATTAACTGCTGGAAGGGCAAATCCTTTTTCTTTAGCAAGTTTGAAAATCTCTTGAACTTCGCGGCCTGTAGCAACGCCTGGTTTGATGTTGTGACTCATTGTATTTGTTTTAATTAGCGCCGTAAAAGTAATGTTTTTAAATAATTTCGGACAATTTATTACGCGTGATTAGTATATTAATGTACGAAAACGATATAGCTGTCCCGAAGTTTTTAAAACGGATAATTGATTCCAATGTTATAAACAGCGTTACTGAAATTGAAGTTGTTTAGCCATCTATTTTTATCGCCATAACTTGGTTCATAGGCTTTAAATCCAGTATCAAATCTAAATATGAAAAAATCAAAATCATAACGTAATCCGATACCAGCACCCACAGCAATATCTTCTAAAGATTTAAAATTATCAAATGTAGCTTTGGAATCTGTAACATCATCTAATACATTCCAAATATTTCCGGCATCCATGAAAAAGGCGCCATTTAGTTTACCAAATAACTTGTAGCGGTGCTCCAAACTAAACGCTAGTTTTAAGTTAGCTTCGTTAAATTCATTGTTATTGTCAGAACTTCCAGGGCCCAAATTATAAGCCGTCCAAGCTCTGTTGTCATTGGAGCCACCAGCAAAGAAACTTTTGGAAAATGGTATGCTTGACGCGTTTCCTAAAGGGATAGCAATTCCAAAAAAACTTCGCAAAGCCAATACATTACTGCGTCCAAGATCCCATAGTTTAATATGGTCTATTTCGGACTTAATATATTGAGAAAAGGGAACTCCACTTACTTTATAAGCCCCTTGTGAATTGTTTTCTAAATTTAACAATTTTGAAGCTGTGTAAAGAAGGTTCCCCGCGAATTCAAATTTTAATCTAAAAATTGAAAAATTGGTATCAAAAGTATTTTCTCGACTGTCGCGTGTATAATTAAAATTACTTGCCAGAATGAAATTGTCTTGTACTAATCTGTTTTTACGTTCCTGAATATCTCTTACCATTTGGTATTCAAAAGGATTTGAGCCTTTATAAGAAGTATTATTACTTACGAGATCTATGAATTCATCAGCACGAGATCCGAGAAGTATATCTTGTCCGTTAGTGTTTGTGCCTAAAAAATCATTTGGGGTTGGATAGGATTGAAGTGCAATAGATTGCAATCTACTAAAGGAGTTTTGATAGACACTAAAATAATTATTTGGATTTAAATTTCTGACGTACTGTAGGTTCACTAAGTCTAATGTATTTGTTACTCTATTAGAAGGAAACCATTTATAACTAAAAACACTATTAAAGGTTTGTTTATCTAAACCAATATTTGTTTGTCCCGTAAATCCAGCACTGATTTGTGTACTTGGCGACATGTATTTTGGAATAATTTTATCGGTATTTAAAGGAAAAAATAAACGTGGAATATTTAGTTTAATATCTGCACCGAGTTCATTAATATCAAAAAATCGATCTTCGGTTTTTGCTCCATCTTTGGAAGCTCCAATAGCGCCTAATACCGAAATTTGAAGCGTTTCTGCCCCTTTAAAAATATTGCGAATCACCACACCTGTAGTGAACGAAAGCCCTACTTTTTGGATATTACTTTGTGATACATTTATATCAAATCCTAATCCATATTTTTTCTTTGGTATTAAATAAATATTTGCCGTAAGTGTAGTATCCTGTGCGTTTTCTATATATTCAATATTTGGATATTTAAAGGTTGTTAATTCGTTTAAATAGCGATAAGTTCTTGTGCGGTCTAAATCTTTAAAAACCTCTCCCTTTGCTATAAGTACTGCATCTGTTAGTGCTTTTGGTTTATACTTTAATTTCTTATAACCAAAAATAGTATAGTCCTTGTAGCTCACAGAATCTACAATAGCTTTTGAGCGGTTTTCAAAAGTAGCGTCCGTATAAATATTTACATTTTTAATGCGGTACGTTTGAAATGGTACACGAACAATTGAATCGTCATTTTTAATAATTCTGTCCTGTATTTGCAACTTGATATTGACATTATTTTGGGTGCCAATGGTATCATTTTCATATCTAATATATTCTTCAGAAAAATGGTAAGCTCCTGAGTTTCTGAAAGCGGTAGTTAAACGACTTCGTTCACTATCAAAATTTGAAATTGTAAATTGGTCTCCAGGTTTCAAATTAGACTCCTCTCTTATATTGCTATATAATGAGTCAATTACAGGCGAGTCAATCCGTTCTGAAATTTCTCCGATTTTGTAGGGTGTTCCTGTTTCGATCTCAAAAGACAATGCAGCCTTTTTTAAACCAATAGTGTCAACTTTATAACTTACAGATCTATCAAACCATCCATTTGCAAAATAATAGCGCTCTAAATTTATTTTTGTTTTAATTATTTTTAACGAATCCAATAGTATTGGTGCTTCGCCTGTGTTTTTTAGCCATTTATTGATTCCTATAGACGAGGTTTTTAATTGGTTTAATTGCTTCTCTGAAAGCTTTGAAATTAAGCGTTGTTTTCGTTTGGGGTTTTTTAGAAGCCAAGATTCAAATATTGAGTCCTTATTGAGGCGCGCAAGATTATAAATGTACAACTGTAGAGGAATTCCAAAAAGAGAAGTGTTTTTTTTCTGGAAAGATAAATTGTTGAGTTCTTCAGATTTTTTCTTTTGACCATTGACATAAAAACTGTTTTTAACCAATAAATAATCTGTAGGCGCAACCCGTTTTACAACATTACATGCCGTAAAAAAACAAGTCATTATACAAACAACAAATATTTTTGTTAGAGATTTCTTCAACAATCAATAAATAAAATTTAGCTTTACTGTCTAAATTAATAATTAATCAAAAGTACATTTTTTAGATGTTAACTAAAAGCCAAATAAAGTTAATCAACAGCCTGAAGCAAAAAAAGTTTCGAATACAACATCAGTTATTTGTAGTGGAAGGCCTCAAAGTGGTGCAAGAGTTTTTAAACTCTGACTATGAATTGGTTGAGATTTTTGCTGTGGACGATCATTTTTCACAATATAATCAGAAGCTCACCAGAGTAGACGCCAAAGAACTATCGAAAATTAGTGGGTTTAGTACACCTAACAAAGTTGTTGCTGCTTTTAAAATTCCCAGCCCAAAAGCCATTAATTGGTCAGCTCTTGTAGTGGCGTTAGACTCCATAAATGACCCTGGAAATTTAGGAACTATAATTCGGCTCTGTGATTGGTTTGGGATTGAAAACCTAGTGTGTAGTGACGCTACAGTTGATTGCTATAACCCAAAAGTTGTTCAGGCTAGTATGGGGTCACATACACGAGTGAATATTACGTATACAAACTTGAAAAAAGCCTTGCCATTAGCGCCAAACAGTATGGGAACATTTATGGATGGAGTTTCCATTTATGAACAAAACTTGTCAGATTCAGGAGTAATCGTTTTTGGAAATGAAGCTAATGGTATTTCTCAAGAGGTGGAAACACTAGTCAATACACGGCTTTCTATTCCTAGGTTTGGAAAATTTAAACAAACGGAAAGTTTAAATGTAGCGAATGCTGCGGCTATTATTTTGAGTGAATTTAGAAGGAAACTTACTGAAACGTGAAATTAATAAAGACTCCTCTAGTTTGCATTTGAGAAATGTTTTGCGTCCAAGGGCTGTTAGGATCTATATCTTTAATTAATTCATCCTGCATAGAAAAAACGCCTCGAATAGAAGGGGTAAATTTAAACCATGTTAGGTATATGTCGATCCCAATACCTAGTTCATAATACATATTGTTTTTGATTACCCTAAAAACGCCTTTACTATTGTCGTCTGGGTTGTCTTGTTGACTAGATAAATTCATTGCTGTTGACACTCCAGCAACTACAAAAGGCTTGATGTTATTAATTCGTTTAGAAGATAATTTAACCAGTAAGGGAATATGAATAAAGGTAGATTGAATTTCACGAATAAGATCTTTATCTTCAAAATCAATTCCTGTAAAATACGTTTTGCTATAGTTTAGTTCTCGTCTTGAAATCACGAGCCCTGGTTCTAGTCGAACATCTACATAGTCATTAATTCTAACGTTTCCAACGAGTCCCACATTAAATCCAGTTGTTTTAAGAACTTGAATGTCTTTGACATCTGTAAGGTAATCAATATTAAAATCGTAAGAGTTAAACCCTAGGTAGTAACCATATGATAATTTAGCTTTATCAAAATTTTCATTATTCAAAATGCGCTCTTTACTGAAGAGTTGAGCGGTTGTAAATTGAATTGAGAATAAAATTAAAAGGACTGATAAAACGTGCTTCATGCTTAATGTTTTGTTGCAGTATAAATTGTAGCAACTCCAAATGTTTGTGGAAAGGCTTTCGTGTTTGTAAACCCCGTTTTATTCAAAATATTGTTAAAAGCAGTTCCATAAGGAAATTTAGAAGCTGATTCACTTAAGTAACTGTAAGCCGATTTGTCTTTTGAAAACAGTCTTCCAACAAGTGGTAATACCACTCTAGTATGAAAATAATAGCCTTGTTTGAAAGGAAATTTTGTAGGTACAGAAGTTTCTAAAACAACAAATACACCGCCAGGTTTTAAAACTCTTAAGATTTCAGCTAAACCCACTTCTAAGTTTTCAAAATTACGCACACCAAAGGCCACTGTAATGGCATCAAAAGAGTTATCGTCAAAAGGAAGGTTTTCAGAATCTCCAACCACCATATCAATAGTTTCATGAAGTTCTTTTTTTAATATCTTTTTTCTACCAACATCAAGCATCCCTTCACTGATGTCTAACCCAATGATTTGCGAAGCATTTGTACGAGTCAAATTGATTGCTAAATCGCCAGTTCCTGTTGCAATATCAAGAATATTTTTTGGCTGAGCGTCAGCTACAAGTTGAACAACTTTGTTTCGCCATTTAATATCAATTCCAAATGAGATCACTCTGTTTAGACCATCGTATTCGTTAGAAATTGCATCAAACATTTTAGCAATTTGCTGTTTTTTACCAAGTGCACTATCTTTATAAGGCTTAATTTTTTTAGACATATCTATTGAGAACTTCTTCTTTTATAATTTCACTGCAAAGAAATGCAATTCATAAACAAATCCCTAAAAATAACGTATATTTGCGCATCTTATTAATTGATAATAAATGAAAATTATTATTGCCGGTGCTGGCGAAGTCGGGTTTCATTTAGCGAAGCTTTTATCTTACGAATCACAAGAAATTACGCTTATAGATCTCAATAAAGAGAGTCTGGTCTATGCAGACACGCATTTGGATATTAAAGTCGTGAGAGGAGATGCGACCTCTATTTCTGTATTGAAAGATGCACGTATTCTTAATTCAGATTTATTTATATCCGTAACTTCTTCAGAAACTTCCAATATTACAGCTTGTGTTTTGGCTAAACAGCTAGGGGCTAAACGTACTATTGCAAGGATTTCTAATCCGGAATTTATCAATCACAAGGAAGAAGTTGGCTTTACCAAATTTGGTATCGATGAGCTCATTTCACCTGAATCTCTTGCAGCTGCAGAAATCGAATTACTATTGAGTCAGTCGGTATTTAATGATACTTATGAGTTTGAAAAAGGGGCACTAACCATGCTCGGACTTTCGCTTTCCAAAGACGCTAAAATCATAAATAAATCCGTTAAAGTCGCTGCAGAATTACTTTCAGATATTCATTTTATTCCTATTGCTATCCAGCGTGCAGGTTCGCATTCTACTATTATACCAAGGGGAGATACTATTTTTAAGGACGGTGACCGCGTTGTTTTTATAACTTCTGAAGGTGGTGACGAAGAGTTATGTAAACTCACCGGAAAGAAAAAAATTGAAATCAAGGACGTTATGATTCTTGGAGGTGGCAAAATAGGGTCTAAAGCAGCTTGTGATCTTTCAAATAATTTTAATACAAAACTCGTTGAAAAACTAAAAGATCGTGCTTTTGATTTGGCAGAACAACTTCCAAATACTTTAGTGATTAATGGAGATGGTCGTAATGTAGAGCTTCTAGAAGAAGAAAATATTAAAGATATGGATGCTTTTATTTCGGTTACTGGGAATTCTGAAACCAATATCATGTCTTGTTTGGTAGCCAAGTCTAAGGGGATCAAAAAAACCATTGCATTGGTGGAGAATATGGATTATTATGAATTGTCTCACTCTATTGGAGTTGACACTCTGATTAACAAAAAACTACTTGCAGCCAACAGTATCTTTAGGTACATCAGAAAAGGTGAAGTTGTAGCTATGACCAAGTTAAGTAATATGGAAGCAGAACTTCTTGAATTTGTTGTAAAACCGACTTCTAAAATTTGTGATAAATTCATTAAGAAAATTGACTTTCCGCTATCTGCAATTATTGGTGGCGTTATCCGTGACGAAGAAGGGTTTATTGCTTTGGGCGATTTTAAAATCGTTTCTGGCGATCGAGTAGTCGTGTGTTGTCTTCCTCAATCCATAAAAAAAGTAGAGAGTTATTTTTACTAAACTAATCAAGTGATGAAACTCAATTATAAAATTATCTTTCACTTCTTTGGACTTTTGTTATTGTTCAACGGAGGATTTATGTTGTTGGCGGCACTTTTAAGTTTATTTTATAAAGATGGCGCAACTCTGAATTTGTTTTTAGCCGGTATGTCCGTATTGGTTTTTGGTGCAATATCCATGCTTTGTACAAAGAATCATACAAAGGAAATGAATAAGCGTGAAGGGTATTTAGTAGTCGCCTTTGGCTGGATTGTGATGACTGTTTCAGGTACACTACCTTATGTGTTTACAGGAGCTATTCCAGATTTTACAAATGCGATTTTTGAAACCATTTCAGGATATACCACTACGGGGTCTACAATTTTAAATGATATAGAATCACTCCCCAAAGGCGTATTGTTTTGGAGAAGTTTAACCCACTGGATAGGAGGGATGGGAATCATCGTATTAGCCATAGCAATCTTACCTCTTTTAGGTATTGGAGGGATGCAGCTGTTTGCAGCTGAAGCGCCAGGACCTAGTGCGGACAAACTACACCCCAGAATAACAGATACAGCGAAACGCTTATGGCTTATATATTTTGGTTATACCGCTGCAGAAACCTTATGTTTATCCTTAGCGGGTATGTCCTTTTTTGATGCGCTAAACCATTCTATGAGTACCTTGTCTACAGGAGGCTTTTCAACAAAAAATGTAAGTATAGCCCATTGGAATGATACCCCAGTAGTACAGTATATTATTATACTGTTTATGTTTTTGGCAGGGACTAATTTTGTGTTAAGTTATTTCGCTTTTAAAGGAAACGTAAGCAAAGTAGTAAGAGATGAAGAGTTTAAGTTGTATTTTAAATTCATTCTAATTTTTACTCTAATCATAGGAGGAATTATGTGTTATAACTCTTTCTTAAGTGGAACTTCAGCGTTCAATCATCCTCTGGTTTGGGGTGTAGGCGAAGGATCTTTCAGACATGCACTTTTTCAAGTCGTAGCCATTATTACGACAACTGGTTTTGTGTCTGCTGACTATACATTATGGTCACCATTTTTACTTGTTTTCTTTTTTGGATTAATGTTTCTTGGAGGTTCTGCAGGCAGTACTTCAGGAGGTGTAAAAGTAGTCCGTCATCTCGTACTCATAAAAAATGGATTTTTAGAATTTAAAAGAACCTTGCACCCGAGTGCCGTTCTTCCTGTACGCTACAACAATAAGTCCGTTTCAGGTGATATTGTATTTAATGTACTTGGATTTTTTATCCTTTATATGTTATCCTTTATTGTTGGATCATTAGGATTTGCACTTTTGGGTCTCGATTTTGAGTCCGCCATTGGAGTTGCGGCTTCAAGTTTAGGAAATGTAGGTCCAGCATTAGGCGAATTTGGTCCTTCACATAATTTTTTCGAGATGCCTACTGGCGGTAAATGGTGGGCTGCGTTCTTAATGCTAATCGGAAGATTAGAGTTATTCACAGTCCTTATTTTATTTACGCCATTCTTCTGGAGAAACCGCTAAACTAAATTTAGCTTACCGCCTTCTTAATACGATTCATAGCTTCGATAATCTGATCTTGTGACGCTGCGTATGATATTCGAATACAATTAGGGTTTCCAAACGCATCACCTGTTACCGTAGCAACTAAAGCAGCCTCCAATAAGTATAATGAAAAATCAGTTGCATTTTTAATGAGTGTTCCGTTAAATGTTTTTCCAAAAAACGCTGTCACATCAGGGAATACATAAAAAGCACCTTCTGGAGTGTTGCATGAAAACCCCTCAATATCCTTTAGTAAACCAAGAATTAAATCACGACGTACTTTAAATTCATCTACCATATATTGAACTTTGGTAGGCGATGCTTCTAAGGCTGTAATTACTGCACGTTGTGCAATACAATTAGCGCCACTAGTAATTTGACCTTGCATTTTGTTACAAGCACGCGCAATGGCTTCAGGCCCTCCTAAGAATCCAATACGCCATCCCGTCATAGCAAAGGCTTTAGAGACCCCATTAATAGTAATCGTTCTGTCATACATATCTTCAAATTCAGCCATACTCGCATGACCTTCGCCAAAATTGATATGCTCATAGATTTCATCTGAAACGATGTATATATTCGGATAATTTTTTATAACATCTGCAAGAGCTCTTAATTCGGATTTACTATAAACAGATCCACTAGGATTACAAGGAGAACTAAACCAAATCATTTTCGTTTTTGGTGTAATAGCAGCTTCTAATTGTTGAGGTGTCATCTTGAAATCATTATCAATAGACGTCACCACTTCCACGGGCACACCATCGGATAGCTTTACAATATCAGAATAACTCACCCAGTAAGGGCAAGGTAAAATCACTTCGTCACCATCGTTGAGTAACACTAGAGCTACATTGGCTAAACATTGTTTTGCGCCCGTAGACACTACAATTTGAGACGGTTGGTAACTTATATTATTATCTCGTTTAAACTTAGTGATGATGGCTTGCTTTAGTTCTGCATAACCATCTACAGGGGTATAAGAATTGTAGTTGTCATCAATCGCTGTTTTTGCAGCGTCTTTAATGAAATCTGGGGTGTTAAAGTCAGGTTCTCCTAAACTTAGTCCTATAATATCTTTGCCTTCGGCTTTTAATTCTCTTGCTTTTGCCGCCATCGCTAGAGTCGCTGATGTGGCCATATTTAAAATTCTTTCAGAAAGTAATTGGCTCATGTATTGATTTTATGCTGGTATTGCTGGTTTTACGCCCATTTCTTTCAAATATTTAAAATGGGCTATAATTGCTTTTCTTGTCGTTTCGAATTCATTATAGGGTAAGTTAAATTCTTTTGCAGTTTTCTTTACGATTTTTGCAATTTTACCATAATGAATGTGAGATATGTTTGGGAAAATATGATGCTCAACTTGGTGGTTTAATCCGCCTGTGAACCAATTAATCAATCTGTTTTTTGGTGAAAAATTCACGGTGGTTAAGAGCTGATGAATAGCCCATGTGTTTTTCATAGTCCCACTCGCTTCTGGAACAGGCATTTCTGCTTCGTCCATGATATGAGCGAGTTGAAAAACGATACTAAGAATAAGCCCTGCGGTGTAATGCATGACGAAAAATCCTAATAAAACCTTATACCAAACGATGTCAGTAATTAATATCGGAAGAACGATCCATAAGCTTAAATACACAATTTTTGAAACAACTAGTGTACTCCAATTCAAGAAAGGATTTGGAAATTTTCCATACGAAAGTTTACGTTTCATGTAGCGTTTCATTTGGATAAAATCAGTGGTGATTGCCCAATTTATTGTTAATAAACCGTACAATAAAACAGAGTAAATGTGTTGAAATTTATGATGACTTTTCCATTCTGTATGTTTTGTAAATCGCAACACACGACCTGCGTCTAAATCTTCATCATGACCATGAATATTTGTATAGGTATGGTGCAATACGTTATGTTGTACTTTCCAATTGTAAACATTTCCTGCGAGGATATAAATACTACCTCCCATGATGTTGTTTACCCATGGTTTATTTGAAAATGAACCGTGATTTCCATCATGCATTACATTCATACCAACGCCAGCCATTCCAACGCCCATCACAACCGCAAATAAAATTTGTAACCACCCTGGCATTTCGATTGTAAGCATCAAAAAATAAGGCACTAGGAAAATTGAAAACATAACCACAGTTTTTAACCAAAGCTTCCAATTACCAGAGCGATTAATTTTATTGTCCTTAAAATAAGTATTAACTCTACTGTTTAAAGTTTTAAAAAACTTAGCAGAATCTTTTCTTGAAAATGTAATCGTTGATTTTGTCATGAGTCGTATTTTATATCCCTAATGAAAAATAATAATCAAATATAATTAATAAAAAAGTTTCACAGCCTGATATTTATCATATTTAACAGATTAATGGCTATTTTTGCGGAAAATAGATTTACTCATGCATTTAATTCAAAAATATTTCCCAAATTTATCTGAAATTCAATTCAAACAGTTTGAAGCTTTGCAAGGGCTTTATGGAGATTGGAATTCACAAATAAATGTGATCTCGCGAAAAGATATTGAGAGTTTATATTTGCGTCACGTGCTTCATTCTCTGTCTATAGCTAAACTAATTCAGTTTAAGGCTGGGGCAAAAATATTAGACATTGGTACAGGTGGTGGGTTTCCTGGAATACCACTTGCAATCCTTTTTCCTGAAGTGACATTTCATTTGGTAGATAGCATAAACAAAAAGTTGAAAGTCGTCAATGGTGTTGCCGAAAGTTTAGGCTTGGAAAACGTCTACACCACACATGCTAGAGCCGAAACCATAAAAGGGCAGTATGATTTTATTGTTAGTCGTGCTGTGACAACGATGCCCGATTTTGTGAGCTGGATCAAAAACAGAGTGGCAAAAACAAATACACACGCTATAAAAAACGGAATTCTCTATCTTAAAGGAGGCGACCTGACTGAAGAACTTAAAACCTATACCAAAGCCACGCTTTATGATTTAAGCGCTTATTTTGAAGAAGATTTTTTTGAAACTAAAAAAATTGTACATCTACCACTAAAATATAAAGGCTGATTTTAAACTTAGATGGGCTAGTATGACTGCTGAGGTTTCTGTGGTTGCTTTTGTGGTAGATGGTGATGCCAAAGCGGTTGTGAATGTACAATCTGCACACTTAAGAGAGACACAAGCCTTTCAAGCGTTGTAAGCAACTATTTATAACTAAACACATAAATGAGGCTGTCTGAAAAGACAGTCTTTTTTTATGCTTTATTTTTAAGTTGAACGCAGTCACTTCCAGTTATTGGTTTTAAATTACAAGTTATTTATTATCAGCTACTTACCGATAATTTTTGATGTTTTCTTTTGGAGGTTCAAAGAATATTTAATAGATTTGAATGAGGAAGACCCCAACATCTAAATCTTTGTAAACAACTTAACCGAAGCTTAAGATATTATTTTATTGAATACCATATTGGAATGGTTCCGATATCCGTCTGTTTAAGACATTATTAGGATCTAACTATTTATTGTAATAACGAATTTACGTTTGTAAATAGCTTTAATTAAAGGAAGTCTAAGGACAACTAAAATAAGATTCATATGCTAAAATCAATTGATTTACAGTATTTTAAACATAATAACTTAACAATTAAACATAATGGAAATATCGGCACTAGTACCGATATACAGTAGTTGGCAAACATTAAAAAAACGAACTATTGAAGAAAAATTTACGAAACATTGGAATTTTTATACTTGGAGTAATTGCAACTATTTTCATAACAAAAATTGGAGATAAAATTTCACCTAGTGACAATAATGTTGTTGTCGACAAAATTAAAGACACCATTTTCGTCATTGAAGTGAATAAACCAAAACCGAAAAAAATCGAGATTGCCGATAATTCAGATGAATTAACGAAAGAGATAAAATATTGGAAAAATATCGCAAATCGTTCATCTAAAAGGTTAAATAACCTTGAGGAAAAAATAACTAAATTAGAAATTAGTAATAATGAACAGATTCCTGTTAAAAATTCGTCAACGCCAAACAAAAGTGATATAGGAATTGAAAAATTAAAAAAAGATATTGAAAAATTAAAAGGAACTACAAATACCAAAACTGAATATATTGCTGACAAAGGTCTAAATCAAGTGATAACAAATATTGAAAGTTACTTTCCGAACAAAAATGGTTATATTTATTCTGGAACAACTAACCTATTGGAATTAGATTGCCCTGACTTTAATAACGATGAGAAATATGTGGATGTTGACTTTCTTATTAAAGATAAATCACTTTTGAATGATGTTTCTGCAATATTTGTATCAATGATAGAAATTAATGACAAAGGAGAATATCTCTATGTTTATGATTCATATTATAAGCCACAAATTGGATATAATCATTTAAGAGTAAGAAATGTTAAAAACCGAAAAACAACGAAATATAAATTTCATTTTGGATTAATGTTGAAATCTGACTCGAAAAAAAGTACACCAAGAATACACGGAATTAATTGCTCATTTAAAAAATAACGATTTGCCAACACCGTGTATAATTAATTGCTTGGTTTTAGCCAATTTACGAAAGTCCTCGCGGACTTTATATCTGTGTTTTATTTTCTAACTTTAGTGCTTAAAACACGCAACTAATCATACACAACAACGTAAGCAAGCAAAAAAGAAAATAATGAGAAAATTAACCCAAGCTTCGCAAAGTCTCCTGACTTAGCGCAACTAAAAAAAGTAAAAATAGAATGCAGGCTTAATAGGTGAACAATGAATATTGAACGGATAAGCAATGAGAATTATTTAATCTCAAAGTCGGAAAATCGAAGATTCGACACAATCAATCCTTTCATGTGGTTGTAATGAAGTTTTACATATTAAACAAAAAAAATCGCCTAAAAACTAAATTCTAGACGATTTTTAAATGATAGTGTATTTATTCTTCCCCTAAAAATGGGTAGCGATAATTGGTTGGGGTCACAAACGTTTCTTTGACCATTCGTGGAGAAACCCAGCGTAATAAATTCTGTGCAGACCCTGCCTTGTCATTGGTTCCCGAAGCACGAGCGCCTCCAAACGGTTGTTGTCCAACAACAGCACCAGAAGGCTTGTCATTAATATAGAAGTTTCCTGCCGCATTTTCTAGCAGCTTGGTTGCTAGAGTAGCCGCATAGCGGTCTGTTGAGAAAATTGCACCAGTTAAAGCGTATTCGCTCGTTTCATCCACTAATTTTAAGGTGGCCTCAAAAGCATCATCTTCATACACATAAACCGTCATCACAGGGCCAAATAATTCTGTGCTCATTGTGGCATACTTTGGATTGGTGGTTTCGATAAGGGTAGGTTCAATAAAGTAGCCTTTGCTCTTGTCATAATTTCCACCAGCAAGGATGGTTGCATCCGTGTCTTGTTTTGCACGGTCAATAAATCCTGCAAGTTTATCAAAAGAACCTTCGTGAATCACCGCCGTAATAAAATTACTTAAATCTTCTGGAGACCCCATTTTAAAAGTCTTCATTTCAGCAATCATAAAGGCTTTAATTTCTGGCCATAAACTTTGTGGAATATAAGACCTCGAGGCGGCACTACATTTTTGCCCTTGAAATTCAAAAGCACCACGCAGCATTCCGGTCGCCACTTGTTTGGCATTCGCCGAAGGGTGGGCAACAATAAAATCTTTACCACCAGTTTCACCAACAATACGCGGATAGGTTTTATAAGTGTGAATGTTATTTCCAATTTGTTTCCAAAGCTCTTTGAAAATAAATGTCGATCCTGTAAAGTGCAGTCCAGAAAAATCAGGACTTGCTAAAATGGTATCCGTAATCATGACAGGGTCTCCAAAAACGACATTGATCACTCCTGGAGGTACGCCAGCTTCTTCAAAAATAGCCATGATAATTTTTGCAGAATAGGCTTGGCTATCACTAGGTTTCCAAACGACAACATTTCCCATAAGCGCCATACATGCCGGAAGGTTCCCCGCGATAGACGTAAAGTTAAAAGGGGATACCGCATAGGTAAATCCTTCTAAAGGACGGTACTCGACGCGGTTCCACGCCGCACTAGTGCTTTGAGGCTGGTCATTATAGATGTCAATCATAAACTGAACATTGAATCGTAAAAAATCTACAAATTCACAAGCAGCATCAATCTCTGCTTGAAAAACGGTTTTCGACTGCCCGATCATTGTGGAGGCATTTATTCTTGCGCGGTACGGACCTGCGATTAACTCGGCGGCACGTAGAAAAATTCCGGCACGTTGTTCCCAAGGTAATTGTGACCACGTCTTCCGCGCCTCTAAAGCCGTAGCGATAGCTGTTTCAACGTGTGCCTTTTGAGCCGTATGATAGCTTCCTAAAATGTGTTGATGATCATGCGGAGGACTCATCGTTTGGGTGTTTCCTGATTTGATATCTTGACCATTAATATATAGTGGTACTTCGATAGTGTCATTGAGCATTGCGTTGTAGGTTGCTAGCACTTCCTCACGTTCGGGAGAACCTGGCTTGTATGATTTGACAGGTTCATTTACTGCTACTGGAACCTTAAAAAATCCTTTTCCCATGATGTTTATTTTTTTAGTGTGTGTATTTAGTATGTGTTTTAAAGTGTAAAACTACACTTTATAGTCGGTATTTGAATTGTAAATGAATTTTAATTTTGTGCAAATGAAGCACTTAGTTTAAATGTAGGAATAGTCACTTTAAACTGTTTAGAGTTGGACGGGTTGAGCATTAAATAATTCCCTTTCATTGCGCCAAAAGGGGATTTTAAAACGCATCCGGATCTATATGTATGACGCTCGCCAGGTATAAGAATCGGTTGTTCTCCAACAACGCCTTCTCCAATCACAATTTCATTGTCATTAAGAGCCTCCATGATGTTCCATTTTCTAGCAAGCAGTTGGGCAATTTCACTGCTTTGATTCTCAATAGCTATTTCATAACTAAATGCATAATGAATATTGTCGTCTTTGTAGAAGGTACCTTCAAACTCAGTTTCAATGGATATTTTTATGCCTTTGGTGATTTGTTCTATCATAGCGTATAAAAATAGGAAATTAAGTCAAACTATAAAACTATTTTATCTAAAGTTGTTGCTTTAAGTTGAGTTTACCCTAGCATAGCGAAGTTTAAAGTTGTGGTGTTGTAAGATAACACAAATAAGCTAATTGCTAATTTGTGTCGAGTTGCCTTCTCCAAGTCCAACAATTCGGTCATAACGCGCGCCCAAATCCCTGTAGTACACCAACACTTTATAATTGTTTTCGGTTTCATAAAAATCGCCACTAATAACGCCTTCTTCAAGTTCATTCTGCGTATTTACAAGTACATATTTATAGTTGTAAAACCCTTGTTTTAATGTTATAGCAACTTCATAAGCACCATTATTAGGGTTGAAAATCATTTTATTAGAGTCATTTAGCGCATAATTATTATAACTTCCATAGACGTGTATAGATTCATTTGCTAATTCAGGATTTAAAAGCGAAAAATGTACCACTGTATAGTCAGCTTCAATGGAAGGCTTTTCGCGATCTAAAATCGTAATTTGAAAATTCCCGTTGATATCTGGATTATAAGTGTATCCCCGATTATAGCGGTTAGCATCTACATATAAATAGCTGTGATACAGGTTTTCCAAATCCGTAAACTGAACACCTAAATTCGTACCTCTCACATCTTTGGTTTCGAAATATAAATATTCATTACCACCCCAAAATGAAGATTCAGTCGTGTAGCGATAGATCAATTCATTCCCTAAAATATATTGAGGTTTCAACCCAGAAATAGACGTTTTTAAATTGTTGTTTTGAAGTATGACCGTATTGATAGTTTGCTTAGGATTGTTGAAACGGTAGTTGGTGGTGTTAATTACAAAATCAACCGATTGTTTGGTGTTTACGTGCTTCACATCCCGTGAACGTTTGATTTGTACGCCAACACTCGCCAGGTTTTCATAAACCATAAACTTACGACTAAACACAATTTCATCGTACTCATTAAAAATTTTAATCAAATAATTGCCTGAGACTTTTAGTCGGGTTTGTTTGTTAGGGATTTGAAGCCGATAATTTGAGTAGATTTGATAGGTATTGAAAGAATTTTCATAATTGACGATCCGTAAGTTATCGAGTCCTTTGAGGTATTCAGACTTTATGAGTTTTGATTTTGTCCAGTCAAAATTATAATGTTCAATCACATAATAAAAATCCTCTTCGTCTGGGCTGAGCACGTCAAACTCAAGAGTCAGCCGTTCATTTAAGTTTAAAATGGGCAATTCAGATTGATTGGTATTGCTTTTAAAAGTGATCGTTTTAATAAGGTCATCTGGTTCTACTTCTTCAACTTGAGAAAAACCGCTAAATGATAGTAGAAAAATAAATATAATACAGAGGTGTTTAAGCATGTTGGTTTTCTAAAATACAAGGTAAATATAAACAAATTTTATACCTAAAATAAATTGCAGACAATTATGAAAAAAAATCTCTAAAATTATTGTGCAAAATGCACATTAAATTCGTAATTTTGCAGCGTTTTTTAGATAATAATTTCAACAAGAAATACCTATGTCAAACGACATCCGAATTAAAAAAGGGTTAGATATTAAGTTAGTAGGCACGGCAGCTTTAACAAAAAGTGACGCCATCAAAAGTAACTTTTACAGTATTAAACCTGAAGATTTTCACGGACTCACCCCTAAGTTATTAGTAAAAGCTGGCGGAAAAGTCAAAGCTGGTGAGCCAATTTTTTACGACAAATCCAACGCATCCATTCAATTTGTTTCTCCAGTATCTGGTGAAGTTGTTGAAATTTTAAGAGGCGAAAAACGTCGTATTTTAGAAGTCAAAATACAAGCAGATAAAACACAAACGTTTTTGGATCACCAAAAACTTGAAGTTGAAAGCGCAAAAGCAGATCAGATTAAAGCCAAATTATTGGCTTCTGGATGCTGGCCATTTATCATGCAACGTCCCTATGATGTGATCGCAAATCCAGAGATAACGCCAAAAGGAATTTTTGTTTCTGCTTATGCATCTGCGCCTTTAGCCGCAGATTATGATTTTGTGTTAGCAGATAAAAAAGCAGAGTTACAGGCTGCTGTGTCCGCACTTGCAAAATTAACTACAGGATATGTAAATGTTAGTGTTTCTAAAGATTCACATTCGCCTTTCACCAATTTAGAAGATGTGGTAACCCATAAAGTTTCAGGTCCGCATCCTTCAGGAAATGTTGGTACACTAATCAATAAAATCGATCCTATTAACAAAGGAGAGGTAGTTTGGACGATAACTCCACAAGATTTAGTGATTATTGGTGAGTTGCTCTTAACAGGTAAATTCAATGCCGAGCGTATTGTAGCTCTTGCCGGATCAGGAATAAAAGAACCTCGTTATTTAGTAACTAAAATTGGTAGTGAAATTGCCACTATGGTTTATGACCGAGGGATTGAAAAAGATGCTAATGTTCGAATTATATCGGGTACCGTTCTAAGTGGAAAAGAAATAAAACCAGATGGTTATTTAGGCTACTACTCCAATGTAGTTAGTGTTATTCCTGAAGGGGATGATTATGAATTCTTTGGATGGAATAAACCTGTTTTTGATAAAGTATCCACATCAAGAGCGTTGACATTTTCATGGTTAACTCCTAATAAGAAATTTGATTTAAATACGAATACTAATGGAGAACATAGAGCTTTTGTAATTACAGGATCTTATGAAGAAGTGTTTCCGTTAGATATTTTTCCAATGCAAGTGTTAAAGGCGTGTATGTATCAAGATCTTGATGAAATGGAAGCCCTTGGAATGTATGAAGTGGCACCAGAAGATTTTGCGTTGACCGAATTTGTATGTGTGTCTAAACAACCACATCAAAAAATAATAAGAGAAGGACTAGACTTAATGCTAAAAGAAATAGGATAAAAATGAGTTTAAAAAATAAGTTACA
>JAQXCA010000035.1 GCA_029252105.1 Flavobacteriaceae bacterium | reverse complement strand
AGGGATTCGAACCCCTGACCCCCTGGGTGTAAACCAGGTGCTCTGAACCAACTGAGCTACGCGCCCTATTTCTAGGACTGCAAATATAGTCTAGTTTTTCAATTCACAAAAGATTTTTTATAAAAAGTTAAATTATTTCGGCAACCACAAAAGTACTGCCGCCAATATAAATCAAATCGTCATGGGAGGCGCTTTGTTTAGCGGCTTTTAAAGCGTCTTTTACAGAGGGATGAATACTACCTTCGAAACCATGTTCAGTAAAAATCTGCGCGAGTTGAGACGCCTCTAGCCCCCTAGGGACATTGGGTTTACAAAAGTAATACTGCGCCTGCTTTGGAAATAGCTCTAAAAGCGAAAGAACATCTTTATCATTCACCATGCCCAACACCAGATGCAAGCATTGAAATTTCTCGGACTGTAGTTGTTTAAACACATAACTCAGCCCTTCCCTATTGTGTGCGGTATCACAAATGAGTGTTGGAAAACTACCCAAAACCTCCCAACGGCCACGAAGTCCGGTATTTTCGGTTACTTTTAAAAGGCCTTGTTGCACTGCTTTTGCAGAGATTGTAAACACCCCGGTATTTAGTATGGCAACAGTTTGAAGCACCGTCCGAACATTATGAATTTGATAGACGCCTTTTAAACTTGTGGGAGGAGTAGTTTCTATCCGTTGGTCGGCAAAATAAATCGGTGCCTGTTCTTTAGTGGCTTTGGTTCTAAAAACGAGTTCGGTTTCTAACTGTGTTTCACCAATTACGATGGGCGTGTTTGGTTTTATAATCCCTGCCTTCTCCCCTGCAATGACTTCTAGGGTCGTACCTAAAAACTGGGTATGGTCCAAACCAATATTGGTAATCACCGATACTTCGGGATTTAGGATATTAGTAGAATCCAAACGCCCGCCAAGCCCGACCTCAACCACGGCAATATCAACCTGTTCTTGTGCAAAATAATCAAATGCCATCCCCACCGACATTTCAAAAAACGACAAGGCATTGGCTTCAAAAAAGGATTTATTGGCAGCTACAAAATTCACCACAAAATCTTCGCTGATCATTTCTCCATTAATACGGATACGTTCGCGGTAGTCTTTTAAATGGGGCGATGTATATAGACCCACTTTATAACCTGCCTCTTGCATTACCGATGCGAGCATGTGGGCCGTAGAGCCTTTACCATTGGTGCCGCCAACATGAATGGATTTGAATTGATGTTCTGGATGATTGAGTTCTTTGGCGAGCTTAAGGGTTTGACTTAAATCGGCTTTATAAGCTGATTTCCCCACATTCTGATAGAGAGGTAGTTGAGAAAATAGCCATTGCATGGTTTCTGAATACTTCATTTATTGGCGGACGCTAAAATCGACAATTACAAAACCAATTTGTTTTGCAGGGGCTTTGGAATCTGCAGGCCATTTGTGGGTAAGTGCTGTTTTTTTTGCCGCCTCATACAAACAGATATCGCCAGTCGTACCCCGTTTTCCAGGGATGGCTTTGACTACATTCCCGTTTTGATTCACATGAATTTCAACGACTACTGTGCCCTCTTCGTCACAGTCGGGAATGACTTTCGATTTGGACGGACGCCCACGGCCATTCAATCCATAGGCTACGCCCCCATTTCCACTGCCCGGAGATCCAAAATAACTCGATGCATAGGGGTCGCCATTCAGTTGACCTTTATCGCCTGGGGTATCATCATCGCCTTCCGATCCTTTGTCGGTACCGTCGTCTGTTCCGATGCCGCTCATCAGGGCATCTAAATCTTGTTTCTTTTTCGCTTTTAGTTCGGCCTCTTTTTTGAGACGCTCTTCCTCTGCTTTTGCTTCGGCATCCGCTTTGGCTTTTGCCTTTGCTTGCGCTTTTGCTATAGCCTCGGCATCTGCCTTCTTTTTGGCAGCCGCATCTGCTTTTTTTATAGCAATAGCTTCTAAATCTTCACTAGTCAGCACCTCTTCTGATGCAACTGGTTCTGTAGACTGCACTGGTGGTGCTGCTTTTTCGGGCTCTACTACAGGTTCTGAAACGGGTGTGGATTCAGAAGCTAACGGTTTTTTTGGTTGCTCCGCTCCACTCCCCGTATCTGAAGTGCCAAAATTAACTGCAACGCCATATTCTAAGGGCGGATCCATATAACCAGGACCGACCACAAATAGCAACAAAAGCAACAATAGCATGATGACGGTAGTCAATCGTGCCGACTGTTTTTGATGTTTGGTTTCAAAGTAGCCCATCTTAGTTCGGATTTACAGCGAGTATGATTTTAAATTTATTGCGGTTGGCAATATCCATGACTTTAACGACATAGTCTACAGGAACGGATTTTTCAGCTCTCAATACAAGGGTTGGTGCGGTTTCTTTTTGAAGTCGTTGGAGTAATTCCGTTTCTAAATCTTGAACCTCAACTTTGCTTTGATCGATATAAAATGATAAATCTTTTTTAATACTAACAGCAACGGATTTTTTATTTTCTGTTTTTCCACTGGCTGTTGGGAGTAAAATATCAATCGCATTGGTAGTGACCAATGTGGATGCTATCATGAAGAAAATCAATAACAGGAATACAATATCCGTCATGGACGACATATTAAATTCTGGAGTGATTTTATTTCGACCTCTAATATTCATATTAAATAGGTTCGTTGAGAAGATCTAAAAATTCTACCGAATTGGCTTCCATTTGATAGACGACTTTGTTGGTGCGTCCAACTAAATGGTTAAAGGCTATATAGGCGACAATCCCTACGACCAGACCAGCAACGGTGGTGGTCATGGCGGTATACAACCCATCGGCTAATAGTTTAATATCGATTTGACCGCCCGAATTGGCAATTTCAAAAATGGATAAAATCATTCCAATGACAGTTCCTAAAAACCCAATCATGGGTGCTGCACCAGAAATAGTAGCGAGTATACTGACGTTTTTTTCCAAGCTATATACTTCTAGTTTTCCTGCGTTTTCAATGGCTGAATTGATATCTGCCAATGGACGTCCAATTCGAGAAATGCCTTTATCAATCAATCGAGATACAGGCGAATTGACTTGCGCACAAACGGCTTTCGCCGCCTCAATTTTTCCGTTGACGACATGATCTTTTATTTGGTTCATGAAATTCGGATCGACTTTAGAAGCGGCTTTTATAGTGAATAGGCGTTCGAAATAAATATACAACGCGACAATAAGTAAGACTGACAATAAAGCGATAATAAGCTGACCTGCTAAGCCTCCACTTTTAATCAATTCTACAATAGATAGTGTTTTTTCGACAGATTCTGCATCCAATTGGACGGCGATTTCATCTTGAATACTAGTAGTGCTCATAAGTGTTTAAGTATAGCTTTGTTTTTATAAACGCAAAAAAATGTAATAACGTATTTTTAAAAAAGTGTTCTTGTAAATAAAAATGTAACTGCTCCTGCTAAAAACCCAACCAGGGCTAACCAGGAGATTTTTTTTAAGTACCAGAAAAAATTAATTTTCTCCATTCCCATGGCCACAACTCCTGCAGCAGATCCAATAATTAGCATGCTTCCCCCTGTTCCTGCAGAATAGGCAATAAAGTGCCAAAGCTGATGATCCATAGGTTCAGAAAACATTCCTAAAGAGGCAGCTACTAAAGGTACATTATCAATAACTGCAGATCCTACGCCAAACAACAACACCACTAAATCGGATATTCCTGTACTCGAAACTTCGGTTCCTAAGGCAGGAGTTGACACTTTCAACCACTCTGCAAAACCAAATAAAACCCCTAAAGATTCCAAAGCTGCTACGGCCATTAAAATCCCTAAGAAAAATAATATACTTGGTAATTCTATTTTTGATAATGCTAGATGTACTGGGCTATGGTGTATTTGTCCTTCTGCGTTTTGTTTGTCTAGATCTTTCAAGCTAAACTTTGAAGAGCTATAAATCTCTGCAAATATTGCAACAACCCCTAACGAAAGCATCATTCCAACATAAGGTGGCAAATGTGTCACCATTTTAAAAATAGGAACAAAAATGATCGCTGCTAATCCTAAATAGAGCATGGTGCCACTAAAACGACCTGCAGGTTCTGGTGTACTAGTATCTAATTCAATAATGCCTTTAAAAACTGATAATTTTGACGCAATAAAGATTGGTATAATCATACAAACAAGAGAAGGTAAGAGTAGATATCCAAACAAATGGCCGGTGGTTACTTTATTGGCAATCCATAACATTGTAGTGGTGACATCGCCAATTGGTGAAAAAGCACCGCCTGCGTTGGCGGCAATAACAATAAGTCCTGCAAACCAAAGACGCATTTTTCGGTTATGTATTATTTTTTGGAGTAACGAAATCAGAACAATAGTTGCTGTTAAATTATCAATAATCGCTGATAATATAAACGCTAATATGGCGAAAATCCAGAGTAGTTTTGATTTCTTTTTGGTTTGAATAAAATTCTTTATGGTCGAAAACCCGTTAAAATAGGCAATGATTTCTACAATGGTCATTGCGCCAATTAAAAACACCAGAATTTCTGCAGTTTTCCCTAAGTGATGTAATAAAGTCTCTTCAACAATATGCATTTTTTCGGCATGGCCAAACGCTTCAAAATTGCTAAGAAGGGCATGTTTTCCTGAATCAAACCAGGTGTCAAAATTATCAATGCCAAAAGAAATTAACGCCCAACTGATGGCCATCATAACCAGAGCTGGAATTAATTTATCGATTTTTAAACTGTGTTCTAAAGTGATCGCTAAATAGCCGAGGATAAAGACACTAATAATAACTGCTTCCATAAATTTTTATGTTTTTGGGGATTGTTGATCGCTAAATTGATTGAAACAAATATAAAAAACTAAACACGCTTTCTATAGGTTTACTGTTTTTTTTCGGAGAAATAAATAGAACCGCTACTGTGGTTATTTGAGGCGCCTGTTACGGATTGTAAACAATTGGGTTCATTTCGTAGTTTGAGCACACCCAAAAACCCAAAAATTAAAGCTTCTTTGAATTCGATTACCATAACATTTGCTAGCTGTAAATCTTGCCCGTAAAGCGCTGAAATACGCTGCATCAAAAAGGCATTAAAGACACCGCCACCAGTGATCAATCCTTTTTGTAATTGATGGGATTTTAATACTATAGAGAGTTGAATTGAACAATGTTCGACAACAGTCCTTAAAATTGCTTCAACATCAAGTTCGAAGGCCTCTATAATTGGAAAAACATCACTTTTCACCCACTCTATTCCTAAGGATTTTGGCGGTGGTATCCTGTAAAACTCTAGGGCATTCAAGGCTTCTAGCAAGGGCCCATTGACAGTTCCTTTTGAGGCAATTTGACCTTCGGCATCATAGGCCATTCCCAAAGATTGTACATAGTGGTTTAAGACAATATTCACGGGACAGACGTCAAAAGCGATCCGCTGATTTTTCTGCTCAAAAGAGATGTTGGCAAAGCCTCCTAAATTTAGGCAATAGTCATATTCCGAAAACAGCAGCGCATCGCCTATAGGAACCAAAGGTGCACCTTGTCCTCCTAGTGCTACATCTTGAGTTCGGAAATCACACACTACGGTTTGGTTGATATAAGTTGCTAAGTTGGGTAAATTACCAATCTGAAGCGTTTTCCCAAAGTGAGGTTGATGAAAAACCGTGTGTCCATGACTGGACACTGCGTCAATAAATATAGCGCTATGATCATCAATAAACGGCTGAATAGTATCTGCTAATAGCTTGGTGTAATCTGCGTTTAAAACTTCTAAATCTTTAGGAGACAGATCCAATGCTGTCCGTAAACGCTGTTGCCAGTTTTTAGAATAGGGCACTGTTTTAGTAGCTATGATTTGAAACTGCCAAGAGTAATCAAGCTCGAAACGAGCGAGGCACAAATCGATTCCGTCAAGTGAGGTTCCTGACATGACGCCTAGAACAGTGTAGTGTGATTTATTTTTAAAGTTTGATTTGGTCATAGTTATTTTTACATCTATTTACTATGCACGCATAGTAAATTTTTTATATATTTGAAAAACAAAATATTAAGTTATGAATTTCTCTTTCTCAGAAGAACATCTAATGGTTCGCGATGCTGCTCGTGATTTTGCACAAACTGAATTGCTTACAGGGGTTATTAAACGTGATGAACTCCAAGAATTTCCCGACAATTTAGTAAAAAAAATGGGAGCATTAGGCTTTATGGGTATTATGGTGGACCCCAAATATGGTGGTAGTGGTATGGATACCATATCATATATACTGATTATGGAGGAGCTTTCAAAAATAGATGCGTCTGCTTCTGTGATTGTTTCGGTTAACAATTCATTGGTATGCTATGGTATTGAAGCTTATGGCACAGATGCACAGAAAGAAAAGTATTTGCCCAAATTAGCTATTGGCGAACACATCGGAGCTTTTTGTTTAAGCGAACCTGAAGCGGGTAGTGACGCCACATCCCAACAAACGACGGCTCTGGACAAAGGGGATCATTATGAGATTAATGGCACTAAAAACTGGATTACAAATGGCGGACGTGCCGATGTATATATTGTGATTGCACAAACAGACCGCAGTAAAGGCTCAAAAGGGATCAATGCCTTTATTATTGAAAAAGGTATGGCTGGTTTCGAAATTGGTCCTAAAGAAGACAAACTCGGCATTCGCGGAAGCGATACGCATACGCTACAGTTTAATGATGTTAAAGTCCCTAAAGAAAACCGTATCGGCGCGGATGGATTTGGATTTAAATTTGCAATGAAAACACTTTCTGGTGGACGTATTGGTATTGCGGCACAAGCGTTAGGAATTGCTTCTGGTGCCTATGAATTAGCTTTGGCCTACTCCAAACAGCGCAAAGCATTTGGTACCGAAATTTGTAACCACCAAGCGATTGCATTTAAATTGGCGGATATGGCGACTGATATTGAAGCCGCACGTCATATGGTAATGAAAGCCGCTTGGGATAAAGATCAAGGGGTTTCGTATGATACGTCTAGTGCAATGGCCAAACTATTTGCTTCGAGAATAGCTATGGAACATACGGTTGAAGCGGTACAGATTCACGGTGGAAATGGCTTTGTGAAAGACTATCACGTGGAACGTTTGATGCGCGATGCTAAAATTACACAAATTTATGAAGGGACTTCCGAAATTCAAAAAATGGTTATTTCGCGTGCAGTGCTGAAAGGATAATTTAAAAATTAGCCTTTAAATTTAAAATCATTCTCTTTTATTTGTTATATTTAGTCTTGAACTAAAACCCCAAATGTTTTTCTTCACAACCAATTTATTTTTAAGTCTGTTTAAGTTTTATCCTTAAAGCACATTTTTTTTTTAAACTAAATGTAATTCTTGTGGCGGAGCTATGTCTAGAAGAAGAATTCACGAACTTACCCTTTGAAATTATTAAAGATACATTATCAACAGAATTTATCCATAAAACATTTGATAACATATTGGATTAAAAAAAGCTTATAACTAGAGATCTGAGTTAAAAAATAACTACTTTGTGCTAAAACGAAGTAAAGTGTCTTTTTTTAAACACATAACCTAATCTATTTACCATTAGTTGCTTACGATAAAAAAAACTAACCCTAAAACAAATTGCCTTATGAAAACGTTAATTCTAAAATCGCTTCTCATTCTTTGTGTTATTTCGATATCCATGTCTTGTGCAGAAAAAAATAAAAATGGATATACAGAAATTGAAGTTACTACAGAATCAAAAAAAGTCAATGCTTTTTTTCAGAAAAGTTTTGACGAAAGTGTGGATATGTATCCTGAATTTCAAACACGACTTGGAATAAAAAAAGAGTATGGAAAATTGAATGATAATTCGTTTGCTTTCTTAGAGAAAACTCACGAAATCAATAAAAAAGAACTTGCATGGTTAACGGATTCTGTAAATGTAAAGGCGCTTTCTAAGGAGGCGTTATTGAGTTATAAATTATTTAAACAAACTCTAGAAAACAACATTGAGGATTATAAATACAGGCTGCATGATTATCCTGTAAATCAAATGTTTGGTGCACAGTCTGGAAAACCGGCGTTTATGATAAACATGCACCGCATTGATAATGCTAAAGATGCGGAAGACTATGTGTCGCGGCTTAATGGTTTTAACAGTTTTTTTTCGCAGTTGGTAGAAAATTTAAAAGCGCGTGAAGCAATAGGTATTATACCTCCAAAATTTGTATTTGATAAAGTGATCGAAGATTCTGAAAACATTTTAATAGGTCAACCTTTTGATTCTACGGATCAGAAAAGTACGCTATTAAATGATTTTCTAGAAAAAATAGACACATTAGATATCGCTGCGGATACCAAATCTAATTTAGAAACACGCGCCAGACACGCGCTATTAACCTCAGTAAAACCCGCATATTTGAGCCTAATTTCTTTTATGAAAGCACAAAAAGAAAGAGCCAATTATGATCATGGGGCATGGAAATTTCCTGATGGAGAAGCCTTTTTTATTACTGCCCTTAAACGAACCACGACAACCAATTTAACCGCCAATGAAATTCATGAAATTGGATTGAATGAAGTGGCTAGAATTCATGGCGAAATGGATGTTATTCGCAACACTGTTGGTTTTGAAGGCACTTTGCAAGACTTTTTTCAGTTTATGAAAACCGATAAACAATTCTATTATACAGCGGACAAACAAGGAAAAGACGCTTATCTAAAAGAAGCTATTCATTTAATAGACAGTATGAAAACGCGTCTAGATGAACTCTTTATAACCAAACCAAAAGCAGATATCAAAGTGAAAGCCGTAGAATCGTTTAGAGAAAAATCGGCAGGGAAAGCCTTTTACAATCGTCCTGCAGCAGATGGTTCAAGACCCGGAATTTATTATGCAAACTTATATGACATGGAATCTATGCCAAGTTATCAAATGGAAGCTTTGGCCTATCACGAAGGTATTCCAGGACATCATATGCAGTTGGCAATTCAACAAGAATTAGAAGATGTTCCAATGTTTAGAAAATATGGCGGCTACACAGCCTATACCGAAGGTTGGGGCTTATACTCCGAATTCATACCCAAAGAAATGGGGTTCTATGCCGATCCTTATTCAGATTTTGGGCGTTTGGCTATGGAATTATGGCGCGCATGTAGACTGGTCGTAGACACGGGTATACACAGCAAAAAATGGACTCGTGAAGAGGGTATAAAGTATTATACCGACAATACACCCAATGCTGAATTGGATGCTATTAAAATGGTCGAAAGACATATTGTAATGCCAGGACAAGCCACGGCTTATAAAATTGGCATGATGAAAATTTTAGAGTTACGTGAAAAAGCGAAAAACGCCTTAGGCGACTCCTTTGATCTTAGAGAATTTCACGAAGTTGTTATCGCTCAAGGGGCCATTCCTTTAAATGTTTTAGAAGATTTTGTAGATGCCTATATTTCTTCAAAAAACTAGGAACTAATTAACTATTGTAGTTTTAAATTATATTCTAAGTTTACAAATTCTAATCATAAAACTTATGGCGAGTAGCGCTGTAATGCATGATGATCATATACACGTGCACCTTAAATAAAAGATAGCTATTCAAATTTTTTGAAAAATTAAAGCCTCTAATACTAAAAACTAAAATGAATAAAAACCTAATCGCGACACAAAGCATCAAAATAAATACCAAAGCCGAAAAGGTTTGGAGAATTTTGACAGATCCTGAGAAAATAAAAATTTATTTATTTGGCACTGAAACGACGACTGTCTGGAACGTTGGTAGCCCTATCCTTTTCCAAGGGGACTACAATGGGCAACGCTATAAAGACAAAGGAACTGTTATCAAAAACATTGAAAATAGCCTTCTATCCTATCATTACTGGAGTGGGTTTTCGGGGCTTGAAGACCAACCCGAAAACTATTCAGTAGTGACATATAAAATAGATGATATTTCAGAAAACAGTGTGACATTCACTTGGACTCAAAAAGGATTTGCAAACAAAGAGAGTCAATGCCATTCCGAAGAAGGCCTAAAAACAATACTTGAGCAGTATGACGTTAGAAGGTGAAATCATAGATCCGAAATGTTATTTTGGGGTAATGAAACCTGGAAAGGAAAATTGACAGGTATTGGCAACAACGGATAAAAATAACATGTCTCAATATTTTCTTTTAATCGACATGAAAGGAAATCCAATTCATAACGACTTACTTAAATATATTTGAAAACCCTCTAAAAGTACAGGGATTGTAGAAAAAATAGAAGACTGGTATATTTTAAAACTTAAAGTGTTTGACATCAACGAATTAAATAAAAAATCTTTAATCTATTAAATCATGAAAAAAATCATCACCATCGTATTATTAGTTATTGGTTATTCTATCAATGCTCAAAGCGTAGATTATAACCTTAGTAAAAAAGGACATGTAGCTGAAGGCTATGATGTGGTAGCCTATTTTAGTGAAACTGCTAAAAAAGGATCTAAAAAATATGCTTCTGAGCATGACAGTGTAACGTATCTGTTTTCATCTCAAGACAACTTAGATACTTTTAACGAGACCCCTGAAAAGTTTGTTCCCAAATACGGCGGTTACTGCGCTTATGCTTTAGGAGCAAAAGGTAAAAAAGTAACCATTGATCCTGAAACCTTTGAAATAAGAGATGGAGAACTGTTTCTTTTTTATAATTCTTGGGGAAATAATACGCTCGAATCTTGGTTAAGTGGCTCTACTGAAGAGTTAAAAGCTAGTGCCGACAAGAACTGGAAAAAGTTAAACTAGACTTTGTTTTCCAGAACAACATCTTCGAAAATTTCTTGAAAAACTAATTTTAATTTATTGAGATATATAGATTATAACAAAGAGATATGACTCTAACAACTTATCTGTTTTTAGGATTTATAACGGCTATTCTTGGCGCACTACCTTTGGGAACAACAAATGTGGCTGTTATGAATACGACCATAAAAGAAAATATTCAAAGTGCCTTAAAAATTGCGTATACTGCAGCAATTGCTGAAGTAATTTTAGTGCTAGTTGCGCTTTATTATAATACAAAGATTCTAAAGTTTATAGACCACAATATTTGGGTGCAATATTCAATAGCGGTGATTTTATTGGTGGTTGGCGCTTTTCTTTTTTTTAGAAAAAAAGACAGTAGGGTTATTAAAAAAACTCTAAAAATCTCTAAACAACTGCTCGGTTTCATCTTGGGTATGGTGAATCCGCCCGTTCTAATTTATTGGATCATAGCAATTTCTTTCTTAAAGAAAAAAATGATTTATTTAGATTTATCTAGTGAATTCACTTTGCTGATACTGTTTTTGGTTGGGGTGTTTTTTGGGAAAGTAGTTACTTTGTATGGTTTCGGAAAATTTAGCCACCAACTAAAACTAAAAATAAAACATCTCACCACAAAAGTGAATCAGATCATCGGGCTGTTCTTAGCGGTAGTTTCAATTGTTCAGTTTGTGAAGTTAATATATGTTTGATAGAGTTATTCAAATCAAAATCATCGTAAAACCTTTGTAATAATTTCTTTTGATATCTTATACACTAGACGATGTGTAATTCAAAATAGTTATAATTAAATCACTTTAATGAATATCCTACTTAAAGACATCTCAAATTGTATGGTTTGTAAAGACCATTTACCGCTTGGTCCACGACCAATTGTTGCTGCGCATCCCAAAAGTAAAATTGTGATCATTGGCCAAGCTCCCGGAACTGTGGTTCATAAAACAGGAATTCCTTGGGATGATAAAAGTGGTGAAAACCTAAGAAATTGGATGGGGATTACTAGTATTGATTTTTATAACCCAGAGAAAATCGCTATCATCCCAATGGGGTTTTGTTACCCTGGAAAAGGCACGTCTGGCGATTTACCACCCAGAAAAGAATGTGCTCCTTTATGGCATGATGTTTTATTTGAGCATTTACAAGAGGTCGAGTTAATTCTTTTAATAGGGAAATATGCACAAGACTATTACTTAAAAGTCCACTCCAAAAAAACATTAACAGAAACCGTAAAAAAATATAAAGACTTTTTACCCAAATACTTCGTGCTTCCACATCCATCGCCTAGAAATAATATTTGGCAAGCAAAAAATGAATGGTTTACACGCTTAGTTGTTCCAGAACTACGAAAAGAAATAAAACGACTATTGTTATAAATCCAAACTATAACGTCATAAAACATTCACTTAAAAATTCTATCACAAAACTCCACATAACGGGTTTTAAAATAGAGTGGATTAACGTATCTTGCCTACCTATTTGAAGATGAAACTTATGGGAGTTAATAAACTGTTTAATTATATTAAAGATGTACTTGAAAACCAGCCAAAAAACTGGTTAAATTTAACGACACACCGTCTGGATATTTATGATGAAAAAATGGCTAAACGCCAATTTTTAGAACAGTTCGAAACTTTATTTAATACCAATAATTCAACCCCTTCTGCGCTAAACAATCTCCCTACTGCTTACGACTACATTCGATTAGGACATCCTTTATCTTGTGTGTTGGAATGGACTGTTGCTAAACTGCAGCAGCTAAATCCCGAGAATGTTATCAGTTTTTCATCAGGGACTGCTCCTGTTTTAGCCATCCTGAGAACAAATTTATTAGACCACAAAAACACTAAAATTCTATATACAGGGGAATTACCTGATTTTTTTGATGCTGAAGTATTAAAGTCTGTTTATGGTTATCATTTTGTGTTAGAAAAAATAGAGACCACCGCAAACATTTCTGCGTTTGATGGGAGTACCATTTTTATTTCTCAACACGCCGAATTCGACAACATTGATCTTAATTCAAATATCGACTTTTTGGTCAATTTTCAACCACAGTTTGGAAGTGTTTTGTTAGTAAACAGCGCTCAAAATAGCACTTATATTTCAGAGGTTCAGCATGTCAGACGACGAGAAACCATTGCAATGACTCCTGACAATTGTCTTGCGATTTTGAAAGCTATTACAAAGCTATCATCTACTGAAAAGAACCGTAATCTCGAAACACACAAAACAACCGTTTTAAATGCCATTGCAACCGTTACGAACTCGTCGACAAAAGCGGTTATTGGTTCAAGTGGGTTGTCCATCCAATATGCGATTATGATGGGGCTTATCCATGATGCTCAAAAAAACCATAAAGGAAAAGACATCAAATTTATTGTCCCCCCTAATTGTTATGGTGGCACTAACGACCAAGCAAGACGTGTTGCTGCTTGTATTGATAATGTGGATGTAGTGGATTTGCCTGTTGATGGTGGTAACGACATGGTGCGTAGTATTGATACTATTTTGACTCAAATTGCTGCCGAAGATGCAGTTCCTTATATTATCGCTGAAATCCCAACAAACCCACGTGTTGAAGTTCCAGATTTGGTACAATTAAAGGCTGTTTTAAGTGAAGTTCGTCACACTTCAACTGGAACAACTGCAATCGATCCTGTTTTTATATTAGATCAAACTTTTTGTCCAAATGTGCACTTTTTAGGAGATGGTGCTATACTTTCTTCGGTGCGAACCATTTCGTATGTAAGTGGGTCAAAATTTCCAAGCGGTGGACGCTGTACTGCTGGCTACTGTGTAGGAAATACAAAAACAGATGCTTTGATGGATAAAGTTGAATTACATCTCCAACTGTGCGACAACGAGGCAACGCCACTTCAGATAGAAGTTTTGGCTACACAAATGCCCACTATGAATCAACGCATCCACGATGCGTATCAAAACACACGAGGATTTGTGAACTACATTCACAAAACCTTACCGACTGCGAAAATTAATTTTGTTTCAGAAGATTTAGCACATCAGGGGTTTACACCTTCTGTATTTTCATTAGACCTTCCCACCAAAGGAAATACAACTGAAGAAAAAGAAACCTATAAGCGCGCATTGAATCTAAAATTAATCCATTTAATGATTACAGAAATTCCTAATGAGAGCAAATTTTGTGTGAGTTATGGACAGCTCAATGGGTGTTATTGGACCATCCCCGCAACTTCTACACAAGGGACTACCAAAGAAGGTGATAAGGATTATATTGTGCGTGTATCCATGTCTCCAAATTTGGATCTTGAGCGTCATAAAAACGTCTTTTTACAATTTGTTGGTGAGATTTAAGGCTTAGAAGTTAACGCCTTTTAATTCTATAAATTATAACGTATTTATTTTTCGGAATTCGGCCTGATTATTGCGCGGTAAAAACAAATATTCTTAGTGTATCTAAAATATACACTATTTAATCCCTATCATAGAACCAAAAACACATGATGTCATGAAAAAAAACGCCCTTAAAACACTATCTCTCGTATGCATTGTCACCCTTATGTCTTGCATACAAAACAAGAAACCTACTGAAAATAAAATCGTAGAAAAATCCGTAGAAACGGTAAACAGTGTCAAACAAGCGCCTCATAATTATGGCGGATGGTATTGCCCTGATAATTTAAATGGATTTCCTGCTGTTGACCTTCTGAACTGGAAAAACGTTCCTGTTGTCAATGGACGATTAGCAACAAAAGAAGAGACTCAAAACGGAACCTCTTTAATTTTTGTGGATACTGCAAAATATCCAGATGCTAGACCCTTAGATATTGAAATGCCTAAATTGGGAAGGTTCTATAATTCATCTACAAAAAAAGACGAACTTATTATTATCATACAAGCTGTAAAAATATCAGCGGATGCTGTCGTAGGATTTAGATATCTGAACGGAGGAAATGGAAGTGCACGCTTAAACGAAGTCACGTTCCTTTCAGAAAATGAGATTGACCATTTATCGCCTCAACGTTTTGTTGTGCAAAACATCACTATAAACGCAGCGCCAAGTGCGATTTGGAAAATACTCACAAAACCCGAATATTACAAAACACTTCAAGCTTTTTTTGACCCCGAAGGTGCGCTTATACAGGACTTAAATACAGCCTCGAAAGTTAATTTCAAATATCGTAATGGCGGCGCTATTACATCTGAGTTTGCAGCAAACGTGTATGGCAACCAATATATTCAAATTGACTCTAAATTAAAGGGTGCTCATTATGTTGAAAAATTCCTTCTTTTGGAGAATATAGAGACCAAAACCACAGAGTTAAAAATTGTGTGTGGACCATATTCTAAAGTTGATTTTGAATCTCAAAGAAACATACTAAACAACTGGGGGCAAAAAGTAAAAGCATTGAGTGAAAAAAAATAGTGTATCAATAGTTAAAAATAAACATCCATAATCCATTAGAAATAATTACGTAATTTAGTACTTCATAAAACCACCAATGCAAATATGAAACTAAACTTATTGTCATGTGATGCGCAACGCCCAGATCGAAGATCCATTTCTAAATGTATTATCGAAATTTCATCTAACATTGAGGGGGCACTAGCGAATGAACTTACCGATATCCTTTTAGAGGGAGACGCCGTTGATATTGAGGTAAATGATAAAAATTCTGGTTCCGCTTTAAGAGCATTGCGAAAACTAAGTATTGACTACGAAATCGTAGACTAAGCTTTATTTTCTACAATTACATTCGCTCTAGACACCTATAAATTGATGTATTAGACTTTGGCCTGTTTTTTGCAATTTGAGACCTATATCAATCCCTTTATAATAAAATCTAATCCTCAAACCTACTTACTTCGCTTATGATTTTAATTATTCTTTTTTTAGCCGCTTGTTTTCTAGCCTACACTAATGGTGCAAATGACAATTTTAAAGGCGTTGCAACGCTGTTTGGCAGCGGAACCACCAATTACAAAAGAGCCATCGCTTGGGCTACCGCCACCACATTTGCTGGATCAATAGCCGCTATTTTTTTAGCCAGCACACTTGTAAAAAATTTTTCTGGTAAAGGTTTAGTACCTGACACGTTAATTCAATCACCAGCGTTTGCGATTTCAATAGCGATTGGTGCGGCTTTAACTGTTTTTTTAGCTACAAAAATTGGAATGCCTATATCTACAACCCATAGTTTGGTAGGAGCCTTATTTGGTAGTGGAGTTGTTGCAGTTGGCGCTAACTTTAATTTCGCGAAATTAGGGAGCACGTTTTTAATGCCTTTAATAGTCAGTCCACTTATGGCAGCCATTATAAGTTTATTAGTCTATATAATTTTTCGAAAAGCTAGAATGGCAATGGGTCTCTCCAAACAAAGCTATATTTATCTAGGCTCGGAAAAAATTCCAGTTGTAAAAACAATTAACACAAATGAGTTTGTAGCAATTCAATCCGGAACTCTAAAAACAATAAAAATTCTGGATAAAAAAGAGTGCATCGAAACCTATAACGGAAAATTAATGGGGCTAAATTCTCAAAAAATATTAGATTTAATGCATTTTATAAGTGCAGGTATTGTCAGTTTTGCAAGAGGGTTAAATGATACCCCAAAGATTGTTGGACTACTCATCGTTATTAATACATTAGATATTAAGTGGGGCATGAGTGCTGTTGCGATCGCTATGGCTGTAGGTGGTGTATTAAACGCAAAAAAGGTAGGGAAAATAATAAGTAAAAAGATTACTCCAATGAACAGTGGTCAAGGATTTACAGCAAATTTAGTCACGGGATTACTCGTTACGACGGCGAGTATTCACGGCTTACCAGTGTCGACAACGCACGTATCGGTAGGATCTATTTTTGGAATTGGGACAGTAACCAAAAAAGCTGATTTAAAAGTGGTTCGGAATATCTTAGTATCTTGGCTATTAACCTTGCCTATTGCGGCCATTTTTAGCGCCGCAATTTACTGGGTGCTTTTGCAATTTTAAATTAAACCTAGAATGCTATATAGAATTCTGAAAAGACCCCAGTTTAAAACCGTTTTACAAATCACAGCAGTTGTTTTGCTTGTCGTTGTTTCTATTGGGATCGCACCTAATTCGGGTAAAGTCACTCATAAACAAAAAGGGGCACATGTTTTTGGACGTCTTGATTCTATAAGTTTACAGCCGTTTGTGACAACTAATTATAATTGGATAACGTTGGTCCCATTTAGTGGGCAAAATGATGTGGACAGCCCTACCCTAGTGTATCACAGAGGAAATCGTTTGGATCTCGTTCGTAGAGATTCTATTTGGAGAACTCAAATAGCGACTGCGCACGCCATGGGATTTAAGGTGTTTCTTAAACCACACATTTGGATACATTCCCCTGCAGTGGGAAAATGGCGTTCTGATATTTTCCCAACAAGTGAAGCCAATTGGGATATCTGGAAAAAAGAATATCGAGACTTCATACTACTCTATGCTAAAATTGCGCAAGAAAGCGATGTTGAATTGTTTTGTATTGGCACAGAATTATCACGATTATCTGTAGAGAAACCTGAGTTTTGGGTAACACTCATAAAAGATATCAGAAAAATTTATTCTGGAAAACTTACCTATGCTGCCAACTGGATGAACGAGTTCGAAAAAATAACATTTTGGAATGATCTCGATTATATAGGGGTTCAGGCTTATTTTCCGCTTACAAAAAACAAATATCCAAGTGTAGAACAAATTTCTGAAGGATGGAAAAAACACCTTCTTCCCTTGGAAGAAATACATGAAAATTACAATAAAAAAATTCTTTTCACTGAAATGGGTTATAAAAGCACCGCAGATAGTGCGATAAAACCATGGGAATGGATCGAAAATTATACCGACCATAAAGACCTCGTTTCCTATGAAACACAAGCCAATTGTTACCAAGCTTTTTTTAATGAGGTTTGGAATAAAGAGTGGTTTGAAGGCGTACACATTTGGCAACTACGGAGTGATTATATGGGCGCTACAAATCGATCAGATTTGGATTTTACGCCGCAGGGAAAGCCGGCTGAAGTTGTGATCAAAGAGGGGTTTAAATAAATGGGGGCACAATCCATAGCTACCGCACGACATCGAAGATTCGGCCCCGTTAGCGCGAGCATCATGCACGTGCTACAAAAAAAGACAAAAAAAATCCCTAACATTTCTGTTAGGGATTCTCAAAAAA
>JAQXCA010000085.1 GCA_029252105.1 Flavobacteriaceae bacterium | reverse complement strand
ACCCTTTATTGGAAGTTGTTTTGCTTGACGATGCATTTCATACAAACATTTGCTCAAGTTACCACTGATTTTTACAAATTAATAGAAATAAAATTCTTTAAGAAATCTTTTGTTTCTATCCTTTTGGGGATGCCCCTATTTTATTTTTATAGAATGTATTTTATTAAGAAAATGGAAGAAGATTTAAATAAAATAGCGTAACGATTGATTTACTTATAATATCTTTACAAAAAAATTAAAATAATGTCCATCACAGAACAAAATTCACAAGCAAAAACTGAGTTAAATAGTATTGAAGATGCTATTAATGATATTCGATTAGGCAAAGTAGTTGTGGTCGTTGATGATGAAAACAGAGAGAATGAAGGAGATTTTATTGCTGCGGCTGAAAAAGTAACGCCAGAAATGATTAATTTCATGGCCTTACATGGACGTGGTCTTATTTGTGCTCCGCTTACTGAAACTCGATGTGATGAACTAGAACTTAACATGATGGTTCAAAATAACACAGTACTTCACAATACTCAATTTACTGTTTCTGTTGATTTGATTGGAAAAGGATGTACAACAGGAATCTCTACCTCAGATCGCTCTAAAACAATTAAGGCCTTAGTAGACCCTTTAACAAAAGCTCATGACTTAGGGCGGCCAGGACATATATTTCCGTTAAAGGCAAAAAATGGTGGTGTATTACGTCGTACAGGGCATACAGAAGCTGCGGTAGATTTAGCACGTTTAGCGGGATTTGAACCTGCTGGTATTTTGGTTGAAATTCTAAATGATGATGGCACAATGGCACGTTTACCAGAACTAAGGAACGTAGCTAAGAAATTTGATTTAAAAATAATTTCTATTGAAGATTTGGTCGCCTACCGAATGGAACACGATTCTTTAATTAAGAAAAAACAAGATTTTCAAGTTGAAACGCGATTTGGCGATTTTAGATTAAGAGCCTATCAACAAACTACAAATGATGCTGTTCATATTGCCCTAACGAAAGGCACTTGGGGCACTAATGAAACGGTTCCAACACGAATCAACTCCACACTTGTTAATAATGATATTTTAGGCACACTGACAAATAATGCAGACAAACAGTTAGATGGCATGTTTAAGCTTATAAATAAGCACGGAAAAGGGGCTATTATATTTATCAATCAGAGTAATCAACCTGCAAACCTTTTGAAACGTTTAGAAATTGTGAAAAACACTCAACAAAAAGGAACAGTGACCAAAGCGCCGACCATAGTAATGGATACTAAAGATTTTGGTATAGGCGCACAAATACTACACGATCTGAATATTCATAAACTAGGGCTGATTTCTAATAGCGAACAAACCAAACGTGTTGGAATTATAGGCTACGGATTAGAAATTGTTGACTATATTAAATACTAAGACGTAATTTCACGAATCAATGTGGCCATAGTTTGTGCCCTTTGCTTTACCTCTGCTTCTGTCCATGATAATTTTATCAAGCATGATATATTTCTTCCTATAAAGTGATCAGATTTTTCAAAGGTTTTATCTGTTAAGTACGATAAACCGTCCTTTACCTCTTGACTCAAAGGAAATAGTGATTTTTGTTTTTTAAGATGGTCCCATTTACGAATGTAATGCCAGTTATTATCAAAATAATGAAAGCACACATCGATTCCATTGGTTTTAAACGCCTCACTTACTTTTCGGGCGGTCTCTAAATCGTCTAAAAAGAAATTTAGAAACGCATAACTTTCTACGCCACCTTCAGGGATTGTTCTGAAGGTAACACCATCTAATTTTGACAATTCAGTTCTGATGATTGTATAATGAGCTTTCTGAATGGCTAAAAATTCATCCAAGCGTTTGAATTGTGCAACGCCGACAGCAGCATTCAGTTCTGATATTCGAAAATTATAGCCTAAGACAGGATGAGTTTCTGCTCCTCTATCGGATCCCTGATGGTCATGACCATGATCACTAAACTGATCTGAATGGGTATGAAATTTCTCGTTGTTTGTAATTACAACTCCGCCTTCACCACATGTTACTGTTTTGACAAAATCGAACGAAAAACACCCTAAGTCTCCAATAGTTCCCAAAGCTTTTCCTTTGTAGGTTCCGCCTATGGCTTGACATGCATCTTCTATAAGAAATAAATTGTGTTTGTCACTTATGTACTTTAGAGCATCTAAATCCGCCATGCTTCCGCACATATGTACGGCCATAATAGCTTTAGTCTTTGGAGTAATCGCTGCTTGAACAGCATTGGCATCCAACGTTAAGGTATCGTCAATATCCACAACTACAGGGATCGCTCCGAGCATTAGAATTGCTTCAAAACTTGCGACAAAAGTAAAACAAGGCATGATGACTTCATCTCCAGCACCCACACCAGATGATGCTAGTGCTAAACTCACCGCAGCAGTTCCACTTGATAAAAGTTGAGCATGATTTACGTCAAATCGAGATTGAATAGCGTGTTCTAATTCTTTAGCTTTCCAATGGCCTTGACGCATACCATCAAATCCATAACGCATCAAAACACCACTATCTAAAACATCATTTACTTCTTTACGTTCAGCAGGACCAAACAGCTCAAATCCAGGCATAGTGTTGTTATTTAATTTCTATAATTGAATCCTCTAGAGGTTTACGTACTTTATGCATTGTTGAAAACATATCATCTTGGGCACGATACCCAATTGGCATCACTAATACTGATCGTAAACCTTGTGCATTGAGTTTGAAATAGCGGTCGTATTGTTCGGGATCAAATCCTTCCATTGGACACGCATCAATTCCTTGAGTGGCACATACCGTCAACATATTTCCCATTGCTAAATAAGCCTGTTTTGCACCCCATTTAAAAATATCATCATCAGATTTAGACTCAAAACTGCTAATGACACTCGATCGAAACGGGCTCAAAACGGCGTCTGGAGTATTATTAATAGAAATGATGCGGTCAAAAAAGGCTCTAATGTAGGCTTCATCAATTGTAGTTTCTACACAAAATACACATAAATGAGAGGCCTGCCCTACTTGCTTTTGATTACTAGATAGCGGCACCAATTCATTTTGAATTGATTTATTATTAACTATAAGCAATTTTACAGGTTGAAGTCCATAAGAGCTTGCGGTAAGATTAAACGCGTTTTTTAGTATCTCAATTTTTTCATCTGAAATAATCGCCTCAGAATCAAATTTTTTAGTGGCGTAACGCCATTCTAAGGCCTTAATAATGTCCATATTATTGATTTTTTTTCAAAAGTATATAATTTTAAAACAGTTTGACAAAAATTGGTCTTAATAAATGCTTAAAAATTTGAAGTTTATTTTTTTTTAAAATAATTACTAAAAGTATTTGTTAGAACTAAAAACCCTTTTATATTTGCAGCCCATTGGAGAATTGGCAGAGTGGTCGAATGCGGCAGTCTTGAAAACTGTTGAGGGTCACACCTCCGGGGGTTCGAATCCCTCATTCTCCGCTAACCCTAGTAATCATATGATTGTTAGGGTTTTTTTGTATTCGAATTTAATAATGTTATACTCCCATTTTTTTCAGTAAGAATCATAATTGTTTTTAACGATATAATTAGGTTATTAAATGAAAATTACTTTACTTTTGCAATCAAATTTAAATTTAACTATTATGAAAAAATTACTTTATTTATTAAGTATTGTGTTAGTATTTGCATGCGGTAGTGACGACCCTACTCCTGCAACAACAGATTACACAGATCCAACTAGCGAGACTACTGACTTCAATGTAACTGGAACTGTAGCAGATCAAACACCTGCAGAAGCTAAAAAAATAATTTATGGAAAATGGGATCTTTCTGGAACACAACGTGTGACAGCAAATTCATGTTCGTTTAATTTTATTGAATTTACAGACGATATGTTTATCATGAGCTTTATAGTAAATGGAGAACCTATAACATTTTCTGGAGCTTATGTTTTAAATGAAGATTCCGATGGTACTGTATCTAGTGTAGATTTAAATCTTGATCTTGAAGGAACACAAACTACAGTTGCAACCTTAACAGATGTTGTGGTTACAGAAACTGACGATACACTTAGTGCGACATTTAATATCGCATTGAATATTCCAGAAGGCTATGAATACTATGAAATATGTAATGGTCTTGATGGCGATTATGAGTGTGACAAAGAAGAGCCTATGGAGGAAAGTACTACATCTGCTGAAGGTTCAAACCATGATAAATTAATTAGAACTTGGAACTTTGTAAGTCGATACCAATTCAATGAAGATGTTTCTGATGAGTGGTATGAAGACACTTGTATCATAGAAAATGAAGATGGTGAAGAGGACACTTACATAGAAGACTGTACAGCAGCAACTGCTATAAGCATTTCGATTTCAGCCTATGGAACTTATACGTTCACTTGGACTGGAAGTAACCAAGGCGTTAAAACAGAAACAGACATTTGGCGATGGTCAGATGATACTCAAACTGCTTTTCTAGTAGGACAAGACGAAATAGTGATTTCTATTGAAACATTGACTGAAACTTCTGCAGTGTTCACTGAAGATGATGAATACTATGAAGGAGATGATGATTTAATTACTTATACATTTTCAGCAAATTAATACATCTATTATTTTTTAATATTAAGAGGCTACTTGAAAAGGTAGCCTCTTTTTTTTGCCAATTCAGAAAATATAAAATCACTTTATTATATTTGTTAAAATACCATGCTGAAACCATCAGCATGAAAAAATTAATTTTAAACTCAAAATATAGTATCAAAAAACAAACTAATGAAGTGGAATAATGCCTTAAAAGATTTTGCTTTATACTTGAAAATTGAACGCGGTATGTCTGAACATACTGTCAACAATTACAGCTTAGATGTTCAGAAATTGGTTCAGTACCTTGAAGTGCATGATATGTCGTTAAGTCCGCTTCAAATCACTTCGGAAGATATTCAAAGCTTTATTTATAAGATGGCAAAAGAAATCAACCCTAGAACACAATCACGGCTTATTTCGGGTTTGCGAAGTTTTTATGATTATTTGATTTTTGAGAACTACTGTACTTCTAATCCACTAGAACGCATCGAGGCGCCAAAAATAGGTCGTAAATTACCCGATACCCTTTCGGTTAATGATATTGATCGTATTGTGGCTACTATTGATTTAAGCAGCCCTCAGGGTGAACGCAACCGTGCAATTATAGAACTCTTATACAGTTGCGGGCTACGTGTGAGTGAACTTACGGCACTAAAAATTTCGGATTTATTTTTTGATGAAGATTTTATTAAGGTTACTGGAAAAGGCAACAAGCAACGCTTTGTTCCTATTGGCGCATTAACCCAAAAATACATCAATTTATATAAAGACCATGTTCGTGTTCAAATGAAAATTGAAACCCCTTTTAATGACACCTTGTTTTTGAACCGTAGAGGAAAGCAACTCAGCAGAGCAATGATTTTTACGATTGTCAAAAAGGCGGCCGAAGAAGCAGATATTCAAAAAAATATTTCACCACATACGTTTAGGCATTCCTTTGCAACTCATCTGCTTGAAAATGGGGCCGATTTAAGAGCTATTCAAATGATGTTAGGCCATCAGAGTATTACAACCACCGAAATTTATATGCACGTGGATAAAAGCCACTTAAAAGAGGTGGTACATAAATTTCACCCTAGATCCTAAAAAAGCAGCCCGAAAGCTGCTTTTTCTAAGTATAAAATTAAATATTTATTTCGCAATATTTACTGCACGGGTTTCACGTATAACGGTCACCTTTACTTGCCCTGGATAGGTCATATCCGTTTGAATTTTTTGAGAAATTTCAAATGATAAGTTGCCTGCTTTATCATCAGATACTTTTTCACTTTCTACAATCACACGAAGTTCACGACCTGCTTGAATAGCATAGGCCTTCTGAACACCACTAAATCCAAACGCAATTTCTTCTAAATCTTTTAGACGTTGAATATACGAATCCAAAACTTGACGTCTTGCCCCAGGACGTGCACCGGAGATAGCATCACATACTTGTACAATTGGAGACATTAACGATTTCATTTCAATTTCGTCGTGGTGAGCTCCAATAGCATTACAAACTTCTGGATTTTCGCCATATTTTTCGGCCCATTGCATTCCTAAAATTGCGTGTGGCGTTTCCATATCTGCTTCGGCATCTGGTACTTTTCCAATATCATGAAGAAGTCCTGCCCGTTTAGCAAGCTTAGGGTTTATACCTAATTCTGCTGCCATAACCCCACAAAGTTTAGCAACTTCTCTGGAGTGTTGTAGTAAATTCTGACCATAAGAGGAACGGTATTTCATACGTCCTACAGTTTTAATTAATTCAGGGTGTAAACCGTGGATTCCTAAATCGATCACCGTTCGTTTTCCAACCTCAATAATTTCTTGTTCTATTTGTTTTTGCGTTTTACGTACAACTTCCTCAATACGGGCGGGATGAATACGGCCATCGGTAACTAGTTTGTGTAAGGATAAGCGTGCAACTTCTCTTCGTACCGAATCAAAACAAGATAATATGATGGCTTCTGGTGTATCATCAACAATAATTTCAACGCCAGTAGCAGCTTCAATAGCTCTAATGTTACGCCCTTCACGACCGATAATACGCCCTTTGACATCGTCCGATTCAATATTAAATACAGATACACAATTATCAACTGCTTCTTCTGTTCCGATGCGTTGAATGGTGTTAATAATGATTTTCTTGGCATCTTGTTCTGCTGTCAATTTAGCTTCTTCTAATGTGTCTTGGAGATACACCATCGCATCATTTTTAGCTTCAGATTTCAAGGACTCTACAAGTTGATGTTTTGCATCTTCTGCAGAAAGTCCAGAAATCACTTCAAGCTGTTGAATTTGGCTTTTATGAGCTTTATCGACTTCGTCTTTTCGTTTATTTAAAATTTCTAAACGGTGGTCATAATCTTTGATTTTAGATTCAATATCTGCAGAAAGTTTTTTATTCTTTGAGAGCTCAGAAGAAATTTGAGATTCTTTGTCTCGAGTACGCTTTTCAGCCTCCCCCATTTTCTTTTCTCTAGATGAAATGACTTGTTCATGTTCCGATTTTAGTTCTAGAAACCGCTCTTTGGCTTGAAAAATTTTATCTTTTTTTGCTGACTCTCCATCGGATTTTGCTTTTGAGATAATTGAATTTGCTTCTCGTTTTGCATTTTTAGTGAGTTGAGATGCATTGCTTTTTTCACGGACTTTAGATATTGCTAATCCTAAGACGAGTCCTAAGACCGCTGCTCCTAAAGCAATGAGTATAATGTTGGATTCCATAGTTGATAGTTTAATTTAAAAAAAAAGCCTACATCAATCTTGTTTTTGTATAAACTCCATAAATACAAGATTTAGAGTTGAAAAGCTGATCAAGGATCTGTGACAAGACAGCATGCTTTTACAACTTAAACGCACTCCTTTTTAAAGAATTTCCGTTGAG
>JAQXCA010000076.1 GCA_029252105.1 Flavobacteriaceae bacterium | reverse complement strand
ATAATTGATTCGTAGATTAAACGTTGTATTTCTGTTCTAATATTTTCTTTTAAAAGCCGGTTCGAATCAGAATTTGGATACGTTCTATTGGCCAAAAATACATAAACTATTTCTTCTTCGGGGTCTGCCCAAGCATATGTTCCTGTAAATCCTGAATGTCCAAAACTGGTCATCGACAAACAACCACATGTGGGCCCTTCATCTTCGAGTTGTGGTTTATCAAAACCAATACCTCTTCGATTCTCTTGATCGCAATAATGACAGGTATTAAATCTGTTAAACGTTTCTGACGAAAAATAACGATTTCCCCCGTACTCCCCTTCTTGAAGAAACATTTGCATAAGCTTTGCTACATCGTTGGCATTACTAAATAAGCCGGCATGACCACCAACACCATCTTGCATTGCAGCACCCATGTCATGGACATAGCCATGTACCGTTGTAAAGCGGAAATAATCATCTATTTCTGTGGGGATAATTTGATTTTTACTAAATGTATTTAATGGTCTATACGTTGAATAATTAGCTCCGATTGATTTATAAAAGCGTTGCTGAACTAATGCGTCTAAAGGTAATTTATAGTGATTTTCTAGGATTAGTTTTAAGATATAATACGGTAAATCGCTGTAGCGGTATTTTTTTTCTTCAAGCAATTCTGAATCAATGATCTGCTTTTGAATACTGTCCTTGTAATTTGTGCGCAGATATAATTGTTCATTTATTTTTATTGAAAATTTCTTCGATTGTTTTTTTCTGTAAAATTTTGGATTTCGCTTTTGAGTCACCGAATCTAAAGTTGATATATAAAACGGAATCCATGGCTTAAGTTGTGCAAAATGTGAAAGCATTTCTTGAATTGTAACAGCTTCTTTGTTGGTGTTTTTATATGATGGCAACAATGCTCCAAGAGTAGATTCTAATCCAATAATCCCTGAATCTACCAGCTCCATTAGTAAAGGGAGCGTGGCTAATATTTTGGTGAGAGATGCCATATCATACAGATCATTATATGTAACTTCTGATGATTTTTTATACGTATGGTGTCCAAATGATTTCTCGTAAATCACTTTTCCTTTTCTAGCAACTAACAGTTGAATCCCAGGCGTCATTTGTTCCGAAATCGCATAATTGGCAATGGAATCAATGTTTTGCAAACGCGCTGAATCAATACCAACGGATTCTGGTAAGCCATAAGTCAATCGATTTAATGAAGGTGTTTGTAACCCATGACCAGCTTTAAAGTTTGGACCACAACTTACGGGGAGATTTCCTTTGGCAGGCAAGGCTCCAAATATAATTTGTGCTGCTTTTTGTTGCGCTATTGGGCTATTTTGATAGGCCATTAGAATGCTTTCAAAATTTTCAACGGTCTTAAAATCATTCAATGCATAAGGCTTTGCAAATAGCGTTAAAATCACGTTGTTGGTGCGCGCGATTTCATAAAGCCACACTAATTCTTTATCTGTAAATCTATAAGATTTCCAAGGATTTACATTGGAGGTATGCAAACCAACAATCACTGTATTATAATGACTTAAAGCACCAATTAATTCGTCTAAATTGTTTGCACTAACGGTATCTACTTTAGTGTATTTATTTAATGCATTTACAAAAGGTGTTGCATTATCATTACCCATACTAACATATGCAACTTTGTGGAGTTCTAAGTTTTTAAGGGGTAAGGTTTGTTTTTGATTTTGAACGAGTGTTATGGCATTTTCCATTAGTTCCCCATACAACACATCATCTTTTTGTCGGTTTAAGTCGGCGACTAAATTAGTTGTATCAATGGGGACAAAATTCTGTAACCCTACTTTGTATTTAGCTTTTAATATTTTTTTTACGGAATGTGCTAAACGCTCCTCGGAAATAACCCCAGACTCTACAGCTTTTTGTAAGACCTCTACGCCTTGACTAACATCATTGGACATGAGCATCACATCATTCCCTGCTAAAAAGGCTTGTAAATCAATCTCTCCAGGATCACTGAAATTTGATGCGCCTTTCATACTTAGAGCATCTGTGAAAATCAAACCTTTGAATCCTAATTTATCTTTTAATAATTCGGTGACAATTGGATAGGATAAAGATGACGGGTAATTGGGTCTTGAATCTAAATTAGGCACATTAAGATGAGCAACCATAACTGAAGACAATCCTTTTGAAAAGAGTTTTTTGTAGGGATATAATTCTAAAGAATCAATGCGTTTTTCTGAGAAACTAATCGTTGGTAGGGTTTTATGTGAATCGGAACTTGTATCCCCATGACCAGGGAAATGTTTGGCATTTGCCAATACGCCAACACTCTGCATGCCTTCCATAAAGGCTAAAGACCGGCTGGTGACTGCTTCTTTTTCTTCCCCAAAGGAACGGTTTCCAATAATCGGATTTTTGGGATTGGTATTAATATCAACTACAGGCGCAAAATTAAAATGCACGCCAATACGTTTGCAATGCTCCCCTATTTGTACGCCTGTTTGACGTATAAGATTTAAATCCTTTACGGCGCCTAAAGTCATATTCCACGGAAAAGCATAGGTAGAATCCAAACGCATACTGAGTCCCCACTCGGCATCCATCCCAACGAGTAATGGGATTTTTGAGGCAGCTTGTAACTCATTGTTTAACTGGGCTTGACGTACAGGACCTCCTTTGGAGTAAATAACACCGCCTATATGGTGCGCTGTAATTTGATTTAAAATTGATTCTTTGGTTTTTTGATCTTGACTAGAAAACACTTGAACCATGTATAACTGTCCAATTTTTTCTTTTAAACTTAGAGAATTATAGGTGCTATCAACCCATGTGTTTTGCAGCTCTAAATCTGTAGCACCCAAAGGAAGAATAGAATTTTGAGCGCATAGTGACACTGAAAAAACAAAACATAAGAGTGTGAAAAAATGACGCATAAACAGTTTAAATAAGGCTGATGTTAAATTCATTACCAAATTACTATTTTTAATAGAAATTCTACATGTTTTTAAGAGCAATTTAATAGTTGTGTTTTATTTTTCTTAAACCAAGTTTTTTAATTTGATAATTATGGGTGGTTTAGCTTTAAAATATATTTTGTAATCTCCTATTTTTTATTACATTTATTACAGGCTTAGATTTCAATCTTGAGTCTACGAACAGATTTTAATATATCGTAACAATTAACACCATAAGTTTTCTTGTTAAATGAATAAAAAATTATACCCTTCAATATCAAAACTCTGGTACAATTTTATTCTGAGTAATACTAAATATAAAAACACCCCTATTCCAGAATTCTACTATTTCTGTGACAACGAAAAAGACGCTAATGACTGTGCACAATTGGTCGTGGACGGCGTAAAGCGTGCGACATCCACGTCATTGTGGTGGTTTGAAACTTACAAACAACCCCTACCAAAAATTGGTGACCTCACAATTGTAACAGACTGGAAAGGGACTGCGAAAGCGGTCATTGAAACAATAAAAATTGAAAAGACTCCCTTTAATAAAATCACTTCGGAATATGCTGAAATTGAAGGGGAGGGCGATAAGTCATTAGCCTACTGGAACAAAGTCCATTGGGAGTATTACACCAGAGAAATGAATGAACAAGGGGAGAAACCAACAAAAGATATGCTGCTTATTTGTGAACACTTTAAAACGGTTTATCTTAAAAAATAATTGTAGCTAAACACCTGTTAATTATTATAGTATTGACAATATCTATCATGTAGGAATTTAAATCCTTAAATTTTTATAGTATATTTAACCTAGGTTTTAAAATCAATCTTATAAACCCAAAAAGCTATGACACTATCTGAAGTAAAATTAGTATTAGAACAATTAGACACTATTGGATTTCAATTACCTAATGGCAAATTAGTCCCTAAGCACTTTCATGTCACTGAAGTTGGGAAAATAACAAAAGCATTTATAGATTGCGGCGGCACGGTTCGGAATGAAGAAGTCGTGAACTTTCAACTTTGGAATGCAGATGATTATGACCACAGACTACACCCCGAGAAACTACTGCATATCATTGAGCTTTCTGAAAAAATCTTAACTATTGAAGATTTAGAAATTGAAGTTGAGTACCAAGGAGAGATTGAAAACTCACAAACAATTGGCAAATTTGGGCTTGATTTTGATGGCAGAAACTTCGTACTAACATCAAAAGAAACCAAATGTTTAGCTCAAGACCAATGCGGAATTCCTGAAGAAAAACAAAAGGTAAAACTATCGGATTTGAATACAGAGTCTTGTTGCGCTCCAAATAGCAGCTGCTGTTAGAATTTAGTGTTATGGAATTCTCGGAAATTGATAAACACAATTTTGATGCTGTTGCCGAAATTTACAAAACAGGCATTCAAACTGGAAATGCCACTTTTGAAACCACTATTCCGTCTTATGAGGAATGGGATAAAAAACATTTGCCCTTTGGCAGGATTGTACTATTAAAAGATAAAAATATAATGGGCTGGGCGTCTTTATCAAAGGTATCTGACCGTTGTGTCTACGAAGGCATTGCCGAAGTTAGTGTTTATGCCTCTACTTACGGAAGAGGCTTGGGAACACTTCTTTTACAAAAACTTATAGAAATTAGCGAATCAAAAGGGCTTTGGACGCTACAATGTGGGATAATGCGTGAAAATATAGCAAGCATCAGATTACATAAAAAATGTGGGTTCAGAGAAATTGGGTATCGCGAAAAAGTAGGGAAACAGGATGGCGTGTGGCGTGATAATATCATAATGGAGCGTAGAAGCAAAATCGTTGGTGTTTAAACAAAAATATCTAAACATTCTTACCTCACTTTTTGTAAACAGCTAAATAGATTTTGAGTGTTTTTTTTAACTATTTTTTATTTATAACGGTTAAGACTATTCTATTAATAAAATTGCTATTTATTATAATTTTTTTATTACATTTATAAAGAATTTAGACCCCAAATCAGATTCTTCAAAGCCAATAGATCTTAAGATAGCATATTAATTTGTGCCCAATACTTGGTGTCTAAATAATCAAATACACCAAATTTGGTTTATTATTAGTTTAATCTATTATAAATTTCAATATGAAAAAAAAACTTTTAGTAGCACGCTATTCCGCATTTAATCTTATCGGATGTGCTCCCGATACTCAGTTAGAAACCCTAATAGCTTTTGAATTTTTAACTTGTAACATTGAAAGCGAAGTAATGGTTCGTTTTACTACAAACTAATTATATTATGGCCCAAAAAAACATAATCTTTATTCAGTACTACAAAACATCAATTGGAGAGTTAATCGTTGGGAGTTTTGAAAATCAGTTGTGTCTATTAGATTTTCGGTACAGAAAGATGCGTGAAGCAATAGACAAGCGTTTACAAACTGGACTAAATGCGATTTATTTTGAAAAAGAAACGCCACTTTTAAGAACAGTTCGTTTAGAGATCCAGGCTTACTTGAAAGGCGATCGGAATCAATTTTCGTTAGCAATTAAAATGGTAGGGAGTCCGTTTCAATTAAGTGTATGGAATGCACTACTAACCATTCCATATGGCACTACAATATCGTATTTAGAGTTAGCGCATCAAATTGGAAATAAAAAAGCTATACGTGCAGTCGCTAGTGCAAATGGCGCCAATGCAATCGCACTGATTATACCCTGTCATAGGGTAATAGGTGCTACAAATAAATTAGTGGGCTACGCCGGTGGACTCTCTATTAAAAAGAGACTATTAAAGTTAGAATTGGCGTATTCTCAAAATCCTGAGGAACTCCCATTTTGGGATTCTGAATAAGTTCATTTTTAAACAAACCTACTATGCCAGCTTTCGGAGGCTGGTACTTCCCAAAATTCTAGATATTCTGCCTTTGAGTTTACTAGGTTATTAAAAACGATCGTATTTTTAGAAACGGCTTTATCTTTCGCCATTTTTTTAAAATCAATCAGTGATTTATAGGCAACATAATCGCCTTGTTTATAGGAGACATTCATTTTATCCATGAGATCAACTTTATAAATGGCTTCTAATTCCTGAATAAACTTCACTGAGGCATCAATAGAGCAACCCGTAGCAGCATTGATTTGTTGGTCCAACGCAATAACAATAAAACGTTTATATTTTATCTCAAATCCGGCTTGTAAATCGGCGCCGTGAGCAGTCCAGTCTTTTAAAAAAAGGGTTAACTTATGAGCTATTTCTTCTAACTCAATATCCGTAAACGAGCGATTACACTGGTAAATCCAGATTCGAGCAGTTTCAGGAAGGCTATCAAAATTTACGAGCATTTGTTTTTAGAATATATTATATTATAAATCGTTTGCGTTAGCAATCAGCTCTGCTACATCCATAACATCTATCTGACCTTCTGCTTTGTTCTTTACACCATCAGTCATCATTGTATTACAAAATGGACAGCCAGCAGCAATTATATCTGGTTTGACTTCCAAGGCTTGTTCTGTTCGTTCGATGTTGATTTCTTTATTTCCTTGTTCAGCGTCTTTAAACATTTGAGCACCACCAGCGCCACAACACAATCCTTTTTTGCGGCAATTTTTCATCTCAACTAATTCGGCATCTAGCTTTTTAATCAAATCACGAGGGGCTTCATATACGTCATTAGCACGTCCCAAATAGCAGGGGTCATGAAATGTTATGCGTTTACCTTTGAACTGCCCACCCTCAATACTCAAACGGCCTTCATCTAGTAAGCTCTTAAGAAATTGGGTGTGGTGCATCACTTGATAGTCGCCTCCTAAGGAAGGGTATTCATTTTTGAGTGTATTAAAACAATGCGGACAAGCAGTTACGATTTTTTTAACTTCATAAGCATTCAAAACCTCGATATTGGTCACAGCTTGCATTTGAAATAAAAATTCGTTTCCAGATCGTTTTGCAGGATCGCCAGTACAGCTTTCTTCAGTACCTAATACCGCAAATTCAACTTTAGCTTTATGAAGTAATCTTACAAAAGCTTTAGTTATTTTTTTAGCACGGTCGTCAAAACTACCTGCACAACCAACCCAAAATAAAACTTCAGGTTGCTTGCCTAAGGCCATAAATTCGGCCATTGTGGGAACTTTTAATACATCACTCATAGTCTAAATATTAATCATGCTGACCATCATCGAAAACTTCGATTGTAACTTCTTTTTCTACTAGATCTGTAAATTTACCATTGTAACGTGTTGCTTTTACTAAGTGGTTATCAATCCAGTGGTAATTTCCACCTCTTGGTTTCCCCATTAAAAGACTATGGTAATTGAATCCATGTTGTTTTAACCAATTTTGAGTAACTTCTCTGTGATCTTCAGTTCGAGAAGTGAAAAAGCAAATCATGTGCCCTTCTTCATACCAGCTATTACACGTTTTCAAAGCATCTAAAAAAGGCAGACAAGTTGCCATTCTTTCTGGTTCTTCATTAGGAACATCGTCAGTGATGGTTCCATCAATATCAATTAAATAATTTTTAACCCCGCCTGGAAGTACTGGACTTATTAATTCCCCAGCTTCTACTTTTTCATGTAATAACTTATCGGCTTCTTCTCTTTTCATAATAATTGTTTAATATATAATTTATTCGTTTTTCCAGTTTAATCGGTCCATTTGATTATAAGGCCAAGGCGCGCCATTATTTTCAATATTAGACATCATCGCATTTAACTCCATTGGGGCAGCACTTTGTTCCATGACCAAATAGCGTCGCATTTCAAGAATAATTGATAACGGATCAATACTAATTGGACAGGCTTCTACACAGGCATTACAACTCGTACAAGCCCAAAGCTCTTCGTTAGTGATGTAGTCTCCTAACAGTTGTTTGCCATCAGCTGTAAATTCGCCTTTATTGGCATCAATATTAGCGCCCACTTCTACCAAACGATCACGAGTATCCATCATGATTTTTCTTGGAGATAATTTTTTACCTGTTTGATTGGCAGGACACTCGCTTGTACAGCGTCCACATTCGGTACATGTGTAGGCGTTTAAAAGCTGTATCCAGTTTAAATCTTGCACATCACTAGCTCCAAATTTATCTGGTGTTGAACCTTCATCATCGGAAGCCGCAAAAGGGTCAATCGAGGGATCCATCATTAGTTTCACTTCGTTGGTGACGGCTTCCAAATTGTTAAATTGACCTTTAGGTTTGACACTTCCGTAATAGGTGTTTGGAAATGCTAAAAGAATGTGTAGGTGTTTCGAATAATATAAATAATTTAAGAAAATTAAAATACCTATGATATGCATCCACCATGCAGCGCGCTCAATTAAATGAACATTATAGCCTTCAAATAGTGGTGCTAAAAATTGACTTATAATATTCCCAGAATTCATAGATTGAAATTCGGCATCCGTAGCATTCATGATAATAAAAAGTCCCATTAATACAATTTCGAAATAGAGAATTAAATTTCCATCTTGCTTTGGCCACCCTTTCATTTCAGAACTCATGAAACGACGAATTCTAACGACATTTCTTCGAAACCAAAAAATAATTACGGCTACAAAAACAAGCGCTGCAAGAATTTCAAAAGTGCCAATCAATACACCATAAAGGCTTCCAATTCCTGATAAAATCCGGTGAGTTCCAAACAAACCATCTATAATGATTTCCAGAACTTCAATATTGATAATCACAAAGCCTACATAAACAATTACGTGAAGTATTCCCGCAATTGGACGACGCACCATTTTACTTTGCCCTAAAGCAATTCGTGCCATATTTTTCCAACGAATTTTGGTGCTACCACTAACGTCTACATCTTTCCCTAGAGCTATGTTGCGTTTTAGTTTGCTAATATTTCGAGCAAAAAAACCAATCCCTAAAATAAGTGTAATTGCAAAAATTACATTTGGCAAAAAATTCATTTGGTTAATCTTTGTTTTTTATTTCATTTCCCGCAGCATCATATTGTTTTGCTTTTTTTCCAAATAGAGAAAAATGCACATAACGTTTTGGGTTTAGTTTCATATCTTCTAACAACTCCTCTAATTGTTTGGTAGCGCCTTCTAAATTATTGTAGATCGCTTCATCTTTCATGAGTTTACCAACAGACCCTTCTCCTTTTTCAATACGACTTAATAATTGATCAAAATTAACGATTGTAGACTTTAAGTTAGCCATTATAGAATCTAAATCAGATGCTGCTAATGAAGTACTAAGCGTTGTAAGGTCAGAGGATATTTTATTGAAATTAGTAAGCGTTTCTCCAATAGCAGATTTATTATCTACAAGCATACCGTTTAAAGCTTCTGAAGTAGATTTAAAAGAAGCTATCGTACCGCTTAATTCAGAAATACTGCGTTGAATATTTTTCTTAGTTTTAACATCAAATACATCATTCAAATTTATGAGTAATGAATCCGCATTGACCATCATAATTTCAATTTTCTCTTGCAAGGGTGTTAAGCGTTGATTGACCAATTCCGTAAGTCCTGGCTTCACATCTGTAGCTAAGAAATCTCCTGACTTAACAGCAGGTGCACCATCAAATGCTGGAATAATAGCGATGGCTTTACCACCAATAAGACCGGCTTCATATAACTGCGCTTTACTATTTATTGAAAATTCAAAATCATTATCAATAAGCATAATTACGCTCAATTTTCCTGAACGATCATTAGTAAATTTTATAGATTGAACCTTCCCTATTTTATGGCCATTAATGGTAACGGCAGCAGAGGGCGTCAACCCTTCTACATTGTCATAAATAGCAGTGATTTTTTTGGAACTATCCAGTAAATTTTCACCCTTTAAATAATAAAAAATGAAAATGAAAAGCAACACTCCCGATAAGACTAAAATAGCCGTTTTAATTTCTTTAGATAGGTTCAAAATAATTATTTTTTCTTCTTACAAATTTAACAATAATATTGAAATAAAGAGGTCTATTGTTCAGTTGATTTTAAAGCAGTTTTAATCGCTATTTTTTGACCATTTTTATACGCCACAATGTAGGCGGTTGTGTACCCTTTAGTGATGGCTTTATTTTTAAACTTAACAATTTCATCATAACTTGAAGTATTACCATAAAAATAACGATACAATGTATTCGATTTTGTTCTTGAAATTTCTTTTAATCCCTTAAAATTATAAGATTTGGTTGACAATTTTTTAGAGCCGGCAGATATTTGGACTTTAAAAATAATAGAGTTATCAATTGGTTTTTTGGTATTAAATGATTGATCTAAACTATCAGGCTCGTTAAAAGACGGGGCTGTTTTGGTAGAAACCGTGTTTTCAACTGAAATTTCTGTGTTTAGTTTTGATTTATAGTCTAATATTGCATCCGATATACTTTTAGATATATTATTTTTTCCTGCTACAGAGTTCAGATAATACCCTTCTTTTTTGTTGGTTATAAATCCTGTTTCGATAAGGATACTTGGCATATAGGTGTTGTGAAGTACCCAAAACCCAGCTTGTTTCACGCCTCTATTTTTTCGTTTTAATATATTGGTGAAATTATCTTGAATATTCCGTGCCAACAAAATACTTTGATCCAAATAGTCTTCTTGCATAAGCGTTAATCCAATCATTGATTCGGGGGAATTTGGGTCAAAACCTTCATAATTTGTTTCATAGTTGTCTTCAAAAAAGATAACTTCATTTTCTTGCTGGGCTACTCTAAAATTAGATTCATTTCGATGTAATCCCAATACAAAAGTCTCGGTGCCATGAGCTTGAGAGTCGTGTGCATTACAATGCACAGACACAAACAAGTCTGCATCTGCTTTGTTGGCGATTGATGCCCGTTTTCTCAATTCTATAAAAACATCTGTTTTACGCGTGTAAATGACTTTTATGTTTTTATGTTTTTTTAAATTTTCACCAATCTTTAACACAATTTTTAAAGCAATATCCTTTTCTTTATATCCAGATTTAGTGGATTTTCCAGGATCTTTACCCCCGTGGCCTGCATCTAAAACAACCACAAAAGGTTCAGGATTGGTTTGTGCACTAGAAGTAATAGTCCCTAGAAATAAAATGAATACTAAAACTAATTTTATTTGCATTTGTATCTTGATTAATTTGACGTCGAATCGGATGCTTAAAATCTAAAAATCAAAAAAAAATATCCGTAACTTTGGTTTTTCAAAAATCGAGCCATTTAATACAAAAATACTCAGAAAAGCATTGAAAACAAGAGTCTTTCACCTAGTTTTTATTTTAAGTTTTACAGTGTTTACTAACACTGTTGGCATGGCGCAAGACATTCCCAATCCAAAAACAGCTTCAAAAGAAATTCCGATTTCAGATTTAAAAGCGGTTAAAAATGATTCCATTCCAACTAAAGAGCTTAATTTAGTTGAAACAGATTCTATAGCTAATGATAGCCTGTCTAATTCGGCTAAATTTTTGGAAGGTATAGTCACCTACAAAGCGAAAGATTACACCTCTATAAACCAAAAAACGCAACAAATTTATCTATATAATGAAGCTGAAATCCAATATAAAGATATGGATATAAAAGCGGGAGTTATTATTATTGATTATGGAAAAGACATTGTTTATGCTGGACGTTTAAAAGATTCTTTGGGAGTTTACTCCCAACATCCTGTATTTAAACAGGGTAATGATATTGTTGAACCAGATTCTATTGCTTTTAATATAAAAACAAAAAAAGCATTGATTTGGAACTCAAAAACAGAACAACAAGGTGGGCGCATTATATCGGATTTGACTAAAAAAGAAAATGACTCTGTTTATTTTGTAAAACGTGCCAAGTTCACCACTTCAGAAGATGAAGAAAATCCAGAGTATTATTTTTTATTAAGAAAAGCAAAAATTGTACCTGGCAAAAAAGTAGTTACAGGACTTACAAATATGTTCATTGCAGATGTTCCTACGCCTATTGGCTTGCCATTTGCGTTTTTTCCACTAACTCAAACACGGACTTCTGGAGTAATATTTCCAACCTTTGGAGAAGAAAGCAGGAGAGGCTACTTCCTTCAAAATGGTGGATATTATTTTGCGTTAAGTGATTATTTTGATTTGGCAACTTTAGGCGATTACTACACCAACGGAAGTTATGGCGTACGCGTCGAAAGCAACTATGCAGTCCGTTATAAATTTAGGGGCTCTCTTAGTTTTCGATATGAAAACCTTATCAATAGTGAACGTGGTTTTCCTGATTACTCAAAAAGTACAATCTATAATTTACGTTGGAATCAAAGTCAGGATTCTAAATCAAATCCGAATTCTCGGTTTTCGGCTTCTGTAAACTTAGGGTCAAGCACCTATTTTCAAGAATCCGTAAACCAGCTTAATGCCGCTAATTTCTTAAACAATACCTTATCTTCATCTGTTTCGTATTCAAAGACATTTCAAGTGGAGCCACAGGTTAATATTAGTTTAACGGCAACACATTCGCAAAACACCAATACTCAAGTCATCAATATGACACTTCCAACCTTTCAAGGAAGTGTAGATCGTATTTTTCCTTTTGCCCCAAAAGTTGGGAGTAAAAAAGGAGTCCTTGAAAATATTAATTTACAATATAATGTACGTGCTGAAAATCGTATACAGACCACTGATTCCTTGTTTTTTAAAGCTGAGATGTTCGAGGATGCTAAAGCAGGATTTCAACATAGCATTCCTTTAAGTACGAATTTCAAAGTCTTCAAACATTTTAGCATGAGCACGAGTGCTAATTATAGAGAAAATTGGACCTTTAATACGATTAATAAATCCTATGATACAGAATCCCAATCTGTAGTGACTACGCCTCTAAAAGGGTTCGATTCTTTTAGAACTTATAATTTCAGCTCAAGTATAGGAACCACCATTTATGGATTGTTTGATTTTGGAGAGGATAAGAAAATACAAGCCATTCGCCATGTAATGCGACCTTCGGTAAGTTATAATATTAATCCTGCATTTGACCAATATTATGAAACCTATGAAGTCATAAGTGCAGATGGCACAACAACAGATCAAGTGGATTATACACGTTTTGAAGGGTCCTTATTTGGAGCTCCAGGAAAAGTGTATTCGAGTTCGGTTGGGCTATCCTTAAACAACAACTTAGAGGCCAAAGTTCGAGATAAAGATAGTACTGCCACAGAACCAAAAAAGATATTTTTACTGAATTCTTTAAATTTTTCTACTAATTATAATGTTGCTGGTGATTCCTTAAATTGGAGCCCTGTAAGAGTGTCGGGGGGCACACAAGTATTTGATAATAAAATGAGCATCAACTTTGGAGCTACTTTAGATCCTTATGCATTAGATAATAATAATAGAAAAATTGACGATTTTAATATAAATAATGGTGGTAGTTTATTTCGTTTAACAAGCGCCAATTTGACGATGAGTTATAGTTTGTCTAGTGATACTTTTGAAAACAATAACTCTGAAGATACTGCTGCTAGGGATGAATCTGTTAAGAGTGGTGGTCGTGCTGATGATTTATTTGGTAAATCTCAAGATTTTGGTAACCAACAAATAAATGGCAAAAGAGAGACTACAGAGGCTAAAGCAACAGACCTTTATAATTATAAGATTCCTTGGAGTTTGCGGCTTGCTTATGCCGTTAATTATAATAATTCGAGGCGTCAAAGTGAAATTGCATCGCATTCTTTGATGTTTTCTGGAGACATAGAACTCTCTCCGCGATGGAGTGTCGGAGCATCATCAGGGTATGATCTCAAAAATAAAGGGTTTACCTATACTCAATTGCGTTTTGAACGTGATTTAGAAAGTTGGCGAATGAATTTTTCATGGATTCCTTTTAGTAATCGGACTTCATGGAATTTCTTTATTGGAATTCGATCGAGTATATTGAAAGATATTAAATATGAAAAAAGAAAACAACCCGATAAAAGATTATAAACTTTAGAAACTAGCATGTCTGAAACTTATTCACCAAATGGAGAATGATTAATAACAGACAGCATATGACAATTGAAAAACAATAAACATATACACATGAAAAAAATAATAACAACAGAAAAAGCACCTCAACCAATCGGCCCCTATAATCAAGCTGTTTTAGTAGGTAACATGTTGTATACATCTGGTCAGATTGCATTAGATCCAGATACTGGCGAATTGGTAATGGATTCTATAGAAGTTGAAACGACCCAGGTTATGAATAACCTAAAAGCAGTTTTAGAGGCTGCAGATATGAATTTTAAAAACGTAATTAAAGCTTCTATATTTATTTCTGATATGAATTCTTTTGCTGCTATTAATAGTGTTTACGGACAGTATTTTGATGAGGCTACTGCACC
>JAQXCA010000068.1 GCA_029252105.1 Flavobacteriaceae bacterium | reverse complement strand
GAGGTCAGTTTTCCGGAGATTAGAGAAGGGGGCACTCCTGGTCCAGGGACAGTTAATTGTCCTGTAAAATATAAATTTTTAACTTTATTACTTTTCAATTTTGGTCTTAAAAAAGCTGTTTGTAATAGGGTCATTGCCATTCCATAGGCGTTTCCTTTATATGAATTATATTCAGATTTAAAATCTTCAACACAAAAGGATTCTTTAAATATAATATTATTTTGAATTGATTGTTCTGTTTTTGCTTCAAATCTTTCAACTATTTTTTCAAGATAGTGGTTTCTAAGTTCAGGGGTGTCCTCAATATTTGGTGCAATTGGCATCAAAATAAATAAGGCTTCACAGCCATCAGGCGCCATAGAAACATCTGATTTTGAGGGAACGTTAGCATAAAATAAAGGATGACTAGGCCATTTTGGTTCATCATATATTTCCTCTGCATGTTTTTCAAAATCCGCATCAAAAAATAAATTGTGATGTTCCGTGTTTTTAAGTTTTTTGTCCAATCCAATATAAAATAGTAGGGAAGAGGGCGCAAATACTTTTTTATCCCAATAGGCTTCTGAATGTTGTCTGTGATTCTCGTCTAATAATGTCTCAGAATGGTGGTAATCTGCACCACTCAAAACAATATCGGATTCTATAAACACATCTTTAGTTACAAGCCCAGTTACCTTACCATTATCTACGACAATTTTGTTCACGGGATGGTTGGTATGAATTTCGACGCCTAATTCGATTGCTAAGGCTTCCATGGCTTTTATAATTTGATACATGCCACCTCTTGGATGCCATGTTCCTAATCCGAAATCAGCATAATTCATAAAACTAAAAAACGAAGGTGTTTTATTAGGCTTGGCGCCTAAAAATAGCGAGGGGAATTCAAGAGTTGAAATTAACTTTGGATTGCTAAAGTTTTTTCGAACTTCATGACTGATGGTTTTAAAGAATTGATCTAAGCGCTTAACCGTATCTTTTGTAACTAACTCTAAAGGCGAGACTCCTGGTGCATTGTAAAGAATTTTATTGACAGCAATGCCGTAGTTATTTTGTGCTTTATCTATGAAATTTTTCAGTTTTTTTCCGCTTCCTTTTTCAATGCGTTCAAACTCCTCACAAATTTTATCTATAGAATCTCCGATAGTGATAATGTCATCTTCAAAAAATATTTTATAGGCGGGATCTAGTTTATCAATGTGATAGTAGTCGGATGTTTTTTTGTCAAAATCGGCAAAAAACCGATCAAAGACATCAGGCATCCAATACCAAGAGGGTCCGATATCAAAAGTAAATCCGTCTTTTTTTAATTGACGTGCACGACCACCTACGGTACTATTTTTTTCATAGATAGACACTGTGTGGCCAGCTTGTGCTAAATAGCAAGCGGCTGACAAGGATGAGAATCCAGAACCAATAATTTGTATCGTCTTTTTCATTTAGACTATAAAAATAGGCAAAAGACTATACATAATCATATGTCTAATGATTTTTTACAAATCTTTAACTAAATTGTTAATCGAGTTGAAAATTTCAATCTGTTTAGGAAGCTTTTTTGTTTTGTAGCCTTTTAAACGCGTACCCAGTACTCGAAGTGAATTTGTAGTATTTTCAATCACTTCACTGTAAACATTTTTCAAGTAACTATCAAGTTTTTCAAAATCTGGTTTTACAGTAAAAAATGAAATGTAAGTGATATTCTCATAAAGTAAATTAAGCAAATTAAGGTCTTCAATAGGCACATTTTCACCCAAATAAATAGTATGGTATCCACGGCTGAGAAGTTCATAGTTTATAAATAATAGTCCTAGATCATGAATTTCATTCAGCGGTAAAAATAAAACAAAAGTTGTGGTGTCAGGCTTAGGGTTTTGACTTTGTATGCGTTCAATATGAATCAATATTTTTTGTCGAATATGAACAAGTAAAAAATGTTCATGAGAAGGCTTGATAGTCATCGTTTGCCATAAAAGCCCTACTTCTTGTATTAATGGAATAAAGAAATCGTAGAAAATCTCTCTAAAACTTTTTTCTTCCAGTAATCGACTATAGGTTGTGTAAAAGAGCTCTTGATCAAAATTTAACATTGATAACTTAAAGGCATTAAAAGCATGGGCTTCAATATTTCCAAAATATGAAATTTGATTTACTTTAGCTGCAATTTCGGATTCACCAAGCGCTACAATTTTTGCTATTTTAAACCCATTAGAGTTCAAAAAACTTATGTTGAGTAGTTTTTGCAAACTTCTTAAACTGTAGCTTCGAATGTTAGTTTCTGAGCGTTCTGGCTCAAGAAGTTTGTGACGTTTTTCCCATATACGAATTGTATGGGCTTTGATACCGGATAGGTTTTCAAGGTCTTTTATACTAAAGACATTCTTAATAGTGTTCATGATTTAATAAGATTTGGGTCAACTAAATTAACCATAATAATATTAAAATCAAAGTATTGTAAATAAAAATAAAAAAGTGCGCACGAGAAGACTCGAACTTCCACGGGAATAATTCCCACTAGCCCCTCAAGCTAGCGCGTCTACCAATTCCGCCACGTGCGCATTGTGAATGTTAAAGGTATAAAAAAAGTTAAGAATAAACTTAACTTTTTTTAGTGACCTGGCTGGGGCTCGAACCCAGGACCCTCTCCTTAAAAGGGAGATGCTCTACCAACTGAGCTACCAGGTCATTTATTTCCCTCAATGCGGCTGCAAATATAAAGGGTTTAATTAATTAAACAATGCTTTTTTAAATTATTTTTCGTTTTTTTGTTCTCGTTATTTTAAGAGAGTGTGTAATCAAATTTTTAAAGACGTATGATTGTTGTTTTGTTAGGATATATGGGATCTGGTAAGTCTACTGTTGGACAGATACTTGCGAAAAATTTAGATTTTAATTTTCTAGATTTGGACCATTATATTGAACAAAATCAAAAGGTAACAATTTCTGAAATTTTTAAAGCTAAAGGCGAAATAGTTTTTAGAAAACTAGAGTCTGAAGCGGTTAAACACTTGTGCAGCCAGTCTGATAAACTAGTTTTAGCATTGGGCGGAGGTACGCCATGTTATGCAGATACCATGTCCTTTTTGGTGCAGCACCCTAATGTCATAACGGTGGCTCTAAATATTTCGGTAAAAAACCTTTCTGAACGTTTAGTAAAAGAAAAAGCTAGCCGACCCTTGATTGCAAATATAAAGGATGAAGATATTTCAGAATTTATCGCAAAACATTTATTTGAACGTTCGTTTTTCTATAACCAAGCCGAAATTAGTATACAAACGGACAGCCTTAGCATAGCTGAAATTGTAGCGACTATTGATTCGAAAATCACTCTAAAATAACCTTTGTTTTTTTACCTGAAAAAACAACAGTAATGTGTTCATTTATTGATGTGGATAAAGAAATGCCTTTAAAATCCGCCTTTACAGGATATTTTTTATGATTCCGATTGACGAGAACAGCTGTTTTGAATTGCTTTAAAGGCACATCTAAAAAGTGCTTTACGCCATATATTAAGGTTGTCCCAGAGTTTAAAACATCATCCACCAATACTAATGATTTATTAGTGTATAGCTCTTTAGTTATAGATGTTGTTATAGGGCTGGTTGGATTTTTTTTGTCAATTTTCACCTTACAAAGTATTGGGTCAATATCACAAATTTTAAGCAAAGCGGTTCTAAGTTTCTTTGCAAATAAATAGCCATTTGATTCTATTCCTGCAAGAATGACTTCCTGTTCTTCAACATTTGATTCATAAATTTGATACGCAATGCGTTTTATTTTATGATTTATTTCGTCATGATTTAAAATACAACTCTCTGTTAAATCCATAGTGTTTGTTTTTTCAAAGATAAAAAACTGTTTCTATTCTTTATTAATAATCCTCTTTTTCATCAGTTTCTAAATACCCATCAATTTCTCTACGATCTTTCTTAGTAGGTCGTCCTTCTCCTTTTTGACGGTAGTAATCTTTCGAATATTTCAATAATTCCTGTGCTTCAAATTCTGATTTAGGAGTAGTGTCAGTCCTATATATGTCAACAAGTTTAGCACCAACACGGCTCGGAGGGATGTCCAAAACTGTTAATTGATAGTTTACTTGATTGATTCTAACCATTAATTTATCTGTAGGAAATATTTCTCTACTCGGTTTTACAACCGCTTCATTTACTCTGATATGCCCTTTTTTACAAGCTGTTGTGGCGATATTACGAGCTTTGAAATAGCGCACACACCATAAATATTTATCTATTCTCATAAAATGTTTAAAACAACGTTAATGTATTATACAAAAATACTATAATATTGTATCTTGCACCATTAAATATAGGTTAATGAAAGATCCGTACCCAAAACTTGATTGTCAAGTGAATTTTTTCTATGGATGCGACATGTGACTGATAAAAATAAAAACATGAAATATATATATAAGATACTTTTCATTTTTACACTATTTATAAGTGTAATATCCTGTAAAGACGATGATGAAGATCCTATTACGGTTATTCCTGAAAATGACCGTACCGAGCAGCAAGTTGAGGATGATGCTTCTCTTGTGAACTACCTGAATACGCATTATTATAATTCTACGGAAGTTAATGCCTTAGAAAATCCTACTATCGATGATCTTGTGATTACAGCTTTAGAAGATGGCGAATCCCTGCCCACTGACGCCACACTTTTAATGTCTGCTGTTGAAGTCAAGTCAACAACATACTTAGATATTGACTACAACTATTATATATTAAGAATTAGACAAGGAGAAGGTGCTGTTTCGCCAATGTTTTCTGATAAAGTACGCGTTAATTATTCTGGATTTCTTATGGATGGTACAGATTTTGATCGTTCTTCAACACCAGTTGTATTTGATTTGGTCTATGTGGTAGCGGGTTGGAGTCGCGCCATACCACAATTTAATGAGGCAAGTTCTTTTACTACCAATTCAGATGGTACAGTTTCTTTTGATGCCTATGGAATGGGGGTTATGTTTTTACCGTCTGGCTTAGGCTATTATTCAGCATCTCAAACAAGTATTCCATCATATTCTAACTTAATATTCAAGTTTGAATTGATGCAAACAGAAACAAATGATCATGATTTTGATAATATTCCTTCCTATATGGAAGACTTACAAGACGATACTAATTTAGATTTGTTTAGTACAAATACAGATGAAAATATGTTTCCTAATTTTTTAGATCAAGATGATGATGGAGATGGAACTTTGACAGCAGATGAAATCAGAATTGAACTCTATACAGGAGCCACTAGAGCAGTTGTTCAAGCAAATTTAGAGGAGCTTGTATTGAGTAGCAATCAATTTTTATCTCCTATAAAGCAAAACACAGACGACACTTATAGCGCTAACCGTATCACTTTAGTGGACACTAACGGAAATGATATACCTAATTATTTAGATTCTACAGAATCCGATGAAGTAAACTAAACATTACGTTCAGACATATAGATATAAAAAAGACTCGCATTTGCGAGTCTTTTTTTGGTTATAATAATAGTATGTATACTTATTTTCTTTTGATCACTTTAAGGGCTTTCGCAACAATACTGTCACTATTAAGTCCGTATTTTTCCATCAGTTGTGCAGGTGTTCCCGACTCACCAAAGGTGTCATTCGTAGCCACAAATTCTTGTGGTGTTGGATGGTGAAGCGCTAAGGCTCTCGCCACACTTTCGCCTAATCCACCAAGGTGGTTGTGCTCTTCAGCAGTGACAATACAACCGGTCTTTTTAACAGACGCTATAATTGCTTTGTCATCTAGGGGTTTAATCGTATGGATGTTAATCACATCTGCCGAAATACCTTGTTCATGCAGGGCTTTTGCAGCTTCAAGTGCTTCCCAAACCAAATGTCCAGTCGCAACGATTGTTATATCTGATCCTTCTTGAAGTTGAATCGCTTTTCCAATTTCAAAAACTTGGTCTGCTGGTGTAAAAACAGGAACAGCAGGTCTTCCAAATCGTAAATATACAGGACCTTCATAATCTGCGATGGCAATAGTTGCTGCTTTGGTTTGGTTGTAATCACAGGTATTAATTACGACCATTCCTGGGAGCATTTTCATTAATCCTATATCTTCTAAAATTTGGTGTGTAGCGCCATCTTCTCCTAGAGTTAAGCCCGCGTGAGAAGCACAAATTTTCACATTCTTATCAGAATATGCGATAGACTGTCTGATTTGGTCATAAACACGTCCCGTTGAAAAGTTAGCGAAAGTTCCTGTAAAAGGTATTTTACCTCCAATAGTTAAGCCCGCTGCAATAGACATCATGTTTGCTTCAGCAATTCCAATTTGAAAAAAACGTTCAGGATTTTCTTCAATAAATTGATTCATTTTTAGAGACCCAATAAGATCTGCACAAAGTGCGACTACATTTGGGTTGGTTCTTCCGAGTTCTGTAAGTCCAGCTCCAAAACCACTTCTCGTATCTTTTTTCTCTGTATATGTATAAGTTTTCATCGTATGTTGGTTTTGAATTTAATAATCTCCTAAAGTTTCTGGATTCTGGTTTAAAGCATTTTCTAACTGTTCGTCATTAGGTGCTTTTCCGTGCCATGCATGTGTGTGCATCATGAAATCGACACCATTACCCATCATAGTTTTCAAAAGAACACATACAGGTTTTCCTTTACCTGTTGCAGATTTAGCCGTGGCCATTCCGTCAAGAATAGCATCAAGATCGTTCCCGTTTTCGATTTCAATAACCGTCCAATCAAATGCTTCAAACTTTCCTTTGATACTTCCCATTGGAAGTACATCGTCCGTTGCACCATCAATTTGTTTTCCGTTTAAGTCGATTGTTGCAATTATGTTATCAACGTTTTTTGCAGAAGCATACATAATAGCTTCCCAATTTTGACCTTCTTGGAGTTCACCATCGCCGTGTAGACTATATATCAAATGTGAATCGTTGTTTAATTTTTTTGCTTGAGCAGCTCCTAAAGCAACAGAAAGCCCTTGTCCTAAAGACCCAGACGCAATTCGAACTCCAGGAAGTCCTTCGTGAGTAGTAGGATGTCCCTGTAGTCTAGAATTTAACAATCTAAATGTATTTAATTCTTCTACTGGGAAATAACCTGAATGCGCCAAAACACTGTAAAACACTGGAGAAATATGACCATTAGAAAGAAAAAATAAATCTTCGTCATGACCATCCATATCAAAGCCTTCTTTACGGTCCATGATGTTTGTATAGAGCGCCACAAGAAATTCTGCACAGCCTAATGAGCCTCCTGGGTGACCGGAGTTTACCTTGTGAACCATTCGTAAAATATCCCTACGAACTTGGGTTGTTAAATCCTGTAAATTGTTGTTAGACATTGCCTAAGTTTTAGATGTTAAAAAAAATGATTTTCAAAGATAATTTTAATTTTAAATAGATTAAGCATTTAACCTTGTATTTTTTACAATTTAACTAACAATTTATAATAATACAATTCAAGTGTTTATAAGTGTAATTTCTTTTCTATTTTTACATCGATTTTTCGAATTATTTTTATGCAACAGTTTTTTAGGTTACAAGAGTATAAAGTGATGTTTTACAGGCTATTATTAGCTTATTTATTTTATTCTCTAAGTCGTTTTTTGTTTTTTATTTACAATTATTCTTTTTTAGAAATTGATACGCTATTTGAATATCTAAAATTGAGTTATCATGGACTTACATTTGATACTGCTGCTATTTTTTATTTGAACAGCTTATTTGTAGTGCTTTCAATGCTCCCTTTTGGGCTAAATACACATAAAATTTACCAGAGAATCATTTTTTACGTGTACTTCACTACAAACTTAATAGGAATGTCTTTTAATTTTGTGGATTTAATTTATTATAAATTTAATTATAGTAGAACGACAGTTTCAGAATGGGATGTGGTTAAAAATGAGGATAATCTCCTTCAAATGTTTGGCCGTTTTGCAGTGAGTTATTGGCATGTCTTTTTGTTATTCATCCTAACAACTGCCTTATGGGTATTTCTCTACAATAAAGTAAAAACAACTACAAAACCCTATGCAAAAGGAGTGATTTCATATATATTCTCTTCAGTGGTTTGTTTTCTTGTTATGGCTGCTTTAATGATTGGCGGTATTAGAGGAGATTTCAAAAAAAGTACCCGCCCCATCAACTTAGTGGATGCGAATAGACATACCACCAAAATTCAACACGCAGATTTTGTGTTAAATACTCCCTTTACAATCGTAAGAACATTTAACAAAAAATCATTCAAAAAAGTAGCCTTTGATTTACAAAAATCAGAAGTTGATCGTTTAGCTCAACCAATGAAAGTATATTCTAAAAACGTTAAAAATAAACCAAACATTGTTGTTTTTATTACTGAAAGTTATGGCAGAGAATACATGGGCGCATTTAATGATTCAACTTTAATTGCGGACTATGTTAGTTATACACCCTTTTTAGATTCTTTGGCCACCAAGAGTTTGATCTTTAATAATGCTTATGCCAACGGAAGAAAATCCATTCATGGCATGTCTTCGGTATTGGCGGGAATTCCATCGTTTAAAGATGCTTTTACATCTTCACCCTATGCAAATCAAGATGTGGAATCAGTAGTTTCAATTTTAAATTCTGAAGGTTATGACACGTCTTTTTTTCATGGCGCTCCTAATGGCTCAATGGGATTTTTAGGGTTTTCAAATATCCTAGGGTTTGATAATTATTATGGAAAAACAGAATTTAATAACGACGCGCTATTTGATGGAGTTTGGGGAATTTGGGATGATCCCTTTTTTCAGTTTATGAAAACCACTTTAGACTCCAAAACGACACCGTTTTTCTCCACAATTTTCACCGTCACCTCTCACGAACCTTATATTGTCCCAAAGGAATATGAAGGCGTATTTCCAAAAGGGGATTTGCCAATGCATCAATGTGTGGGGTATACAGATTTTGCTTTTAAACAATTTTTTGAAGCAGCTAAAAAAGAGCCTTGGTTTCAGAATACTATCTTTATCATTACCGCCGATCACACCAACCAAATAAGATATAGCGAATATCGAAAGCCAATGAATCGCTTGGCAGTCCCTATTTTGATATATAGTCCAAATGGTGAATTTACTGGGGTTCAGTCCGAATTAGCGCAGCAAATAGACATTTATCCCACCATCATAGATATGGTTGGGTATAACAAGCCATTTAGAAGTTGGGGGCGAAGTTTAGTTTCAGAAAAACCTTCTAAAATGGCCCCTTTTATAGTTAGTTCTATGGGGCAAAATTACATGTATTCTGAGGGCGATATAATTTGTATATTTGATGGCAAGAAAGCCATAGGTTTTTATGCTATAAATGATTTAGGGTTGGAGTCAAATTTAATCTCTAAACGAACTGCCGATATGGATGCTGTTGAATTGGCATGTAAAGCATTTCTAAAAGATTATTTTGATAGAATTATTGATAGAAATTTATAATTAAAATTTAATAGTGATGAGAAAAAAAATAGGACTCCTTCTTTTTGGTGTAATTCTACTTGGCGTTTCAAAATACGTTTATGAAGTACACTTCAATTATAATTTCAAAGAAATTTCAGAAAATAAGGTTTATAAATCGGGAGTGATTCCACCTGAAAAAATTGCAGATTACATCAATGATCACCAAATAAACAGTGTAATTGATCTCCGTTTCCCTCATACTAAAGACAAAATTAATAATCCTGAAATTCCGGAAGAACTTACAGCAGAAAAAGAAGCTGTAGAAAAACTAGATGGCGTGACGTATTTCAACTTAGGAACCGATCAAGTTCCAACACAAGCCACTGTAGATGAGTTTTTGCAAATCATGGACGATTCTTCTAATTATCCTGTACTTCTACATTGTTATCATGGCGTGGGGCGAGCACAAATGTTTTCTGCGATATATCGAATAGAGTACGAAGGTTGGAGTAATCAAGATGCTAGAGAAAAAACACGTTTACTTTTAAAAGGAAGTTCGTTTGACGAAGGCAAACCAAAAGGAGATTATCTGATCAATTATAAACCACGAGCTAATAAGTAATCCTAATATAAGTTTTTGCTTTGGGTATTAGAGTTATTTTATGCCAAAAAAATGTACCATTAACCACGTAATTTAAGAGTTTGAAATTCGATTTATTAAAAAAAGACACGGATACTAAAGCGCGAGCAGCGACAATAACAACGGATCATGGAGTTATTGAAACCCCAATTTTTATGCCAGTAGGGACCGTGGGAACTGTGAAAGGTGTGCATCAACGTGAACTCAAAAATGACATCAACCCTGATGTGATTTTAGCAAATACATATCATTTATTTCTTCGTCCACAAGTCGATGTATTAGAAAAAGCAGGAGGACTTCATAAATTCATGAATTGGGACCGAAATATTTTAACTGATTCTGGAGGCTATCAAGTATATTCGCTTTCTGCGAATCGAAAAATAAAAGAAGAAGGTGTTAAGTTTAAAAGTCATATAGATGGGAGTATGCATACGTTTACACCTGAAAATGTGATGGAAATTCAGCGTAGTATTGGTGCAGATATTATTATGGCTTTTGATGAATGTACGCCCTATCCTTGCGATTACAACTATGCAAAACGATCGATGCATATGACCCACCGCTGGTTAGATCGTTGTATTAATCACCTTGATAAAACACCACTAAAATATGGTTTTGATCAAGCCTTTTTTCCAATTGTTCAAGGCAGTACATACAAAGATTTAAGACGACAATCTGCAGAATATATAGCTAATTCAGGTGCTGTTGGAAATGCTATTGGTGGACTTTCTGTTGGTGAGCCAGCAGATGAAATGTATGCGATGACCGATGTTGTTTGTGAAATTCTTCCAGAAGATAAACCCCGTTACCTAATGGGCGTAGGAACTCCAATTAATATTTTAGAAAATATTGCATTAGGCGTCGATATGTTTGATTGCGTGATGCCAACACGAAATGCCCGAAATGGCATGCTATTTACCGCATATGGCTCTATAAATATTAAAAACCTAAAATGGAAAGACGATTTTTCACCTATTGATCCTATGGGAATCACATTTGTTGACACCGAATATTCAAAAGCTTATTTAAAGCATTTGTTCAGTGTTAACGAATTATTAGGAAAACAAATCGCTACAATTCATAACTTAGGGTTTTATTTGTGGCTAACACGCGAAGCTAGAAAACATATTTTAGCCGGCGATTTTGAGTCATGGAAAACCATGATGGTCAAGCAAATGAATAATCGTTTATAAGACTATGAAGATATTAGATTGGTATATATTAAAACGGTATTTGTTTACATTCTTTATGATGTTACTGCTGTTTATTCCGATTGGAATTACTGCAAATCTTGCCGAAAAAATTGATCGAATTTTAGAAAACGAAGTTCCTTTTGAAGAGGTAGCTTCTTATTACTTTGATTTTACGATTTATTTTGCAACACTACTATTTCCGTTATTCTTATTTCTATCGGTAATTTGGTTTACATCAAAACTTGCAAACAACACTGAAATTGTAGCCTTTTTGAGTTCTGGAGTTTCTTTCGCTCGGTTTTTAAGACCCTACATTATAGGTGCTACCATTGTAGCTGGTCTTGCTTTAATGTTAGGAATGTATTGGGCCCCAATTGCAAGTAAAGGATTTAATGAATTTACATACAAATATTTAAAAAACACCAAAGTTACAGAGACACAGCACATTTACCGCCAAATAAATGATAACGAATACATCTATGTCAGTAATTTTGATACCAAGAAAAAACGTGGTAATAATTTTACCCTCGAGCATTTTGAAGGCAATAAATTAGCGTATAAAATTCATGCTTCTGCGATACGCTACATAGAAAAAGATAGTACTTACCAACTGACTAATTATAATCTAAGGATTATAGGGGAAGCCGAAGATCAGTTAGAATACAGCCGCAAAAAAGACACTCTTTTTGGCTTTGATTTACAAGATTTAACGCCCCCTAAGTATGTTGCTGAAACGTTAACTTATACAGAATTAATGACTTTTATTGCAAGAGAAGAAGTACGTGGATCTTCAAACATTAACCGATACAGGGTAGTTCAGTACAGAAAATGGAGTTTACCCGTATCAGTATTCATACTCACAATTATTGCCGTAGCCGTTTCTTCCATTAAACGTCGTGGAGGCATGGGAGTCAACTTAGCTTTCGGAGTCGTTATCGCCATGATTTATGTGTTTTTTGATAAGGTCTTTGGCGTTATGGCTGAACAATCTGACTTCTCACCACTTCTGGCTGTTTGGTTTCCTAACATTGTTTTTGGAGCACTAGCAATTTACTTATTATACAATGCAAAACGTTAAACTTATAAACTATTTGCACCTTCATTTTTTGGTGCTTATTGCAGGATTTACAGCTATTTTAGGTGAGCTAATATCATTAGAAGCAATCCCTTTAGTTTGGTATAGAATGACCATTGCTGGCGTATTAATGTTCATATTTATCAAGCTAAAAAAAACAACACTTAAAGTACCACTAAAAGCTATTATTAGATTTTCAATTGCAGGTATTATCATTGCTTTGCATTGGATTACTTTTTTTGCAGCTATTAAAGCCTCTAACATTTCAATTACACTAGCAATGTTTTCTACAGGTGCATTTTTTGCCTCGTTCATAGAGCCTTTATTTTATAAACGTAAAATTATTGCATATGAAATTGTGTTTGGATGTATTGTGATTTTTGGAATTATCTTAATCACTCAAACCGAATTAAGATATATCTTAGGCATTGCACTTGGAATTTCTTCAGCGTTGTTTTCCACACTGTTTGCTGTTCTTAACGGAAAATTTGTAAAAGACTATAAGCCGAGTGTTATCTCATTTTATGAATTTGTAAGTGGTGTACTATTTATATCCATTTTTATTGTTTTTACGGGAGACGGATTTGATAAGTCATATTTTCAACTCACAAATTCCGACTGGATATACTTGTTTATTCTTGCCTCTATATGTACAGCTTATGCTTTTATAGCCTCTGTTCATGTGATGAAACATATAACCCCTTATACTTTAGTGCTAACATATAATATAGAACCCATTTATGGAATTGTCTTAGCGGTGCTATTATTTCCAAAGACAGAAACGATGCGCCCTCTATTTTATGTTGGTGCGGGACTCATAATTAGCACGGTGCTTCTCAATGCAGTATTTAAAAATATCAAAAAACCCAAAATCTAAGCCTTGAAATCTATTTAAAACTTATATTTGTAAACTAATTAACTAAAACTAACCTTGAATTTCTATGGAGTATCTAGAATTTGAGTTACCTATAAAGGAACTAGAAGACCAATTACAAAAATGTCAAATTATTGGGGAAGAAAGTGATGTTGATGTATCTGAAACATGTGTTCAGATTCAAAAAAAACTAGACCTCGCCAAAAAAGATATTTATAAAAACTTAACCCCTTGGCAGCGTGTACAATTGTCGAGACATCCTAACAGACCTTACACTTTAGATTATATCAATGCTATTTGTGGTGATTCTTTTTTAGAACTTCACGGCGATCGTAATTTTAAAGATGACAAAGCCATGATTGGTGGTTTGGGAAAAATTGGAGATCAAAGTTTTATGTTTATTGGTCAACAGAAAGGATATAATACTAAAACACGTCAATATCGAAACTTTGGAATGGCCAATCCAGAAGGCTATCGAAAAGCGTTGCGCTTGATGAAATCAGCCGAAAAATTCGGAATTCCAGTGGTCTCTCTTATAGATACTCCTGGTGCATATCCAGGACTAGAAGCAGAAGAACGTGGACAAGGCGAAGCCATCGCTCGAAATATTCTCGAAATGACCCGTTTGAAAGTGCCAATCATTACCATTATTATTGGTGAAGGTGCCTCCGGAGGCGCGCTCGGAATAGGCGTCGGAGAAAAAGTTTTGATGTTAGAAAACACTTGGTATTCTGTAATTTCACCAGAATCTTGTTCTTCTATTTTATGGAGAAGCTGGGAATATAAAGAACAAGCAGCTGAAGCTTTAAAGCTTACGGCTAAAGATATGAAGCGTATGAAATTGGTGGATGAAATTGTAAAAGAACCCCTTGGAGGCGCTCACAAAGATCGTGAACAAACCTTTATAACGGTATCTAATACAATTGTAAAGTCGTACAATGAATTTAAAAACTTATCACCAAAAGAATTAGTGGATCAACGAATGGATAAGTACTCTCAAATGGGAGTTTATGAAGATTAAGTTATAAGCTTCATCTTATAATAAATTAAGTCAAGTGTTTCACTTGACTTTTTTAATGCTTATCAACAATATTTTGCACTTATAAACAGTTCAATTGTTCAGTATCCGTTACAACAATACAGTCTCTTATTCTCATATTTTAAGTACTTTTGTAAAACCATATCGAGCAACATAAATTAGTATTACTTACGGAAATGATTAATAGAAATAAATGAAACAACCGGAACCAGTAAAAGTATACAAGACCGATAAAAGTACACTCATAAGCTTGGAAAAAGGAAAAATCCCCCCACAAGCTACAGATTTAGAGGAAGTGGTACTTGGAGCAATGATGATTGATAAAAAAGGAGTCGATGAAGTCATTGATATTCTTAGTATGGATGCTTTTTATAAAGATTCTCATCAACATATATTTGAAGCGATACTTCAATTGTTTGAAAACAGTGAACCTGTTGATTTACTTACTGTTTCAACTCAACTTCGAAAAAACTCAAAACTTGATTTTATTGGAGGAGATTTTTACCTTATTTCATTAACTCAAAAAGTATCTTCATCAGCACATATTGAGTTTCATGCACGAATCATTTTACAAAAATTTATTCAACGTAGTTTAATCAAAATTTCTAATGAAATTATTGAAGAAGCTTTCGATGAAACTAAAGATGTATTTGATTTGCTGGATAAGGCCGAATCAAAACTCTATGAAGTCACACAAGGAAATATTAAAAAATCTACGGAGACTGCTCAAGATTTAGTATTCCAAGCCAAGAAAAAAATTGAAGAAATATCAAATAAAGAAGGACTTTCAGGAGTACCTTCTGGTTTTGATAAATTAGACAAGTTAACATCGGGTTGGCAAGAAAGTGATTTGATTATTATAGCAGCGCGTCCTGGTATGGGAAAAACCGCTTTGACATTGTCAATGGCACGTAATATTGCAGTGACACAAAGTATTCCAGTAGCCTTCTTTTCATTAGAGATGTCCTCTGTCCAATTGATTACACGTTTAATTTCTTCCGAAACAGGACTAAATTCAGAAAAATTAAGAACAGGACGCCTCGAAAAACACGAATGGGAACAATTAAATGTGAAGGTTAAAGCGCTTGAAAAAGCCCCTTTATATATAGACGATACCCCTTCGTTATCTATTTTTGATTTAAGAGCAAAAGCCCGTCGATTGGCTTCCCAAAATGGAATTCGACTTATTGTAGTGGATTATTTACAACTTATGACCGCTGGTGGTTCTCAAAAAGGAGGAAATCGTGAACAAGAAATTTCTATGATTTCTCGAAATCTAAAAGCCCTTGCAAAAGAATTAAGCATCCCGGTAATTGCACTCTCTCAACTATCGAGAGCCGTGGAAACTCGTGGAGGAAGTAAACGTCCATTACTATCGGATTTGAGAGAATCGGGAGCAATCGAACAAGATGCTGATATAGTATCCTTTATCTACCGTCCAGAGTATTATAAAATTGACGAATGGGACGATGAACAACACACGCCATCTGAGGGGCAAGCAGAATTTATCATAGCAAAACACCGTAATGGGGGTCTTGAAAATATCCGTTTAAAGTTTATTGGTCACTTAGGTAAATTTGATAATCTTGATGATTTTGATTCACCATTTGATACCGAATTCCACTCAAAAATGAATGCGGCAGCCAATGATGATACCTTCAAACAGGAGAATTTTAGAGTCGATCCAAATGACGCATTTGGTGATTCTGATGATGATACGCCCTATTAATCCTCGATTAGTAAATTTTTTGAGTATATTTAAGGAATGAAAACATTTCTACTTAGCCTCTTTCTAGTCATATCTTTTCAGTCTTCTGCCTCCTATATTTTAATACCTATGGATGCCGAGAGTCAGAAAAACCATTTGAAAGCGTATGGTATTACTTATTGGACTTTAAATAAACAAGAAAATGTCAAATGGCTTCTCAATTATAGAGGTGGTTCATTCTTGTTGCCTCATATAAATGTGATTGAAAAAGAATGCCTTATCCGGGGGGTTTCTTACGAATTAATTAGTGATGCTGAAGCTGAAGCCATTCTGCAAGAGATTAACAGTCCGAGTAAAAATATGGACGCTGTAGTTCTTGAGAAAGCACCAAAAATTGCCGTCTACTCTCCTAGCGGCAAACAACCTTGGGATGATGCTGTAACGATGGTTTTGACCTACGCTGAAATACCTTACGAAACTATTTACGACACAGAAGTTTTAAGTGATGCGCTATTACTATATGACTGGTTACACCTCCATCATGAAGATTTTACAGGGCAATATGGAAAATTTTACAGAGCTTACAGAAATGCAGCTTGGTACATAGAACAGCAACAAAATGCAGAAATTCTCGCCGCTAGTTTAGGGTACACTAAGGTCTCTGAGCAAAAGTTAGCAGTTGCTCAAAAAATAAGAGAATATGTTTTGGGTGGTGGTTTTATGTTTGCAATGTGTAGTGCTACCGATAGTTTCGATATTGCTTTAGCAGCTCAATCCCTTGATATTTGTGAACCCATGTTTGATGGCGATGGTAGTACACCCAATTATCAATCCCAGTTAGAATATTCTAAAACCTTTGCTTTTAAAGATTTTATTGTGGAACGCAACCCAAAAGTATATGAGTTCTCTAGTATAGATATGACTCAAAAACGTAAAATCCCAAAAGAGTTAGACTATTTTACACTTATGGAATTTTCTGCAAAATGGGACCCTATTCCTACAATGCTCAATCAAAACCACACGGCGCTCGTGAAAGGATTTATGGGACAAACAACCTCGTATTCAAGGGATCAAATTAAACCTAGTGTGCTCGTTATGGGCGAAAATAAATCCAACGGCGAAGCGCGTTATATCCATGGGGTTAAAGGGCAAGGATTTTTCACGTTTTATGGAGGTCACGATCCAGAGGATTATACGCATAGAGTAGGGGATCCCAAAACAGAATTAGACTTGCATCCAACCTCACCAGGGTATCGATTGATTTTAAATAATGTATTATTCCCTGCCGCTCGAAAGAAAAAACAAAAGACTTAGCTACTTATATAAACCTCAAAATCTAAACCTATGTTCCGTAAACTCTCAATCTTTCTTTTAGTATTTCCATTAGTTTCTTGTGCTCAGCTACAACAAGTGGTTAAAAACCTTCCTCAAGTGCAACAAACTCCCACTGTTGATATAGCGTCTGGGCTTCGCGAGGCATTAACTACTGGTATCGATAAACAAGTCAGTAAGCTCACTCAAAAAGACGGGTTTTTTAAAAACGAACTTGTTAGAATAGGACTTCCTGAAGACTTAAGAAAAGTGGATAAAGCACTCAGAAAAATAGGATTAAGTAGCTTAGCTGATGAAGGCTTAAAAGCCCTTAATCGTGCGGCAGAAAACGCTGTAAATGAAGCAACTCCGGTGTTTATTTCAGCAGTAAAGGACATAAAATTTGACGATGCTAAAACCATTTTATTAGGAAACAACTCGGCTGCCACCGAATATCTAACGACTAAAACCGAAACAGCCTTATATCAAAAATTTAACCCCGTAATAAAACAATCATTTTCTAAAGTTGGTGCAGATAAAATATGGGCCAATTTAATTAATAAATACAATACCATTCCATTTACAAAATCAGTAAACGCAGACCTTACAGACTACGTGACTACAGAAGCGCTGAAAGGGGTTTATAAAATGATTGCCATAGAGGAAGAAGAAATCCGTACAAAGCTATCCTCACGAACGACGACTTTACTTCAGCAAGTCTTTAAACTTCAAGATTAATTTTTTTTAATATGAATTTAATTACATCGCTCAATAGAAAAGATTTTGCAGAGTTGATCGCTTCTAAAATTATTCAAGAAAAAGACCGTATTAAAACCCAATACGAAGTATCTAAAAATAAAATTGGATTCTTCTTTATAGATGATTTACTTCCACAAGAAATAACAACTCATATTCAGAGTCAGTTTCCGTCTCACGAAGATATGGTTCTCAAAAAAAGCCTTCGAGAAAATAAGTTCATTGCAGTTCAAATGAATCAATATGCAGCAGTTTTAGAAGAATTAATTTATGCATTTCAAGATGAGCGGGTTGTGAATTTAATAAAAGATATTTGTGAAATTAACGACCTTCAGCCCGACGAAAATTTATATGCAGGCGGATTATCCTCTATGAAACAATCTCAATTTTTGAATCCGCACTTAGATAATTCTCATGATAATGAAAGGAACAGTTGGCGCGTCTTGAACTTATTGTTTTATGTCACTCCTAATTGGGAAGATTCTAGCGGTGGTCATTTAGAGATTTGGCCAGACGGATTAAAACAAGATCCAATCATTTTATATTCGAAGTTTAATCGGCTAGTAGTAATGGCAACACATGGTAAATCCTGGCATTCTGTAAGTCCAGTTATAGCGGATGCTTCGCGTAATTGTGTTTCGAATTATTATTTCTCGGACGCCCCATTGTCAAACACAGATAGATTTCATGTCACCACCTTTAGGGGACGTCCCAAACAAAAAATTAGAAATCACATTCTTAAATTAGATTCATTTTTAAGAATGAACTTAAGGAAAATATTCAAAAAAGGAGTCGTTAAAAATCCACATGTTTATAAATCAAATAAAGATTAAACATTAGTGCATGAAAAAAGCCTACTCAATTGAGTAGGCTTTTACATATAAGCGAATATGATACAATAGGCTTTTGCCTTACTTTAGTTTGTCTACAATAGCTTTGAAAGCTTCTGGGTTATTCATTGCTAAATCAGCTAAAACCTTACGGTTTAATTCGATATTATTAGTTTTGAGTTTCCCAATAAATTGTGAATATGATAATCCATGAGCTCTGGCTCCTGCGTTGATACGCATGATCCATAAAGCACGGAATGTTCTTTTCTTGTTTCTACGGTCTCTGTAAGCATAAAGCATGGCTTTATCAACTGCGTTTTTAGCAATTGTCCATACGTTTTTACGTCTTCCAAAGTATCCTTTAGCTTGTTTTAATACTTTTTTTCTGCGGGCTCTTTTGGCCACTGAGTTTACTGATCTTGGCATTTCTTAAATGTTTTTGTAGTAGGCGATTCAATTTTATTGAATACTTTTATTGGCCATACTCCATGGTTTATAAAAATAATTTTTAACCTAAACAACGTTTACTTTAAACGTAATTGTTGTTTAATGTTTGCTTCATCATTCGCATGTACTAATGTACTGTGCGTCAGAGCAAGCTTACGTTTTTTAGACTTCTTCGTTAGAATGTGGCTTTTGAACGCATGCTTTCTTTTGATTTTCCCAGTACCCGTTACTTTAAAACGTTTCTTGGCACTAGACTTGGTTTTCATTTTAGGCATTTTCTCCTTTTATTTAGTTGCTTCGCTTATTTTACTTTTTTTGGGGATATGAACATAATCATTCGTTTCCCTTCTAATTTTGGCATTTGTTCTACCTTTCCTAGGTCTTCTAAATCTTGCGCTAAACGCAATAATAAAATTTGACCTTGCTCTTGGTAAATGATTGAACGCCCCTTGAAAAACACAAAGGCTTTCAATTTAGCACCTTCCTTTAAGAACTTTTCAGCGTGTTTTTTCTTAAAAGCATAATCATGATCATCAGTTTGAGGTCCAAAACGAATCTCTTTAACCACTACTTTCGTAGCTTTTGATTTAATTGCTTTGTCACGCTTCTTTTGTTCATAAAGAAACTTCTTGTAATCCATAACCTTACATACAGGTGGGACAGCATTAGGTGAAATCTCAACTAAATCAACCTCTTGCTCTCTAGCAATAGCTAGGGCTTTTGATAAGCTGTATACACCAACTTCAACATTATCACCAACCAGTCTTAACTCTAGTGCAGTAATTTTTCTGTTGATCTTGTGTTGATCTTCCTTAATGATTCTTAGAGGACCTCTGTCTCTTCTTCTACGTATTGCTATGGCTTTATATATTTAGTTAAACTTAAAATTCTTTTAATGTTTTTTTAATTTCTTCTTCAATAATAGATGTAAATGATGCCACACTAATCGTGCCTAAATCATCTCCACCGTGTTTTCTAACACTCAGTGTTCCGTCGATCTCTTCCTGTTCCCCAACGATAATCATATAAGGAACTTTTTGCATTTCTGCGTCCCGAATTTTCTTACCCATGGTTTCATTTCTATTGTCTACGAGGGCGCGAATTTCGTTATTTTCTAGCGAATTTAAAACTTTTCGAGCGTATTTTTCATATTTCTCGCTAATTGATAGTATAATTACTTGTTCTGGCAT
>JAQXCA010000056.1 GCA_029252105.1 Flavobacteriaceae bacterium | reverse complement strand
ATTCAATTAATGAAAACAATTCAGTTTAGAGAAGCAATATGTGAAGCGATGAGTGAAGAAATGCGTCGCGATGAAAGCATTTATTTAATGGGTGAAGAGGTTGCCGAGTATAACGGTGCCTACAAAGCTTCCAAAGGAATGTTAGACGAGTTTGGAGCTAAACGTGTAATTGACACCCCTATTGCAGAATTAGGATTTTCAGGAATTGCTGTAGGATCAACGATGACAGGAAATCGTCCTATTGTTGAATTTATGACGTTTAACTTTTCCTTGGTTGGTATCGATCAAATTATAAATAATGCGGCCAAAATCAGACAAATGTCTGGAGGACAGTTTAAATGCCCTATTGTATTTAGAGGACCTACAGGGTCAGCAGGACAATTAGGTGCTACACATTCACAAGCTTTTGAAAATTGGTTTGCAAATTGCCCTGGACTAAAAGTAATCGTACCATCAAATCCGTATGATGCAAAAGGATTATTAAAAGCGGCTATCCGCGATGACGATCCCGTTATTTTCATGGAAAGTGAACAAATGTATGGCGATAAAGGCGAAGTTCCAGAAGGAGAATATATTCTTCCTATTGGAGTAGCAGAGATTAAACGCGAAGGAACAGACGTTACTATTGTATCTTTTGGTAAAATTATTAAAGAGGCTTATGTAGCTGCCGATGCTCTAGCAAAAGAAGGCATCTCCTGTGAGATTATTGATCTAAGAACCGTACGTCCATTAGATATTAATACGATTTTAGAGTCTGTTAAAAAAACAAACCGTTTAGTAATTCTTGAAGAAGCATGGCCATTTGGAAATGTATCTACAGAGATTACATATCAAGTTCAAGAAAAAGCATTTGATTTCTTGGATGCTCCAATTATAAAAATCAATACTGCGGACACCCCTGCACCCTACTCCCCAGTCTTATTAAAAGAATGGTTACCTAACAATGAAGATGTTATAAAGGCAGTAAAGAAAGTGTTATATAAGTAAAATTCTTATTACCTTTTATTTTTTAGGTTGTTGATGAAGTACAAAATATGAGATACTACCTATTGTTTTTAGTATTGATTCTATCAATACCTAGTTTTGCGCAAACGAAAGTTAGTGGTACTGTCTACGATCAAGATAAACAGCCCGTTGCATTTGCAAATGTTATGTTTAAGAATTCTTCAGAAGGGGTTATTTCTGATATCGATGGTCGGTTTTTACTCCAGTCAGAAAATAATCATTCAACAATAGTTGTGTCTTTTGTTGGATTTGAAACGTCCGAATTAAAACTTAAAAATCAAAAAACATCTGCACTTGAAATTGTGTTGCAAACTGGTTTTGAACTCGACGAAGTTTTAATTGTCAACAAGCCAAAAGAACGTCTAAAAAAGAAAGAAAACCCTGCCTACAAAATCATGAAAGGCATTTGGGCTAACAGTAAAAAGAACGGACTTAATCTCGTTGAGACTTACGCCTATAAAAAATATACCTCTACAGAAGTTGGTCTTAATAACATGGACCAGAAATTCTTAAAAATACTTCTAAAAGAAGATTATGATTCTGTTGTTTCAATTATTAAGCAGGATAAACGAAATAAAAAATTCTATGTTCCTATTTACTTAAATGAGAAATTAGAAACCGTTTATGGAGATAATACGCTAGATAAATCACTGCAACTGGTACAAGCAGAAAAAGAAATTGGCATCCAGCAGGATGGTTTTGTATTTGATCAGATTAGTAATATTTTCCAAAAGATGAATGTGTATGGCAATAGCATTCAACTTTTAAATAAGTCGTTTGTGAGTCCTTTATCATCTGAAGGATTTGGATCCTATGATTATGTGTTGCAAGACAGTATTGTGTCGAATTCTAGAACAAAATACAAGATCTATTTTTTCCCACGAAGAGAAGGGGATTTAGTTTTTGAAGGTAGTTTTGTAGTAACCGATAGCATCTATGCTATAAATTCTATAAGCATGCGTGTCAATCCTAAAATCAACTTAAATCTTGTACGTAATCTCTATTTTGAAAAAACGTTCACGATTGAAAATGACAGCGTTTTTTTGCCTGAAAACAATGTCTATGAAGCAGATTTTACCTTATTGACAAAAAGTGAGAAAGAAAAAGGATTGTATTTAAAACGTACTGAAACTTTTGAAGACTACAATTTTGACTCGATTCGAACACCTGATTTTTATGATGCTAAAGTTGTCAAGTATAAACAAGATCAATTTGAAAAAAGTGATGAATTTTGGGCAGAAAATTTACCAGAAAACATAGATAATAGCGATACGGAATCTGTTCTAGAGAACCTTAACGGAAATAAGAAAATAAAAAATATTACAGGTTTATTGAGAACCATTTCTAGTGGGTATTTCAAAATTTCTAATTGTATTGAATTTGGATCGGTTTGGAGCACTTTTGCAGTTAATGATGTTGAAGGTTTTAAGGTCTCTGCAGGCTTTAGATCTTTTAAATCCTTAGACGATCGATTTAGAGTCAAAGGAAAATTGGCCTATGGTTTTGATGATGAGCAATTTAAATATTTAGTTGATGCAAAATATTTATTGACCTATAAGCCAAGAATTTCAGTAGGTCTAAGCTACTTAAATGATACTGAACAATTGGGCAGTAGAATCATAAACAGTCTGGGTAATGCTTCAGCTGGATTTGGTACGACCTCTCTTTTTAGTAGAGGAGAGAATTATTTCTTGTCCCGTGTCCAAAAAGTATCTGCAAATGTCAATGTAGAAATTTTTAGAAATTTTCTTGTAGGGTTAAACTATTCAAACAGCCATATAAAATCGGCGTCCCCAGATCAGTTTTCAATTGATTATTTTGATCAAGCACAACAAAGTGTTCAGTCTAATTTAGTGGATAATGCGGCAGAGCTATACATGTTATTTACGCCAAACCGAAATATATTTGGGTATGGTGTTGAACGAAAACCAGGGACAAATCTCTATCCATCATTTTTATTAAGTTATCAAAAAGGGTTAGAAATTGGCGCAGGATCCACCACGTACTCAAAACTATTGTTCTCTTACAATCAGCCGTTAAAACTTGGAAAGTTCGGCATTCTTAACAACACTATCGAAACGGGGAAAATTTTTGGAGACGCACAATTATCGGTTCTTAGCCCTGTTCCGGCAAATCAAACCTACTCCCTTGTTGCCAATACGTTTTCACTCTTAAATTATTATGATTTTGTAGTAGATCAATTTTTGGTTGGTCATTTTGAACACCATTTCAACGGCTATATTTTAAATAAAATTCCATTAATTAAAAAGCTAAAATTGAGAAGTGTAATGACTTTTAGAGGCGTAGTTGGAAATATTTCAGAGTCCAATATCGCTATTAATAGATCTTCAATTATTTATAATGCACCAAAAGAGCTTTACTATGAGTATGGTTTTGGGGTAGAAAATATTGGTTTCGGAAATTTGAGGGTATTTCGAATAGATTGTATTTGGAGTTCGGAATTTGTGAATCCAAATAATTCGTCACCTAACTTTGGTGTTCGACTAGGAATGTCTCCCGATTTTTAAGAAGTAAAACCCTCTAGCTGAGTTCTGTTTTTTTGAGTTGTGATGGTACATTAAAATAGACTCTTATAATTATGTTAAAATAGGCTTTTTAGTTCCTTTACATTTTACTACATTTACGCCCGTAAAAATAAACAAAATTACACTATGGAATCAATGATGATTTGGATGCCAATTGCAATGGCAGTATTAGGTCTAGCATACATGCTAGTTAAAAAATCTTGGGTAATGAAACAAGATGCAGGTGATGGTAAGATGAAAGAAATTTCGGATCACATCTATGAAGGTGCTTTAGCATTTTTAAACGCAGAGTATAGGTTATTAGCAATTTTTGTGGTTGCTGCAAGTGTTGTCTTAGCAGGCGTATCGTTTATGGTAGAATCAACACATATTCTTATTGTAGTGGCTTTTATAATCGGTGCTGTATTTTCTGCATTTGCAGGAAACATGGGAATGAAAATCGCCACCAAAACAAACGTAAGAACAACACAAGCTGCAAAAACAAGCTTGCCAAATGCATTAAAAGTTTCTTTTGGCGGTGGTACTGTTATGGGATTAGGTGTTGCAGGTTTAGCTGTTTTAGGTTTAACAGCTTTCTTTATTATATTCTATCACATGTTCATGGGTGGTGTTTGGACAAATACAACAGACATGACAGTGGTATTAGAAACTCTAGCGGGGTTTTCTTTAGGTGCTGAATCAATCGCTTTATTTGCAAGAGTTGGTGGTGGTATTTATACAAAAGCTGCTGATGTAGGGGCAGATTTAGCAGGAAAAGTACAAGCAGATATCCCAGAAGATGACCCAAGAAATCCAGCAACAATTGCGGATAATGTCGGTGACAACGTTGGAGATGTAGCAGGAATGGGCGCTGATTTATTTGGCTCTTACGTTGCAACAGTATTAGCTGCTATGGTTTTAGGAAACTATGTCATTAAAGACATGGGAGGTGCAATTCAAGACGCTTTTGGCGGTATTGGACCAATCTTATTACCAATGTCAATTGCAGGGGTAGGAATTATTATTTCTCTTATAGGAACATTCTTAGTTAAAATATCTTCTAACGGTGCAAAAGAAGCAGACGTACAGAAAGCCTTAAACATAGGGAACTGGGCATCCATAGCGATGGTAGCTGCAGCATGTTTTGGATTAGTAACTTGGATGTTGCCAGAAACAATGCAAATGGACTTCTTTGGAGAAGGTCTTCAAGACATTTCTTCAATGCGTGTATTTTATGCTTGTTTGGTAGGTTTAGTAGTAGGCGCTGGAATCTCAGCATTTACGGAGTATTACACAGGGTTAGGCTCTAAGCCGGTTTTAAAAATTGTACAGCAATCTAGTACAGGTGCTGGAACCAACATTATTGCTGGTTTAGCAACTGG
>JAQXCA010000055.1 GCA_029252105.1 Flavobacteriaceae bacterium | reverse complement strand
GCAGCAAAACTTGACTTTAATGTAGGAAATGTAGGTGAGCATCCAATTGAAGGAAAATTCACTTTCTTGGAAGATGGGAAACCATTAGATATCCCTATTATTGGAAATTACGTTGTAGTTCCAAGACCAAATGATGCGTCTATAGCAGCTGATAAAATGAATGTTGTTTACAGAGGTCTTGATAATCCATTAACAATTTCTATCGCTGGTATTTCAAGTGACAAAGTGAGTGTTACTGGACCTGGAATAAGTAAGGTTAGTAATGGAAAATACGTTGTAGTGCCACCTTCTGACGGAAAAAACACAATCAATATTACAGCTACTGGAACTTTGCAAGGCGGAGATCAGATTATTTCTACTAAAAAGTTTAGAGTCAAAAACATTCCAAAAACACTTGGTAGAATCTCAGGGCAAACAGGATCTGTAAGCTTAAATAAAAGAGATTTAAGTGTTTCAAGAGTTGAAGCTTACTTTAGTGACTTTGCATACGATTTACCAGTTAATGTTGTGTCATTTGATGTAACTATTTCTGGACAGCCAACTATTACTGTTAGAGGAAATAGACTTAGTCAAGATGCAAAAGATGCCATTAGTAGAGCAAGAAGAAGATCTACTGTAACAATTGACCGAATACAAGTAGAAGTTCCTGGTGTGGCAGTTACTCTATCAAAAGCGACCCCTTTAATTATAAAATTGACAAATTAAAAAAATGAAATATTTACTTTTATTAATCTTGATTCTACCAGCTTCGGTACTTGGACAGCGTAATATTTTAAATGCAAAGTCTCCTGATGAAATTGGGCAAAAAACAATCGACGAGCTCATTATAGGCGAAGATGAGGGTCCTCTGGCCTATGCATATGTTAATGAAAGAGATGTTTTATTTTCAATGACTGTTTGGGAATCTATAGATTTAGACGAACGTGTAAATTTTCCTTTGTATTTCCCCGCTGATACTACTGTAGTTAGGGTAGAAAGAAGACCGCTGATACATTACCTCATAACTAATGTGATTGTTGCTGAAATTCCACTAAATATTTACACTTCTTCAACCTTAATGATTGAAAAACCTATTGATAACCTAAAAAAGGACTTGATTTATAGAGAAATCAAAGAAGATATTGAAGGCATTGGTCTCGAAAGAATTAAATCAGAAGGCCCTACTCCAAAACTTTTCTTGTTAAATAATAACATGGATTTGGGAGAGTATGCAAACTATGATGAGACAGATAAAGAGAAGACCGCGGAAGAGATTGCTGAATTTAATTTTGCTATGGAAAGTCTGATTTTTGAAAATAATCTTTTAGAAGAAGACGAATATTATCTAGAAGAATTTAATTATGGAGATGTAGTCAGTTATAAAATTAAAGGCGTTTGGTATTTTGATAAGCGTCAAGCTGAACTCAAATACAGGCCAATTGCTATATGTCCCGTAATTGAGACTCCAAAATCAAAAAAAGTTAGAGAACAAAAGCCAGAGACTCCTCCTGAACTAATAGACCTTTTTTGGATGTTTTATCCGGATACTAGAGAGGTGTTATTTGAAGCAGAGGCTTTTAACGAAGCAAATACCTCTAAGCCTGTTAACTTTGATCATTTAATTAATTCAAGACGTTTTTCAGCTTACATATACAAAGAAGACAACGTGTTTCAAGATAGAAGTTTGAAAGAATATATTCCTGAGAATGCACTTATGCAACTGCTCGAATCTGAACGCATCAAAGAGAAAATTAGAAATAAGGAACAAGATATGTGGAGTTATTAATCTACAATCAAAACACTATAACAAAACGCTTATCAATACGATAAGCGTTTTGTATTTTTATACCTTTGTAAAATGAACTATGATTACATCATTGTGGGGTCGGGATTGGCAAGTATTATGTTTGCCGAGCAGTTACGTCTTCATAACAAATCATTTGTTGTTATTAGTAACCGTTCTCAGCAAGCGTCTGTGGTGGCGAGTGGTCTATATAACCCCGTAGTTTTAAAGCGCTTTACAGCGACTTGGAATGCTGCTGCTCACTTGGAGTCGGCGATCCCTAAATATGTCCAATTAGAGCAGCTTTTAGGGCATAAACTCGATCATGTACTTCCTATACATCGCGTATTTAATTCGGTTAAAGAACAAAACAATTGGTTCTTAGCATGTGACAATCCCGTACTTACAAATTTCCTAAACCCTGAAATAATTCCCAATACCAATTCAGCAGTCAAAGCGCCTTTTGGGTTTGGCGCCGTGAATTTCACAGGACGAATTGATACGCAGTTGCTCATAGAATCGTATCGAGAATTTCTCTTAAAAAGAAATCAATATATAGAAGAAACTTTTGAGTATATTGATGTAAAAGACAACAGAGAAGGCGTTGAGTACCGCACTTTAAAAGCACGAAAAATTGTATTCACAGAAGGGTTTGGAGTTCATAAAAACCCATATTTTAAATACCTCCCATTAGAGGGCACAAAAGGGGAGTTGATTACGATTCATGCCCCAACCCTCAAATTAGTAGTCATTTTAAAATCAAGCATATTTGTGATTCCAATGGGGGAGGATCGTTACCTCGTAGGATCTACCTATGAATGGACTGACAAAACAAATGAACCTACCCAAAAATCAAAAATCGAACTCATAGAAAAATTGGAACGTCTCATTGGTTGTGACTATGAAATCGTAGATCAACGTGCAGGCATCCGCCCTACAGTGGTTGATCGTCGTCCGTTAGTTGGGCAGCATCCCAGCCATAAAAATATGCATGTGTTAAATGGTTTGGGAACGCGCGGCGTATTGGTAGCGCCATCTATGGCAAAAGCGCTTTATGATTCTATTGAAAAGGGTGCGTCTTTACCGGCAGAAATTGATATTAGTCGTTTTGTAGCTGTTTTTTCTTAGCTAATTCGGCATCATAACTCATAAAAAGATTGATCCAGATATTTCGGGAGAGTCGCATGATAATAGGCATAAACCCAATAAGTGTACACACAATGGCTATAAATGAAAGCACTAAGGAAGTTTCAAGAATAATGAATGTTATTAGGAAAGCAACTACCGAAAATCCAATTCCAACGCCGTAACTTACATACATTGAACCATAAAAAAAAGAGGGTTCAATTTTATATTTTGTTTGGCAATGCCCACAGCGTTCATGCATTTTTAAGGTTTGGGAAAGTACATAAGCATTACTCGTTTTGTACATTAATTCGTGATGACATTTGGGACATTTACCTGTCAGAATACTATACAGCTTATTTCCTTTTTTTAATATCATAATTTCCTATTTTTGCAACTTATTACAAAGCGCTAAACTATTTATAATTATTCCTTTTTACAATTTTTAAATGTTAAACATCCATAAGTTATCCGTATCATTTCAAGGTGATTATTTATTTGAGAATATATCCTTTAGACTTCGAGGAGGCGATCGTGTAGGGTTAATTGGAAAAAATGGTGCAGGGAAATCTACACTGTTAAAATTACTTTCTGGTGAATTAGAATATACAGAAGGTCAAGTCGCTCAAGAAAAAAAAGATCTTAAAATTGGATTTCTTAAACAAGATATCGATTTTGTTGTTGGCCGTACCATTCTTGAAGAAGCCTACCAAGCTTTTGTTGAAATTAAAGCCTTAGAACTTCAGCTCGAAGATATCAATACACAACTCGCAGAACGCACAGATTACGAAAGTCAAGGTTACCACGATTTAATGGTAGGATTGAACGAAGTTCAGGAACAATACGAAATTCTTGGAGGATATAACTACCAAGGGGAAACCGAAAAAATATTAATTGGCTTAGGCTTTAAGCGCGAAGATTTTAATAAACTTACGGATACCTTTTCAGGAGGCTGGCGTATGCGTATTGAATTGGCAAAGCTATTGCTTCAAACCAATGATATTTTGCTGCTAGATGAGCCTACAAATCACTTGGATATAGAGTCGATTATCTGGTTAGAACAGTTTTTAAACAACTATTCTGGAGCGGTCGTGATTGTATCGCATGATAAGATGTTTTTGGACAATGTGACCAATAGAACCATTGAAATTGTATTGGGTAAAATATATGACTATCCAAAAGCCTATACAAAATACCTCGTTTTGCGAGAAGAACAAAAAACATTGCAATTAGCGTCTCAAAAAAATCAGCAAAAACAGATTGAACAAACCGAGAAATTAATTGAAAAATTTAGAGCAAAAGCCTCTAAAGCCACCATGGCGCAATCGTTGATAAAGAAGCTAGACAAGATAGAACGTATCGAGGTTGATGAAGACGATAACAGTGTGATGACCCTGAAATTTCCAGTCTCT
>JAQXCA010000025.1 GCA_029252105.1 Flavobacteriaceae bacterium | reverse complement strand
AGCGCTGTTAAACTTTCTAACTCATCCTACAAAGAGGCTTCAAGTGAAGGGTTTTCTATTTTAGCGGGTTATATTTTTGGAGCTAATGAACGAAACGAAAAAATAGCGATGACTTCGCCAGTGGCCATGTCCTTAGAAGATTCTATGACGATGTCTTTTATGGTGCCAAATAAATTTGATATGGAAACCTTACCCCAACCCGATCAATCGCAAATACTATTTAAGAAAGAACCCGCAAAAACAATTGCAGCTATTTCTTTTAACGGCTGGGCAAATGATACAAAAATTGAACAGTATAAACAGAAATTAATAAAAGCTTTAGATCAAGAAGGACTAACGCACACGAACCGCTTTCAATTCTTGGGATATAATGCACCTTATGAAGTTTTTAATCGTAAAAATGAAGTCACCGTAGAACTGTAAATATAAGTTCTAGGCTAAACGCTTTTATTAAAATAGTTAATCCCATAAATTAAAGGGATAATCAGAAGTAAAAAGTAGCCATAATTAGTCGTAGTACTTTCGTTTATATAGAACTGATTTGAGTTTTTTTTTGTTTTGAAAGTCGTTTCACTTGAGTTAATCGCTATACTGTTATAGTTAACTTGATTGTCATTCACATTAAACATTGTGGTATTTGTAACCTCAAATAAATTAGTGCCTTTGAAAATTAATAGATAGCTATTTTGATGTGAGTGGCCTGTAGTTTCTAATTCTCTAAACTCTTGATATTGAAATAATTTGCCATTCTTATCCTTTAAAATAATATTTTCTATGATATATCTAGAAAAAGTGTTTTCAAATTCTATTTTAGTGGCTGTATTTCCTAGTAAAGGATTGAATTCTATCAGCGCATTTCGCATGGTCCAAGGGAATTCTACTTCAATTTCAACGGTGTTTTCCTTTTGAATATATGTAAAGAAGGCTTCATTCGTCTCGTGAGTATGTCCTAAACTACTGCACAGACAAAAAAAACAAAAGAGTAGAACAGTTCTCATTTACCTTCCAATCTTAAAATCATCTGAGGGAGTGCCTCTAAAATATCGAGGAATACTTGGAAAAGCATCCGTAATCACATAATAGTATGTTCCTGCTGGATATTCTGGTGTTATACCAGTTCTGCCATTGGCTTCATCGAGTGTGCCTAAATTTTCTACATACTCATAATCGTTAGAATAAATTCCATTGTAAACATCACAAGGGGCAGTTGTTCCATTTCCAGGTCTATTCCCTGATTTTAACTGATAACTTGATGTCATTTCAATCACAGCAGATGAAGTATCAGATGCTGAAGCATATGCATACTTATAGTAAATAGGAAACCCGTCTGCGGCATACCCAATTAAAGCCATTTGATTGGCTGGTATGTTTAAGTTTTGTAAGAAAAGAACAGGAGAACCATGATAATGGTATTTGCCAGTAGGTTGCACATGTGCGTTATTACAATCTAAACCTAAATTTACATTCAAAGCTTCTAGATTCCATTCCCAATTTACATTGGGGCTCATCATTCCTTCGTGAGGAAACGGTTCGGCAGCTACGGGATCTAACTCCACGCCATTCAATAACACACCAAAAGAATATTGAGGTCCAACATTTCTACCAGCTCCAGTTGTTGAAAGTAATGGCGTAAAATTTGCTGAAACCGAGGGGTTTAAACTAATCGTATAATTTTCAGATTGTTCAGAAATTGCATTTGGATTTAATGAATTCATTCCGCCGCCAAAAAGGCCTACCCTGTGACTAGGAATACTATTCGACATTACTGTTCTTGTTGTTCCCGAAGTTGATTCTTGGAATTGTGAAGTAAATACTAAGCTAACGCCACAGTCGCCACGTGCGTCATTTAGAACTTGGTCTGTTATACAGTTTTCTGCTTCAGTGGTGGCCGTTGGTGTAGTGTCTTCGTCAGAGCTATTACAGCTACATACTAGTAACAATAATAAAATCAGTGGGCTTCGTTTATATAAATACATTAGTCTTGTTTTGTAAATTTAATGTTTTAGAATTTGTTTTAATTTAAACAGTTTGATTTTCGAAATAAATTCAAATTCCCGACATAGGCAACTGTTAATAGTACTCGTATACTAAGGTACAATATTTCATAGAATCACATAAAAACAACAGGGCTAATGGTTATTTTTTAGGGATAATACGTGAATTTCAAGACGTTTTATGACCTCTTTTTTTAAGCTGCTGTTTTAAAACTCCACGTCAGGAATTGGACTGCCGTGTGGATCAATGTCCTTTTGGCTTAGCATTTGTTTTACTTTTCTAAAAAATGGAGGGCTGTCTATATGCTCAATTTCTTCTGCAATTTCATGTACATTTTCCGGATCAAAGTCCATAATTTCTACCAGAAATAACTCAATGAGACGGTGCTTTGCTACAATACTACGCGCCAGTTCACGCCCTTCCAAAGTAAGCTCAATCGCCTTATAAGGCGCAGAGTTTAAAAGCCCCATCGCTACTAGCTTTTTAACCATATTTGAAACGGATGATTTAGAAATCCCAAATACTTTCGAAAGACTTGATACTGAGATTGTTTTATCACTTGTTTCTAGCCTATACATTTCCTTTAGATAATGTTCTTTTTCTTTAGTTTTTTTCATTAGTTTTGCAGTGGTGAACAATTACTTATAATCTCTATAAAATTACAACTTTGGTTTTAAAACATAATATAGTTTACGTTCTAATTTTTCTTTTAGCTAACACTACATTAGCCCAAACGTTAAATGGAGTTATCAAAGACCAAGATAATAATTTACTTTTTGGAGCGACTATTTATAACAGCTTAAACAGTAAAAGTACGATTTCCGATGAAAACGGTAAGTTTTCTATTGCATCTACAACAGGTAAAAATAAGCTCGTTATTTCGTATGTTGGCTATACGCCAAAAGTGCTTAACATCAATGGAAGTACCGCAAATATCGGAACAATAGTACTCGAAAATGATAGTTTGGATGAAGTTGTCGTTTCAGGAACACTTCAGCAAGTTTCAAAACTCAAAAGTGCTGTTCAAGTTGAACTATATAGTGCAGATTTTTTTAGAGCCACTCCCAAAGCGAGTTTCTTTGAAGCCATTGAGGGTATTAATGGGATTAGACCACAACTTAATTGTAACGTTTGTAACACAGGAGACATTCACATTAATGGACAAGAAGGTGCCAATACAATGGTGCTCATTGATGGTTTACCCTTAGTCAGTGGACTGTCTACGGTATATGGGCTATCGGGAATTCCACAGTCACTCATACAACAAGTAGAAGTGATAAAAGGCCCTGCTTCTACTCTATACGGATCTGAAGCTATTGGTGGGGTTATTAATTTAATAACCAAACGTCCCGAAAATGTACATCCATTTAACATAGAAACGTATACCACTTCATGGGGCGAATTAAATGTAGATTTGGGTGCTAAGTATAACTTAAAAGATATTCAAGGATTAATTGGCGTTAATTATTTCAACTATTCCAATCCCATTGATGACAATGGAGATGGATTTACCGATTTGACCTTACAACACCGGATTTCAATTTTTAACTCGATTAAAACCAAAAAAAACAGTATCGCATTTCGCTATTTTTATGAAGATCGCTGGGGTGGTGAACTGAACTGGAGCTCGAAATATAGAGGTGGTAACCAGGTCTATGGCGAAAGTATTTACACGAGTAGAATTGAAGTCTTTGGAAAATATGATCTCTCAGAACAATTGTTTTTTCAATACAGTTTAAACACTCATGACCAAAACTCAGTGTATGGCACAACTTCGTATAATGCCTTACAAACCATTGGGTTTTTACAAAGCGTTTACACTAAATCTTTTAATGACCATACGCTTTTACTTGGGGCAACCTTTAGGTATACAAACTATGACGACAATACTCCCGCAACGGCAACTGAACAACAAACTTCTTTACCAGGGCTTTTTGTTCAAGACGAATGGAAACTAAATAATTCACAAACTCTACTCTCTGGAATTAGATACGATAGAAATTCGATTTATGGAGATATTTGGACGCCACGACTCAACTACAAATGGGCAAGTAAGGATGAGAGCACAATTGTGCGTCTCGGATTTGGTACCGGATACAGAGTCGTCAATGTATTTACTGAAGATCATGCAGCCCTTACTGGAGCAAGAGACGTGATATTTTCCGAAGCTATTCTTCCCGAAAAATCATGGAATGTCAATCTTAACTGGAATCAAAAATTGTATTCTAAATATGGAACTCTTTTTGACCTAGATCTTAGTGTATTTAAAACGGAGTTTTCGAATAGAATTTTACCTGATTATGACACCAATCCAAATCAAATTATCTATGGTAATTTAGAAGGGAAATCAGTAACTCAGGGCATTACCTTAAACATTAATAGCAGCTCTGCAAATGGATTAAAAATAAATATGGGAGCTACCTATATAGATTCTAAAATTATTGAAAATAACGAAACAGAATATCCTTTTTTAACCGAAAAATTTTCAGGAAATTACAGCATAAGTTATACACTTTACAATCCTAAAATTACACTTAATCTTTCTGGAACGGTCATTGGCCCAATGAAACTACCATTGTTAGGAGATCTCGATTTACGAGCACCAAATAGTCCCGTAATTAACATCATGAATCTTCAGTCGACATACACATTTAAAACAATTGAACTGTATGCAGGGATTAAAAACATTTTCAATTTTAAGCCTGCAGCCAATAGCATCGCTCGCGCTTTTGATCCCTTTGATAAAGACGTTGAATTTGGAACTAATGGCCAAGTAATTGCAACTCCAAACAATCCTAACGCCCTATCATTTGACCCAAGTTATGTGTACTACTCCAACCAAGGCATGAATGGATTTTTAGGGATGAGATACCATATAAAGTAATGTTTCTAAAAACCTATCAAGATAACTTTACAACACCCTCTGGTAAAATGGTGTTTGGTTTTTAAATTTTTGCTACATTTATACCAAATATTAAAGTGATGAATTCAAATCTCATAATCAAAAGTATTTTAAAGACCATTGGTATTCTCATCGGGGTGTTTTTATTGCTATTTTTCTTATATAAAATTCAATCTGTTCTTGCCTACATTGCAATCGCTTCTGTAATTGCCCTTTTAGGACGACCGCTTAACTTATTTCTAAAACGTAAATTCAAATTTCCTAATGGCTTATCTGTCGTTACCACTATGGGGCTTTTCCTTTTGATATTTATAGGGCTCATCAGTCTTTTTATTCCATTGGTTGTGAAACAAGGCGAAAACCTTTCACTCTTAAACTTGGAACAACTTGAAGACACCGTTCAAAACCTAATAACTCAAAGTAACGCCTTCTTTTTGTCTCATGGCATCGATATGTTAGATGAAATCAAACACTACGATATTTTTGAAAATATTAATATTATTCCAAACTTTTTAAATGAAATTGTAGGGACTGTTGGTTCCTTAAGTATAGGGTTGTTTTCAGTGTTGTTTATTACGTTTTTCTTGATGAAAGATACTCAAATCATGGAAAACTCTATCTATGTATTCACCAACAAAAAAAATGAAACAAAGCTAAGAGCTTCCTTAGAAACGATAAAGCAATTGTTATCGCGCTATTTTATAGGACTGGTATTTCAAATCACCATTTTATTTATTATTTATTCTATTATTTTGATGATTTTTGGAATCGAGAATAGCGTTGTCATAGCGTTTCTATGCGCCCTATTGAATTTGATTCCTTACGTAGGCCCTTTAATTGGCTGTTTTTTAATGCTGTTTTTGACCATGAGTAGTAACCTTGGTTTAGATTTTCAAAGTGAAATCCTTCCCAAAACGTCTTATGTGTTTATTGGTTATGTGATCGCACAACTCCTTGATAATTTTGTCAGTCAACCCCTAATTTTTTCAAAAAGTGTAAAGTCACACCCGCTAGAAATTTTTCTTATCATCATCATTAGTGGAATTCTATTTGGCATCACCGGAATGATTTTGGCCGTACCTACCTATACCGCCCTAAAAGTGATTTTAAAAGCGTTTTTGGCAAACAACAAGATTGTCAAGTCGCTGACTAAGGAGATGTAAGTTTTAATCCCCCATCCCCTGAACAGGATATTTAGCACTAATCGCTTCCAAGGCTAAATTGTGAATACTCCCCAAATGCGTGTGTGGAATACTTGTATCCGCTTTATAAGTGCCGTCCTGTACTTGTGCTCCAATGGCTTGATAGGCTTCACGAAACGATGCGCCTTGCATTACCAAAGTATTGATACTATCCACCGTAAACAGATAGAGGTATTTAGGATCCTTCAAATCAATTGTTTTAACTTGGATTTGCTGAATGGCATAATTAAAAATATCTAAAATTGATTCTAACTCTTCAAACCCTTGGATCATATTTTCTTTTAACAACTGAAAATCACGATGGTAGCCACTCGGTAAATTATTGGTAATCAAAAGCATCTCGGTACCCAAGCTTTGAAGCTTGTTACATTTTCCACGAATCAACTCAAAAACATCGGGGTTTTTCTTGTGCGGCATGATACTACTTCCTGTGGTGAGTGCTTCTGGAAATCCAATAAAATCAAAATTCTGACTCATATACAAACATATATCCATTGCCATTTTTCCAAGGGTATTGGCTAAATTCCCTAAACTAGAGGCTATAATACGTTCATTTTTTCCCCGACTCATTTGTGCTGCTACCACATTATATTTTAAGGTTTTAAAATCTAACGCTTTGGTGGTAAACGCTCTATCAATTGGAAACGAACTTCCATACCCGGCTGCTGAACCTAGAGGATTTTGATCCACCACTTTTTGAGCTGCTTGCAACACATATACATCGTCAATAAGCGATTCTGCATAAGCCGAAAACCACAACCCAAAAGACGAGGGCATAGCGACTTGTAAATGCGTATATCCAGGGAGCAACGCTGATTTGTGGGTATCTGCTAAGGCTATTAAGGTTTCAAAAAAGGTTTTAGTTTTATGTTGTATGGTCCCTAAACTAGCCTTGTAGTACAGTTGAAGCGCCACCAAAACTTGGTCATTTCTTGAGCGCGCCGTATGAATTTTTTTACCTGTATCGCCTAAAGCTTTTGTCAATTCATATTCGAGTTTGGAATGGATATCTTCAAACTGTGCATCAATCACAAAAGTACCTTCACTAAGCTGAGACTGAAGCCTATCAAACTCCACTTCAATAGTGCTGAGTTCCTCGGCAGTGAGCAGTCCAATCTTCACCAACATTTGCGCATGTGCCAATGATGCTTGTATATCATACCTCGCAATTTTAAGGTCGATTTCTCGATCATTTCCGACTGTAAATTTTTCAATAAACTTATCAATTGAAATCCCTTTATCCCAAAGTTTCATACTTATACTATTTTAGTTAATAATTGAATATATAAGGCGATGCCTTCTTCTATTTCTTTGACGTATATGAATTCATCGGCGGTGTGTGAACGCGTGCTATCGCCAGGACCTAATTTCAAAGACGGGCAACTCAGCACCGACTGGTCTGAAAGTGTTGGCGACCCATAAGTCTCGCGGCCTAAAGCAATTCCAGCTTGCACTAACGGATGCGCCACAGGAATTGAAGACGAATTCAAGCGTAAACTTCTTGGGACAATTGAATCACAAGGCGCATTTTCTTGAAGAATTTCAACAATCTCTTTGTTACTATACTGATCGTTAACACGAACATCCACCACTAACTCCACGGCAGCAGGAATGGCATTGTGTTGTTTTCCAGCCTTGATTTGTGTTACGGTCATTTTCACAGGTCCTAAAGAATCTGAGTCTTTTTTGAATCGAAAATCTTTAAACCATTGTAATACCTCTATGGCGTTATAAATCGCATTATCCGCATTAGGGTGAGCGGCATGACCTGGTGTTCCTTTAACAAGCGCATCAAAAACTACCAATCCCTTTTCAGAAACTGCCAATTGCATTAGTGTAGGCTCTCCTACGATAGCTACATCAATATGCGGAATGATCGATAACATACTATTTAATCCGGCATCCCCACTACTCTCTTCTTCTGCAGAAGCCACAATAACAAAATTATAATTTAAATTTTTCTGGGCATAAAAATGTGTAAATGTAGCCATCAACGCCACTAAACACCCTCCAGCATCATTACTCCCTAGTCCAAAAAGTTTGCCGTCTATGACTTGTGCCTTAAACGGATCTTTCGTGTACCCATTATTTGGTTTAACGGTATCGTGATGGGAATTTAAAAGTAGTGTTGGTTTGGACGCATCAAAATCGGCATTAGTTGCCCAAATATTATTTTGTGACCGTTGAAACGGAATATTGTAACTCGTGAACCAGGCCTCAATTCGTGCAGCAGTCAAATGCTCTTCAGAGGAAAACGAAGGAATTTCAATTAAATCTTTTAATAATTGAACGGCGGATGATGTTAAATTTTTTAGGGTCATTGAATGGTAAGTGTTGTGAAAATTGCTTTGGAATCAAGCAACATTTCTGGTGTACCGATACACACTTTAGAAACCTCATGGTCCAAAGCATGGAAACAGTTATTTAATTTTGGCAACATCCCAGAAAAAATTAACTGGGCATCTAATAATTTTTTATAGGACGATTTTGTAATGGTTTGAATGACAGAATTGTCGTCATTAACATCTTTTAAAACGCCTTTTTTCTCAAAGCAATAGTACAACTCCACCTCAAATTGGGCCGCAAATGCAATAGCTAACTCAGAGGCGATCGTATCGGCATTGGTATTTAAGAGTTGTCCATTTTTATCATGTGTGATAGCACAAAACACGGGTGAAATATTATTGTTTAATAGCAACTCCAAAGTCGACGTTTCTACAAGTTTGACATCGCCAACAAAGCCATAATCAATTGTTGAAACAGGGCGTTTTTCAGAAGTGATTGTATTGCCATCCGCACCCGTAAAACCGACTGCGTTGCAGTCTAAGGCTTGTAATTGAGCTATAATTGTTTTGTTTATTTTACCCGCATACACCATCGTAATCAGCTCTAAAGTCGCCGCATCAGTAATGCGTCTGCCCTCTACCATCTTCACTTCCAAACCTGTTTTTTGGGCTAAAGCTGTAGCAGATTTTCCTCCGCCATGCACCAAAACTTTTGGTCCATCAAGAGATGAAAACACCCTTAGAAACGCAGCCAGTGCCTTGGGATCATCAATAACGTTTCCACCTATTTTAATGATTTTGAGTGTATTGTTTTTATCCATTTTCAAGAATTTTTTTCAACACCAATTGAGCTGCATAGGTTCTATTATTCGATTGTGCAATCACCACGGATTCATCACTATCCAATACCGCATCTTCGACCACCACGTTCCGTCGCACTGGCAAACAGTGCATAAACTTGGCAGAACCCAATTTTTCTTTGGTCATCATCCAATTTGGATCTTGAGAGGTAATTGTTCCATACGCATTATAGTTGCTCCAATTTTTGACATACACAAAATCAGCAGCTTTAAGCGCGTCTTCTTGATTATAATTTATTGGGGTGTCTTTTACAATGTCTTCAGCTAACTCATAACCTTCAGGATGGGTAATACTAAAATCAACATCAATAGACTGCATCATTTCTATGAATGAATTGGCTACCGCGTGAGGTAACACTTTAGGATGTGGCGCCCAAGAAAGTACAACTTTAGGGGTTTTCTTTGTTTTTAAT
>JAQXCA010000013.1 GCA_029252105.1 Flavobacteriaceae bacterium | reverse complement strand
AAAGTCGTTCAGCACATCTTTTAACATAATTCCCGCTACAAATGAGACGAGGAACCACACGGCTAATAGTATAAATAAGTATCTAATGTTTTCCTTCCAATAGGCTTTTGACTTACTTTCTGTCATGTTGGTTTGGTTTAGTTGTTAGTATGTAATATAGTTATTTTTTATGTCCTAAAAATGATAGCGTTTAAAAGCTTCAATTGCCGCATAATCGGCGAGTCCTAAGTCATTATATTTTTTTGCGGTTAGTCGGTTTCTATCTTCTACGCGCACCCAAAACTCTCTGTTGTCATCGCCTTGAAACATTACACCGTCTTTTTGAGATTGATGATAAAAAATAGCGTGGCGTTTTTTAAGCACTTGATCGGGGCTCATTGGAACTGCCATTTCAATTTGATAGGGTTCCCATTCATGCCAAGCACCCCGGTATAACCACACCCAACAGTCCTCCATGTAGGACTTGTGTTTTAGGACTTCTAAAGATTCAAACAGTGCATCTAGGCACACTTTATGGGTACCGTGTGGATCTGCTAAATCTCCAGCAGCATAAATTTGATGTGGCTTAATATCTTCGATTAATTGACACACAATATCTATATCTTTCTGTGATAAGTTATTTTTCTTTACCATTCCAGTTTCATAAAAAGGAAGATTTAAAAAATGAACATTTGCATCTTCCAAACCTAAATATCGGGTGGCCGCTAACGATTCACTTCGTCTAATCAACCCTTTTAGTTTTAGCATTTCAGGCGAATCTATAACTTGATCTGTTTTATGGTTCAGGAAATTAATTAGCCTTTTAGGTTCTTCAGAATCTGGATTTAAAGCTAAGGAAATTTCGGCAAATTTTAACGCTTCTTCGTCAGATACTGCAATATTTCCAGAAGTTTGATACGCAACATGTACTTCATGGCCCTGTTCTACCAGTCGATCAAAAGTTCCTCCCATTGAAATCACATCATCATCTGGATGTGGACTAAAAATGATGACTCGTTTTTTTGGAATATTGGCACGTTCAGGACGGTTGGCATCATCTGCATTTGGTTTTCCTGCAGGCCATCCAGTAATTGTATGCTGCATTTTATTAAACATTTTAATATTTAAATCATATGCATTTCCAACCGCAGACAGTAATCCAGACATTCCATTATTATTATAATCCTTATCGGTTAGTTTTAAAATGGATTGGTTTGTTAATTCACTCAACCAAAGAACAGCTTTTAATTTTAAGGTTTCACTCCAAACGCAAGACGTTACTAACCATGGTGTTTTGACACGAGTAAGTTCCTCTGAAGCGCCTTCATCCAATACAAAAGTTGTATTATTATGGCTTTGTAAATAGGTAGCTGGGACATTAGAGGTTACATCTCCTTCTATCGTTTTCTTTAATATTTCTGCTTTATTTGCTCCCCAAGCGAGTAGGACAATTCTTTTAGCAGCATTCACGGTGCCAATACCCATCGTAATTGCTTTTACTGGAACATTATCGATTCCTAAAAAAGCAGGAGCAGCATCGACACGAGTGATGTGGTCGAGTTTTATATTTCGAGTCCCAGAGTTAAGGTGTGAGCCGGGTTCATTGAATCCAATATGTCCTGTTCTACCGATACCTAAAAGTTGGAAATCAATGCCTCCTACGGCTTTAATTTTCATTTCATAATCTACACAAGACTGGTACAGGTTTTCATCGCTAACCGTTCCATCAGGAATATTGATGTTTTCGGGTAGTATATCAACATGGTTAAAAAGATGTTCATGCATAAAGTAATCATAACTCTGAACATTGCTTTTCTCCATTGGATAATACTCATCCAAATTAAAAGAAATGACATTCACAAAACTCAGCCCCTCTTCTCTATGCATTCGCACAAGTTCTTCATATACCTTAATTGGAGAAGATCCTGTGGCTAATCCTAAAACACAATAGGTGTTTTGTGTACTTTTATCCTTTATTAAATTGGCTATTTCTTGCGCTACAACTAGTGAAGCATCATGGGAAGATTCAAAGATAACGTTGTGAATTTTTTCAAAACGAGTGATCTCAAATTGACCTGCAGACTCAAAACTTATTTTACTCATACTTAATATTCGTTTTTTTAATTAAATATTATAGGTTATTATTATGAATAAACTAAAAAAAGAAGAACTAGATAACCAATTCTTCTTTTAATATTTAACTAATTCAAACCAAAACAATTAATGAATTATAAAGATGCCTTTTATTGGACTGAATAGAAAATTAGTTCGACAAATAACGCTTCTTAGCTCACTAATGGTTTAATTGGTTGTGATTAGAGTTTATTTATATAAAAATACAGCTTTTATGAACCCAAAAATTACAACATTAATGCATCTTTGAAATTATGAATACCAGAAAATTAATTGATTTTAAATTTGATCTATTTGGGATTAAAAATTTGTAGGGGAGCCTTATTAAAAAATTAAATTGTTAGTATATAAAAATTCATCCGTATGAATTCTTCACTATTTAATAAGTTTTTAATTTTTAAAGTTTTCCAATAAATAATTGGCATATCTTGATAATCTTAAATCGGTGAGGTGTACGCCATCTACAGTGCCTTAATTATCCTCTAAACTATTTTGATTGTCTTTATATAAAAATGTTTTTAATACCAGTAGCTGCCATATGAGGCATATCAAAATCATTTAAAACAGTCCATTTTAAATTAATACGTGTCGAATTCGAGTGAAATCGCACCGTTGTTCCTGCTGATGCTTTTGATAGGTCCCAGACTGGTTCTCTTACTTTATCTTTATATGAAATTGGTAAACGATTATAAGGACTTTCCTTTAAAGAATCAGCAATAACTGTGCCTTCGGATAAAAAGTATTTACGTCCGTAATAAGCGATATTAGTATCTTTAGTAACGACTGTATCTTGAGAAAATACCAAAACAGAAAAATTACAAATTAGAACTGATAAAAAATACTTCATATCTTTTATTTAATATTATTTTTGATGGTAAAACACTGTAGTTTATCGTCATTATTTGATACCACTATTTTGATTTAGTTTATATACTTTGAGAAAATCATTATTGTTACCGGCCAAGAGATGAATTTTATTTTTAATTGAAATAAAATTTAAGGTTTTTGTGTCATTTGGCATAAACAGACCACTTTTATTTGCATTTAAAGGCTTGAATTCAAAATCAGTATTAAAAAGCACCATTCCGTAACTAGCATCATTTCTTGGAGTTTCTATCTCCGATACGAATAAATTCCCTGCTACAATAATATCAGTATCACCATCATCGTCTAAGTCGCGAAGAAGAATATCATTAATGGATGATAGTTGTGCAATTTCAGGAAATGAAATAAATTCAAAATTTCCTTTACCATTATTTTTAAGTAGTCCACTTTTAAAATTATAACATGACAGACGTAATGCATCGGATAGGTTGCTTTTTCCATAAACATCACTTAGAGTCGATAGTCCAAAGTCGTTAAACGTTGGGGTAACTTTTTTGATATTTGGAATTTGCTGAGAAGAGCATTCTCTTCCTCTTACAGGAAATAATTCTCCAAAATTATAATATCCTAAAACTAGATCTTTTTTACCATTAACATCAAAATCATGATAATAAGCTTCAAAGGGTTCTTCCTTACTGGCTTTGTATTTGTAATTCGTCCCTAAGTTTCCTAAAATATAATCATCATCGCCATCATTATCAAAATCAAACGATTTAATCGAAAAATACCATCCCGAAAGGCTGTCAAGAGGCTTTGAAATTACTTTATTAAACGTATTGTTAATGTTTTCAAAAAATACGGGTGCCATCCACTCGCCAACTAGACACAAATCTATATCGCCGTCAAGGTCATAATCTGTCCATGTCGCATCCGTGACTAAACCTATATCATTTAAACCAGGCGCATTTGTAGTTGTTATATCTTTAAAACGGCCTTTATTATTTACTAAAATACGACTACTAGCTGGTTGTGGGTAGTTGTGTGGAATGTGGCGTCCCGCTATGAATATATCTTTAAAACCGTCCTGATTAAAATCTTCTATTTTAACTCTAGCACTACTTATGTGTAAATTCCCAGGGAGTAAATCTTTTCGTTTAACAAACTTCCCTGATTTATTTTCATACAATCTGTCAGCATAGTTTTTTGAGTTCTCTGGAAATTCATTACCTCCACTTGCAACATATAAATCTAAATCCCCATCGTTATCAAAATCAAAAAACTGGGCATCAACATCTTCAAAAATCACATCTTCTGAAAAAGCTTGATGCTTTATGAATTTCCCTTTAACGTTTTGAATATACGTTTCAGAAATACTCCCTGTACTTTGACCAAAATAAATATCATCCCTGCCATCATTATTAATATCACCAATTGCTATTGCTGGACCAAATTGAGACATTTTATGAGGTAATAGAACTTGTTTTTTGTAGTCATCATATTCATTTTCTTTATGTTTTAATTCTGGGGAAATATCAGTTAATAAAAATAATGTTTTTGTAGTTTTATTTAAATCATTTTGTTTTAATTTTTCAGCATTATAATTGATTGTAATTAACTTGTTAAGCTCAGGCGAAATAATTTTTTGAACTCTATTATTTGGCCAATAAACAAGTAAAGAGTCAATTTTATTACTTTCGCCTAGACCAGCATGAATTTTTGGTGGTACTGAAGATTGATATCCTCTAACACTATAGTTTTCATAATACTGTTTTTTATCATCATGAAATATTAAAACTTTAACGCCAATACCTTTGGTGTTTTTCTGCAATCCTCTAAATTCTAGTTCAATATAATTTGTGTTTAGTTTATCTGAATTATTTTTAAGAATTAAAGCGTTTTCGTCAACATTATTCACCACAATATCTAAATCACCATCATTATCAAAATCAGCGTAAGCTGCACCATTTGAATACATTTCACTGGCATTAGGATTCCATTCAGAAGACATATTAGTGAAACTTAATCCACCATTGTTTTTATAAAAATAGTTTTTCTTAGGTCTAATGGGCATTTCATCTAACAAGAACATAATTTTATTCTCATTAGTAAGTGCATCAGAGTTTTTACTTTTATATTCCTTCATCAGATTATAAAAATCTTTATTTCTAAAGTCTTTCTTTATTCCATTAGTTATAAAAATATCTTTAAGCCCATCATTATCAAAATCTGCTAATAAAGGAGCCCAACTCCAATCTGTATTTGCTACGCCTGTAATTTGAGCCACATCTGAAAAAAATGGAATTCCACTACTATCAATATGTGTAGTATGCTTTTGAAAAGAATTATACATGTATTGATAGTGCTTACCAGCTTTCACATTGCTGTTAAACTTTTCAGGGTTCATACTTGCCATACTTGTTTTCATGCCATAATTATCCTCGGAAACCATATCTAAAGTTATGATATCAACAAATCCGTCATTATCAAAATCGGCTATATCATTCCCCATTGAAAAATTGGATATATGATTTGTTGCTTTTTTAACAGCTTCTTTAAAAGTACCATCTTTTTGATTTATGTACATATAATCTGGTTCGTCATAGTCATTTGAAACATAAATATCAGGCCAACCATCTAAATTCAAATCGCTTACACCTATTCCTAACCCGTACGATATAGAATTAGAATAGATACCAACATCTTTGGTTTTATTTATAAATGTTCCATTTTCATTGACATAAAACTTATCACCAAGAGGTGAAAACAGTTCCCTATTTCCACTTGCAGAAAATTTTTGAGGATTATGATTTAATAAATACATATCCAAGTCACCATCTAAGTCAAAATCAAAAAATACGGATTGGATTGAGTTACTTGTGTCGTTTAGTCCAAATTCTTTGGCAGATTCTTCAAATAAAGGGATTCCATCATTATTGTCTCCTTTGTTAATATAAAGTTCGTTAGCTAAAAGGGAAGCTTTTCCATAGGGTCCAGATCTACACACATATATATCTAAAAGACCATCATTATTTATATCTACCATGTTTGTTCCAGTAGACCAACCTTTGTTTCCTTTAGTATTCGATATTTCTGTTATATTTTTAAACTCAAAGTTGCCTAAATTTAAATAGAGCTGATTGTTTTCTAAATTAGATGTAAAATAGATATCGTCAAGACCATCATTATTTATATCTCCTACTGCTACACCACCACCATTATATACATATTCATAGATAAAAGAGTTTGTTAATTTATTAACAGGTATCCTGTTTTTAAAATTAATTCCAGAATACGAACTACTAACTGATTCAAATAAGGAAAAATCTGTATTTGAATCTTTTTCACAAGACGTGGATAGCGTCAATAAAATAACGCTAAAAAAAGTATACATCAAGCTTCTGGATGGCTTAAAATAATTCATGATATTATTTTTTAAAACTATTAATAGTAGGATACTATATATAAGGTTGATTTATAATATAAAATCAACATACTAGTAAAAAGAGAGGTTGCAAACCTAATTTGCAACCTCTCTTTTTAATATTGATTTAAAACTACAGTTACTGAGCGAACCAAAGTGTGGTGCCCTGCACATCTGCGCCTTGCGAACTAACGGCCGTGGTATAGTTAGGATTTGCTTGAGCTCCTGAACCATATCTCAATCGTTGAGGATATGCGCCATTAAGCTCACCTAAAGCAAATACATTTGTGTTAGCTACACCTGCAGTTAATTCTGAAGGATAACCTGTTTTGCGAACTATCGCCCAAGCTTCAAAACTATCAGTATAACTTGCTATGTAACGCTGTAACGCTATTTTTTCAAGTTTTTCTTCCATGGTACCTGTGCTTATATCTCCCATAGCCTCATTATTAATGTATGTAGTAGCATCTCCTTCGGAGAGTCCCCACATCGTCATTGCCTCTGTAATACCTGCTTCATATAAAGCTTGTGCATCACCTGATCCAATTCCTCTCAACGCTGCTTCAGCTTGTAAGAAATACGAATTTGCACTAGAGAAAATAATCTCTGGATAACCAACAGCTTGTTGACCTCTTGGTTGGATAATAGCATCAGATGGATAAGAAAATATATCCGTATGCAAAAATGATTTTGTTTCTGCATTCGCTCTTACAGGTTGACCTATAAACTGACCAGATTCAACATCTATAGTGGTATCTGCTCCAGATGTATTGATTGTATAGTTTGCATTAGCGTCATCTAGCGTTTGGATAACTAAATTTAATCTATCAGCATAGTTAGGATCTCCTCCTGGGTCTGAATATAAGAAAGAGCCGCCTCCTACTGGTTTTGCATATTTCGCTAACCTTGGGTCATTGTTATCATCTAATAGATTTATAAGATTATCACCAATGGTCCAATTCGCAATTGTTCCTCCAAAGTCATGCCAAACATCTCCATATGACGAAGAAGTCCATTCACTAATTTCATAATCTTTAGCCATAAGCACAGAATCATCAACACCAAGTAAAGGAGCAGATAATGCTGCAGTAATTGCACCGTTTGCAAAATCGTCTCCAGGTGCTCCTAATGCTCGCATGCCTATTCTTAATTTAAGCGTATTTGCTAATCTCTTCCATTGTTGAAGGTCTCCTCCACAATAGACATCATTAGAACCAACGTCATTAATTCCTGTTCCTGTTCTGTCTGCGTCTCCTATGGTTGCCATAGCAGCATCTAAATCTGCAATGATACCTTTATAGACATCCTTTTGCGTATCATACTTTGGTGTTAAAATACCATCAACACCCGCTTCACTAAATGACACCATGCCATAGGTTTCAGTATACATTTGGAAATATAAGCCTTTCATTATTAGTGACATTGCGTACATGTATTCATTCTCAAAATCTCCTCCTGGCTTGGTTAAATCTCCAAACGATTTTATATTACCAAAATGACCAGCCATCCAATTGTATACGATATCTGAAACACCAATGTTAAAGTTATAACAAAATCCATCGTCAAACGCAGATATGGTACTACCAAAAGCTGCATGACCTGAAAATCTATCTGCGTAAATTAAAAATGCTCTCCAGTATGGAGTTCTATTTGGTGCGTAAAGTCCAAATTGAGAACCTGTTAGGAAAAATTTAGCACTTACATCTTCCACATCGAATCCTTGGTTGTCTTTATTGATTTCATTGAAATCATCATTACATGAAATTCCTAAAATTAGTAGAAGGAATCCAAAAAATAATTTATTTATTTTCATAATTTGATTTTTTAAAAATTAACGTTTAAACTAAAACCTAAACTTCTGGTTGTTGGCAAAGCATAGAATAAAACTCCTTGACTTAAATTAGACGATGAGTAGCTAGCTTCTGGATCAAAGTTATCCGTTTTTTTACTTATAAAAAATAAGTTCCTTCCTATTAAACTCAGCGAAGCTGATTCCATAAAGGTCTTTTCAAGTACTTTATTAGGAAAGCGATAACTCAAACTCAACTCTCTTAACCTCATGTTGGTCTGATCATAAACATATTCAGAACCAACACCTGCAACAGAAGTCCAATATTGTTCAGCACTAATAGTACTCGTATTAGTCTCATATTGAACAGGGTCAGTCCCAGCTATTGCAGATAAACCTTCAACAACTAAACCACCTTCTCTAAATTGCAATGACCGCTCAGAAACACCAGCCGCATCCATTGCAGCATCTGTGTAAGAAAACACTTCACCTCCAAACCTGAAGTCTATTAATACATTTAATGTGAAATTATTATATTTAAATGTGTTAGAAAATCCTCCTGTTACATCTGGCTGATAATTCCCAGCTTTTTGTCTATCTGAGGTTGCTTGCGGACGACCATCGGAGGTTAAAAGTAACTGACCAGCATCGTCACGCAGCCATGTTGTTGTATAAATATCTCCAAACCCATCATTTACTTCAGCTCTTACATCTACAATACCACTATTACTATTACTAAATGTGAAGTTATCCTGACCATCAATCAAACTGACCAATTTATTTTTATTTTTAGAAAGGTTAATCGAAGTATCCCATCTGAAATTTTCTGTCTTTACTGGAGTACCGCCTAAAAGTAACTCAAAACCTTTATTAGTAAGTTCTCCAACATTATCACGGAAGAATTCGTAGCCAGTTCCTGGGTCAACAGGAACGTCAAAGATTAAATCTTTAGATGATATTGAATAATATGAGAAATCGCCATAAAATCTATTATCAAACATTTTAAATTCTAAACCAATCTCTGTAGATGTAATATCTTCTGGTTTTAAACTCTCACTAAATTTAATATTAGGCCTACCAATTGTAATATTCCCTAGATAACCTTGTGCTCCAACTTTAAATACATTACTTAATTGTTGAGCATCAGTATCATTACCAACACTTGCTGAACTTCCTCTCAATTTTAGAAAGTTTATAGGCGTGTTATCTAAATCAAATACCTTGTTCAGTAGAACACTTAAACCCAAAGAGCTATAAAAGTATGATCTGTTTTCTTCAGGTAAAGCTGACGACCAATCATTTCTACCCGTAATATCTAAATAGATCATATTGTCGTAAGCAAGAGACGCAGATCCATAAATAGAATTAACTCTCTTTTCAATGAGGTCTGATTGACTAGATTCTGCAAGGTTAGCTTCGGTATTATTTAAAAAATATCCTCCAGGAATTTTAAAATCTCGTCCATTAATTGATGATCTAATTGCTGTAGATTTACGAAAATTACCACCAATATTTGCTGATAAATTAAATTTTTCATCTAAATCTTTATTTAACATCAATAATGCGTCATAATTAGATTCTGTTCTATCATTATTGCCAAATGCTATACTACCTCTTGGTACAAAATGATGCCCTGTGGCAAAATATGATTGCGTATCTTGAGATACATCATCTGTACCTGCTCTTACAAATGCAGACAACCAGTCAGTAATCTGATAATCTAATTTAACAAATCCAGAAAATCTTTTTCTTTGATCTTGATTAAAATCTTCATTTTGAACCCAATATGGATTGCCACTAAAACTAGAAAGAGAATGACCTATAACCGCATATGGGTTTGCAGGGTCTAATGGATTTTCAAGATTTTGGTAATTTTGTAAATCAGAATTACTAATGTTCCTAGGCATAGTCAATAAATAAGCCATAACTCCTTCTGTACCTTGATTAGGTCTGTTTCTTGCCTCTTGAACAAAATAAGTAACTTTAGAATCTAGCGTTAACTTATCTGATAATTTTGCATAGCCTCTTAAATTAAAATTATGCCTTTTTACGCTAGAACCAGGTAATATTGAACCAATATCTGAATTTGTGTAAGAAAATCGTACAGAAGATTTTTCGTTACTATTGCTCAATGAAAGTGTATTGATAGTCGATGTTCCCGTTTCGAAAAAATCTTTTACATTATTGGGTTGGGCTTCGTAAGCTCTTTGCTCGCCATTATAAGCCAATTGCTGTGAACCATCGAAAGTTGGCCCCCAAGAATCTGATCCTCTAACTAAATTTACTTGCGTAAGTATATCATCTGCAGGGTTAATAGAAGGAAAGTTACCATCACTACCACGACCATACTGATTCTGATATTTTGGCAATACAAAAGGGTCTTCGAATGTGGTACTTGAAGAAAATGAAACACCCAAGCCTTGATCAAGTTTACCTCTTTTTGTTGTTATTATTATAACACCGTTTGATGCCCTAGAACCATATAATGCAGCTGCATTCGGTCCTTTTAAAACAGACATACTTTCAATATCATCTGGATTAATATCTGAAATACCATTACCTAAATCTGGCACATTAAATTCAAATGTATCGGGAGAAGAAATGGTAGTATTGTCAATTGGCACACCATCAACCACATATAAAGGTTGGTTGTTACCACTTATAGAATTGTTACCTCTAATTACTACTCTAGTACTTCCGCCGGCACCAGAAGTAGATTTACTAACAACTACACCTGCCACTTTACCAGCCAATGAACTGGCAACGTTAGATTCTTTAACTCTAGACACGTCATTTCCATCAAGTTTAGTGACAGAATATCCAAGAGATTTTTTCTCGCGGGTTAACCCTAAAGAGGTCACCACTATTTCATCTATTACTTCTGAACTTTCTTTAAGAGCAACATCAATTACAGTTTGTCCGTTTACAGCAATCTCTGTGTCTTTATAACCAAGAAAAGTAAACTGCAAAACAGCATTGTCATCAGAAACTATGATGGTGTAATTCCCATCAATATCTGTTATCGCACCATTTGAAGTGCCCATCTCTACAATGTTAACTCCGGGAAGTGCCATGCCATCTAAAGAATCAGTAATGGTACCCGAAATTGTTGTAGTTTGTGCATAAATAGTATGAACACTAAATACGCAAATCAGAAGCAGCAGCTTCTTTAATTTTTGGATCATAATTTTATTGTTTGATTATTATGTTTTTAAAATTAAACAAAACTAATAGTAGTAAATTAATGTTTTCGACAAATAACACATGAAATAAGGCGTATGTTAATTTTTTGTTATTATTTGACACCAAACAGACGTACTAACACATAAAAACAGAGAATTAATCAACAACTATAAAAATCGTAAACTATTGTTTTTAATATACTCAAGCAGGCGCAATTAGTTAAACGTAGAAAATAAACACGCAATAAACGATCTTATTCTAGATTAATTTTTAAGTAATTTGATTGAACTAACTCAGGATGATTTACAAAAAAACGTTTGTAAGTTTCTTCCCCTAATTTGAATTGTTTAATGGCTCCTTTTCCCTCTTTTTCAATCACCAGATAAGGGTGGTCATAATATCTACTATCTAATTGAATAGTGATCTTATCAAATACGGAAGCAGTAAGCGTATAAACCGGCGAAGCGGGGCTTATCGGATATATCCCCATCATGCTATAAATCAACCATGCAGACATAGTGCCTGTATCATCATTTCCTGGCAAGCCATCGGGGGTGTTTTTAAAATGTTTTTTAATAAGTTCTGAAACTGTTTTTTGAGTACGCCATTCTTCACCTTTTACATAATTAAATAAATAAGGATATCCAATGTCGGGTTCGTTAGCCATATCAAATTGCCCTGCATCAAAAACCTTTTGAAGTTGATTAGAATACGCTTCCTCGCTTCCCATTAATTGCATTAATCCTTTGGTGTCATGGGCCACCATAAACGTATATTGCCATGAATTTCCCTCAATAAACCCTAAATTCTTTTGAAAATTAGCCCCCGTTTCAGGATTGAATGGTCTAACCCACGAATTGTCATCATTCTTCGGGCGCAATAAATTAAACTGTTTATCAAAAAGCTTTCGATATGAAACAGAACGCTCTCTGTAAAACACCTCATCTTCTTTTTTATTCAGCGCTTTTGCTAATTGCGCAATAGCAAAGTCGGTCGTGTTGTATTCTTGAGTTGTAGAAACGGAGCCACTTTTTGTGGAGGCAGTTGTTAAATATCCTCTTTCTATATATTCTTTTATCCCGGGTCTGAGTGCGTTATTTTCGAGTTGAGTTGCGCTTTTAGTCATAGCTTCATAGGCTTTCTCTACATCAAAATCTTGAATCCCCCGCAAATAGGTGTCGGCTATAATTATTCCTGCTGGATCGCCTACCATGGTCGTAGTTTCTGTGGCATTTAACTCCCATTTCGGTAACCAGCCACTTTCATCATAAACAGACAGCATGCTTTTTACCATATCTGATTGTTGCTTGGGATACACCAAAGACATCAAGGAATGTAAATTTCTGTAGGTATCCCACAAAGAGAAAACGGTAAAACGTGTACCCGCTGTTTTTAGGGTTTCTCTCGTTCCCATTTTGGGGTATTCTCCGTTCACATCATTCAATATATTTGGATGAATCAACGTGTGATATAAGGCTGTATAAAATATCGTTTTGTCGTCCTTAGAGTCTCCCTCTACTATAATTTTGGAGAGAAGATTGTTCCATTTAGATGACGTTTGCTTGTACACATCTTCAAAAGATAATCCTTTAGTCTCTTTTTCTAAATTTTCTCGAGCGTTTTCAATACTCACATAAGAAACAGCAATTTTAACTTCCACAGACGTCGGCTCTTTAAAGTCGTAACGCATATAGGCGCCAATACTATCGCCAATAATATCCTTTCTGTAATTTTTGTAGACTCTTGTTTTTCCGTTATAAGGCATCCACTGACTTTCTACTCCTTTTTCTTTTGCAGAATTTTTCCAAATTCCAAATTCATTTGACGGCTTGCTAAATTTTGCCACAAAATATACGGGATAAGATTCCTCAGATTTGTAGTAACAAAAAGCCCCTACTTGACGCATCCCTTCAATTTCTGTAGGCGAAACAACTTTAACAGTCGCCCCTTGTTCATTGGTGAGTCCTAATCCTAAATTTAAAAGGATATTTGATTTCCCTTTTGGAAACAAGTACTTACTAATGCCCGTTCTTGTTGTGGCTGTCGTTTCTACTTTTACATCGTATTTATTTATAGTATTACTATAATAACCGGCTTTTGAAACTTCGTCGCTGTAAGTACTCCCATACTTTAAATAATCTGTTTCTAAAGCACCTGTGGTAGGCATCGTTAAAATAACGCCTAAATCAGGACAGCCAACCCCGCTTAAATTTACATGAGAAAAACCACTTAGAAAGGTGTTTTCATAGACATAAGGGGTGGACAACCATCTACTGTCTTTTTCTAAAGGCAAGTTTTGAGGACCAGCAACATTAAATGGCGATACACTTACCATCCCTCTAGGTGCAATAGCGCCTGGGTTTGTGGCTCCAAAATTTGACGTGCCAATAAAAGGATTGACATACTCCACGAAATCAAGAGACTGTGTATTTTCGGAACTGTTGTGCTTTTTGCAGGACGTCAACACTAATACACTCATTACAACTAAAACGCTACTTATTTTTATGAAAATATGTCTAATCATATTATTTTTTAATTATCCCAAGACATTTTAAATTGTGAGTCCTCCATTCGATTTCCATTCTCTGAATCATAAACGGCAAAATTAAATCCAGATCGTAGACTATACCCACCATGTTCTCCATTTTTATTAACCGCAATAAATCCTACTTGTAGATAGTCCATGTCTTTATGGTTTTTATGCTTATTGTATATGCGTTCAACTATTTCCTTACAAGCTTCAAAAGGTGATTTTCCTTGACGCATTAACTCTACCACCATAGCACTGCCAGCGGTGCGAATAACAGCTTCGCCCAACCCTGTAGCAGCAGCAGCTCCGACTTCATTGTCTAAAAACAATCCAGCACCTATAATAGGAGAATCTCCTACCCGACCATGCATTTTCCAAGCAGCACCACTCGTTGTACACCCCCCTGATAAATCACCGTTTTCATCTAAGACAAGCATGCTAATAGTGTCGTGGTTTTCCATGTTAATGACAGGCTTGTATTTTGATTTTTTTAGCCACTCTTTCCAATCATTTTCAGATTCAGACGTTAATAAATTTTCTTTTAGAAACCCTTGAGACAAAGCAAAATCTTGTGCGCCTTTTCCACTTAGCATAACATGAGACGTTTCTTCTAACACTTTTTTAGCGACGGCTATAGGGTGCTTTATCTCTTGTAAAAAAGAAACCGATCCACAATTGCTTTTATGATCCATGATACAGGCATCTAATGTGACATGGCCTTCTCTATCAGGAAGTCCGCCGTATCCAACACTCCGATTATCAGGATCAGCCTCACAAACCCCAACCCCTGAAACAATAGCATCAAGCGCTGGTTTCCCATTTTCTAACTGTTTCAATGCTTCCGCATTCGCTGAAAATCCATGATTCCATGTAGAAATAATTAAAGGCTTTTTAAGTTTTTTTTCAGCAGTTTTTTCTTGGTTTGCTGTCAAGGCTGAAGACCAAGAATTTATGGTGGACATTCCAATACTCCCTAAAGTGGCTTTTTTTATAAAACTTCTTCTATTAGACATAATTTATAAATTTTAAACTTTATTTACTAAATATTTCTAAAGTTAAAAATAAATATTAACCATTCTTTATTATAAGATATTATTTTAATCCCTCCTTTGTCTCTTTTATCGTTTGTAAATACGCCGCTGTTAATGTTGGTCCATCATAAAAAGTGATGCCTTTGGCTCCATTTTCTTTAGCTAGTAGTATGGCTTGCTTTAATTCTTCCGAAGATTTAAAATCGGGGATATACACCCCAGTATTGAGTGCAATATTTTCAGCTTCAACATCGCCAACGCCTTGTTTCGTGGCATAGCCAATCCAATCAACTTCTTCATTATAAAATCCATGATAAATCATTGGATACACCTCATCAATATTCCACTTGTCCCATCGTTGCCGCACCATATGGTCCGCCATTTCTGGATACGGGAATACGGCTGCTGTTAATTTTTTATTATTCTTTTTTGCTACACTGTAAGCATCATCGACAATCTTTTTAACACTATTTAATCTGAAATTTTTCCATTCCATGTCAATAGAGGTGTTAGGGGAATCCTTCGGATTTTTATGGTGTATATCTTCAAATTTAGAAATACAAACCTCACAATAGCAAAAATCAAATTCTGGGAGTTCAGTATCTTGTACTAAATTGTATTTAGGCAATAAACCAATAGGTAAAAAGATATCTGAAAAACGAATATAATCAAGATGTACACTCTCTATACCTTCTACTTTTGCCAACCCTTCAATAAGTCCTAAAATATGATTTCGCGATGCTTCTCTGTTTGGACACAACCATTGATAATAATCGACATAAGGTCTTGTATCATAACATGATTTTCCTTCTTTACTCACCGCATACCATTCCGGATGTTTAAGTGCTATGGAATCTCCTGGTCTGTTCATGGTCATAATCCATGCATGTACATTTAAACCTGCTGCTTTTGCAATAGGCACCAATCGTTCAAGTTCCCTTGGATCCGTTAATGTGTTTATCAAAACCTCGTCAATACCATGGTCTTTATATTTTTTAAATTCAGCAGCATATAAATCAGTTGACTTTTCTTTGTCAGATGTGATCCAAGTTGCAAATTCAAATGCTCGAATCTTTTCTGTCTGATTATTTTCTGAAATAATCTTGTTGTTATCTTTGGTATTACAAGCAACAACAGAAAGAATTGCTGTAAAAAGTAGTGCGTGTTTGATGTTCATAATCAATCTATTTAATTTTAAATTTTCCATCTTCTGTGATACTTAATAGTCTATTTGTAAATGGGCTTTTTAATGTAATTATCCAGCCATCACTATAGTTTTCAATGGTAGGATAAAGGGTTTTTCCATATAAAATGACTGGCGTTGACTGTATGCTTTCAATGGAAGTTAACCATTGATTCGTTTTAGAAAAATAGGCCTTTTGAGCGCTATACATTTTATATAACGCCCATTTAATATCTTCATCTTTTGGAATTTCAAATGGTGTTTCAGTACCCGCTTGCGAGGATGAAAAATACACATAACCCCACTTTTCTGGTTCATGCATGTTCACAACGCCTTGCGGCGACCACACCCAATTGTATTCATGTAAAAAAGCACCTTTTAAATCTTTTTTTCTAGAGTAAACACCATCAGTTAGTTCATAGTCCCAGTTAACTCTGGAAAAATTGACACGCCAAAAGGTATCTCTAGGAACAACATCCTGATAATAGGAAGTCTTATAAACCGACCATGGAATCGCCATTTCTAGCGTCCAGCCTTTATCTGTATCTGACGCATCATTTAAAGTGCCGTCAATATGTACGGCAGATTTTAATCCTGTAATATGCCAATCATTTAGAACAGGCGAGTTTAATTCTCGGTATGGCTTGGTAATAAATAAATCCCAAACAGTGTTTAAAGCATTGATTTCAAGCTCATAGTAGTTATGCGTATCCCCATCTGGGTCTATAAAAACTTCGAAATCGTTATTATGAAAAATAACAGCATCGTGTTGAGTGATATCTGCCCACACATGGGGCTCTTCAATTTTCGCTAGAATATAAAAGTAAGTGTCATCCCAAACAATTTTCACATTGGTTTGATACTTTGGCGTTTTCACACCTTCTATATCTATAAAATCTGAGGACCATTCTATACTATCCCAAACCAACTCATCAGGCTTACCGTCTATAGTTATGGCATCTTGAGTTTTATAAGCAGTGTAGGCATTAGGGCGAATAACAAAATCTGATTGAGCACTTACATTAGATACAAGCACCGTCAAAAAAAATAGACACGTTATTTTAATAAGACTCATCTATAAACTGTTTTCTTTTGTGAATTCAACCACTTCGCTCAAATGACCAAACGCAATAGCTACAGCCGTGTCGGCAGCACCATAATATACAACTAATTTATCGTCCTCAACATCATGTAAAGCAGCACAAGGAAAAACAACATTTGGTACATCGCCAACCATTTCATACTGTTCTGCAGGGCCTAACAGGTAGGGTTGCGTCCTGTACTTAACCGTATCGGGTTGGTGTGTATCTAAAAGTGCCGAGCCCATAGCATATCGAAATCCATTACAGGTATTTATAACACCATGATAAATCATAAGCCATCCTTCATCGGTAAGAATTGGTATTGGTCCTGCACCAATTTTGGTACATTGCCAGGCGCTATCTTCAAAAGGCGTTGCTTTCATGACGCAGCGGTGTTCTCCCCAATATTTCATATCTGGACTATAGCTAATATAAATATCTCCGAAAGGGGTGTGTCCATTATCACTTGGACGACTTAGCATTGCGTACTTTCCATTTATTTTCTGTGGAAACAACACTCCATTTCTATTGAATGGTAAAAATGCATTTTCACACTGAAAAAATTCTACAAAGTCAAAGGTATATCCTATTCCGATAGTTGGTCCATTATAGCCATTGCACCAGGTGATCCAATATCGATCTTCAATAAAAACAACTCTTGGGTCGTATTTATAATCGGAATCAATCATCTCAGTATTACCCGCTAGCATTTTAATAGGCTCGTAATTAATATCCCAATCAATACCATTTTTACTAAATCCTGCGAAAATATCCATTTGGACCGCTTTGTTATCACATCTAAAAACACCTGCGTATCCGTCCTTAAAAGGAACAACAGCACTGTTAAAAATACTATTAGAGGTTGGAATAGCGTAGCGGTCTATGATGGGATTTTCGCTATAACGCCACATTACATCTTGGCTACCAGCTGGTTTATCTTGCCATGGTATATCTACTTTATCTTGAGTTGAATTCATTATTTAATCTGTAATTCGTTTTACTTTATCTAACCATGTAAATTTAAGTACTAATGTTGTAATTACAAACACTGCTGAGGCGATTAATCCTTTTGGATAATCTCGAATTACAAAATAGATAGGCATAACAATCATACTCGATTGCCAAATAATTCCAATGGCACAATTGAACATGTCGTTCCAAAAATCAGTATTTTTCTTTACTATACCCTCTTCTTGCTGTAATTCTTTATAAACTGGGCCCCACCATCCCCAAGGTCTCACTGTTTTGTAAAAGGATTTTAAAGTCTTCATTTCTGTTGGTTCTGAAAGAAAAGTACCTAAAAAAGAGCCTACTAATGAAACGATAAAAATGATAGGAAACAAATAAATAGCTTGCATATGTGACAGTTCAAAAAGGAGCGAATCTTCAACGAAATTCCCTTTATTTTGGTCTAATAAAAACTGGAGAGATGCTATAATTAAACCTGAAAGCATGCCCCAGAAATACCCCCAACCATTAAAACGCCACCAAATCCACTTCAAGAAATTTGAGGCGACATAACCTCCAAAAAGTGCCGACGTAATCCATAAGGTTAATGAATTAATTGAATCTGCAAAAAAGCCCATAAAAACACCTAGAGCAACTACAGCAAATGACGCTATATGACTCGCCCTGAGATAATGTTTACTTGACGCATTTGGTTTGAAATATTTCTTGTAAATATCATTCACTATATAGGCAGGGCCAGCATTTACAAAAGCTGAAAAAGTAGACATGAATGCTGCTAATAATCCTGCTAATAATAACCCCTTAACTCCAACTGGCACATGGAAGTTAATAACTTTAGGCAATAACACCTCTAAATCAACTCCAGTAAATGAGGAGTTCCCAATCATTTCTGGACTTAAACTAACCAAAGCGATAACAACAATTCCTCCAATCAATAAATACCTTGGAATAAATAATATTAAGTTTGTAAAACCACTCATGTAGGCCGCTTCTTTGACTGTTTTTGTAGAGAGAATTCGTTGCATATCAAAGCTAGGGGTTGGGCCCGCTAAACTTGCGAAAAACCCCTTAAATAACGTCATCCCAATAAAAGCCCCAAACATTTTAAAGCCTTCAGAATCAATTAAATCATTAAAGGCTTGATACTTGTCACTCCAATGCGTTTCCAGTTCCCAACCAAAAAATACATTACGCCATTCTTCAGTAATCACGCTATTAATCTCAACATCACTAATAGCAAAGAAACTGTATCCTACGACCAACAACCCTGCAATAACCATGATGCCATATTGAAGTACTTCTGTTGCTACAACTGAAAACATACCGCCTTTGACCGTATAAATAGTTGTTAAAAATATAATGATAAATGCATAAGACTGCTCGGAGTTTAAAAGCACAGACGCTCCCATCTGCAGCGTAAGATCCCAAGGCAGTATAATGGTCATAAATTTTCCAACGCCTTCAAAAAAGTAGGCAATAAATCCTATTGCAGCTATAATCGCAAACACAGCAACAATCATATGCGACGCTCTTCCTGCTTTCTTATCTCCAAAACGCGTTAAAATCCATTCTGAACCTGTCATTATGTTAGATCTTCTAATCCAAACGGCTAAAAACATCATTATAAAAATCTGATTCCAAATCGGCCAAAGCCACATAAACATAAAGCTTTTTACGCCATATAAAAAAAGGATCCCAACCATCCAAGCGGTTCCTGAAACATCAAACATTCCGGATCCATTACTCAGCCCTAGGAAATACCACTTGATACTTTTACCACCCAGAAAATAGGAGTCTAAGCCTTTTGAAGCGCGGTTGGAAACCCAAATACCGACGCCAACGGTCAAGATGATATAAAAAGCTATAATTAGTATGTCAATGCTATGCATTCGTTTTCTGTTTTATTAATTTTTTATACCCCAATTTTTATTCGGTTTGGGACCCATTACAAATTTCAAAGTTCCTCCCTGTATAATTTGTTGATGTGAAATAACTGTCTGATTAAAATCGTTTCCGTTTAGTGTGGCGGATTGGATGTAAATATTTGTATCTGAAACATGTTCAGCTTCAATTATGAAAAATGTATCATCAGAAACGTTGAGGGTTGTTTTCTCAAATAATGGGCTTCCTATTTCGTATTCTCCTGAAGCTGGGTTCATAGAATACAAGCCCATTGAACTCAACACATACCACGCAGACATTTGTCCACAATCTTCATTTCCACTCAAACCATTTGGAGTTGTATTGTATTGCGTTTTTAATATTTCCCGCACCCAATATTGTGTACGCCAAGGTTTGTTGGCGCGATTAAACATATAAGCGATGTGATGGCTTGGCTCGTTGCCGTGAGCATACTGTCCTATTAACCCCGAAATATCATTAGAAATATTATCTCCAGTAATTTCAGAACTTTCAGTAAAAAGTTGTTCTAACTTACTAGCAAAGATTTCATCCCCACCATGTAGGGCTATTAAATTTTCAACGTCATGCGGCACAAACCAGCTATGCTGCCAAGCATTACCTTCTGTGTAATCCGCTTTTATTCTATGTGCAGAATGCTTAGGGTCAAAAGGTTCACGCCAGGTTTTTCCATCTTGAAATTTCCCGCGCATAAACCCGGTCTTAGCATCAAATAAATTTGTGTATGATTTAGATCGATCCATGAAATAGTCATAATCCTCTGTTTTCCCTAAAGCTTTCGCTACCTTTGCCACACACCAATCGTCATACGCATATTCTAGTGTTATTGTAACCGATTCTTCTAAAAATTCACAAGGAATATAGCCGTATTTTTTATAGTAATCTAGACCGCGCTCGTCTTGCTGCATCGTGGCCTTCATTGCTTCATAAGCTTTATTAACATCAAAGCCTTTGACACCTTTTAAATAAGCTTCAGCTATAACCGGTATCGAGTGATAACCCGTCATCGTGTTGGTTTCATTTCCATAAAGAGTCCATACAGGCAGGATGCCTTTAGGCTCATAATACGCTAACATAGAATTGATGATATCAGCAACATGATTGGGCTCTAACAACGTTAGTAAGGGCTGCTGAGCTCTAAAAGTGTCCCATAAAGACAATGTTGAGTAGGCCGTAAAGTTTTCAGCCTTCACAATACGGTCGTTTTCAAGCCTTAACTCTCCATTTTCATCACTAAATGTGACAGGCGCCAACTGTGAGTGATATAAAGCGGTATAAAAAATAGTTTTTAAGGAATCTACAGGGGTTTCTATTTCAATTTTTGAAAGCGCTTCATTCCAATTTTTAGAGGCCTTATTTTTTGCAACCTCAAAATTTTGCATACTGTCTGATATATTTTCGAGTGCATTAGCTACACTAACCGAAGACAACCCTACTTTAACCCGTAATTTATCTTCACCTAAATTATTAAAAAATAATTGAGCTGATGTTTTAATTCCAGTGACGCTGTTTTCTTCAGTATAACGCTCATCAGCAACCAAATCAAAATTATTAATGGCTTTTGAGAATTTAGCTACAAAAAACACCTTTTGGTTAATAGCCCATCCCGAACTATGTCTAAATCCAGAAACTGTAAACTTATCTTCTATTTTTAAGCTCGAAAGCTCTACCTTATCCCAATTGAATGCATACCCTAAATCAATCACTAGGGATTGCGTATCATTTTTAGTGTATGTGTAGTTGTGATACGCTGTTCTTAAGTCTGTGGTCAACTCTGCTTTAACATTGAAATCTTTTAAAAAGACACTATAATAACCTGGTTCAGCCGTTTCTTGCTCATGAGAATAATTTGATTTGAATGGGATATCGTCTCTAGTTTTAAAAGCCTGAGCTAGATTAACTTTTTTGTTTACAGGCATAAAACGAATGTCGCCTAAATCCCCTATTCCTGCCCCACTTAAGTGTAAATGACTAAACCCAATCGTTATAGAATCTGTAATATGATATCCCGAACACCAGTCCCATCCGGAAATACCATTATCAGGGCTGACTTGAAGCATTCCAAAAGGAACAGTTGCTCCTGGATAGGTGTGACCATGACCACCTGTTCCAATAAAAGGACTTACATAATTAGTAAATACTTTGACGTTTTCAGTCCCCTGTTTGGTACATGATGAAAGGGCTGTAAAAAAAACTAATACATATAATATAACTATATTAGCTTTGTTCAAAAATTTCATTTATTCATTTTTAATGCAGCGTAAATATGCGAAAACAACGTTGTATTACGAATAAAATTAGACGGACAACTTAAGAATTCCGTTGAACGTTAAAAAAATAACTATGCAACTTGACAAACATTTAAAATTCACTCTAAGACATCATGTCATTTTTTGGTTAATTTATTTTCTTCTTAACACACTTCGATGGGGGAATTATTTTGATGACTACGTTTATTCATTAAAAACAAATATTGTTGGATTTCCAATTCATATGATTTTATGTTACTTAAATATTTTTATTTTAATGCCAAGGTTTGTTTTTAGGCGTAAATACTTCTTATATGTAGTTTTTTTAATTGCCTCTTTGCTGACAATGGTATTCATTAAGTTTAATCTGACATATTACCTTGTTAGCACCAACATATGGCCAGAAGGTCCTGAAGTGATCCAAAACGTGACCTTCAGTTATGCCGTAGACATGATGATCGGTGAACTCTATGTTACAACTTTTGTAACCGCTATAAAAATTACCATGGACTGGCTACAAGAACAAAAGCGGGTCACCGCTTTAGAAAAGGTACAATTGGAAACCGAATTACTTTTTTTAAGAACTCAGATTTCCCCTCATTTCTTTTTTAATACACTCAACAATATCTATTCGTTAGCTATAGAAAAATCTAACAAAACTCCAAAATTAATACTTCGACTCTCTGAATTGATGCGCTACTTACTTTATGAAACAAAATCAAAAAGACAAAGTTTAGAAAAAGAAATAATTTGTATTCAAAACTATCTAGATCTGGAGCAAATAAGATATGGTAATAAATTAAAAATAGACACCAATATAACTGGGGATATTTCAGATAAAAAAATAGCACCTATTTTGCTACTTTCTTTTATTGAAAATTCTTTTAAGCATGGTGCAAACAAAATTACTGGTGACGTAAAAATCGATATTGATTTTAAAATAGTGGAAAATTTTCTTTACTTTACTGTTTCAAACCCATTACCTGAAACACCTAACCTAAGTGAGAATATTGAAAACTCAAGCGGAATTGGACTGACAAATGTCAAAAAAAGACTTGAGTTAGGTTATAAAAATGAGGACTACAGCCTGAATATTGAGAAAAAAAACAAGCTGTTTATTGTAACCCTTAAAATAAAGTGTAATGAAGATTAATTGTTTAATTATTGACGATGAGCCATTAGCTGTAAATATAGTAAAAAGCTACATAGAAGAGATTGATGAAATTACGATTTCAAACACTTTTAACAGCGCAGTGGAGGCTTTGACTTACTTAAAAAACCATTCAGTAGATTTAATTTTTTTAGATATTAATATGCCCCTTTTAAATGGTTTAGATTTTATAAAAACTTTAGAAACAAAACCATTGATTATTGTTACTACCGCTTATGATGAATATGCCATAAAAACCTATGAATTAGAGGTTCTAGATTACCTCGTGAAACCAATTCCATTCCCTAGGTTTATGAAAGCGGTGAACAGAGCTTTCAAGGCTATTAACAGCAGCATACCCAAAGACAATTCCAAAGAAATTAAAAAACCTTTCATCTTTATTAAAGTTGATAAAAAGAAAATGAAGAAAATCTATTTAGATGAGATATTGGTTGTCGAATCTTTACGAGATTATCTAAAAATAACTACGCAAACTAATAAGTATATTATTCATAGCACTTTGACCAACTTCACTAGCTTATTGCCTGAAAGTAATTTCATTCGAATTCACAGGTCTTTTACAATCGCCATAGATAAAATTGATGTCGTTGAGGGAAATAGCATTGAAATTGAAGGCATAAGATATGTCATTGGAAGGTCGTACATAGAAGAAGTTAAGAAAAAGGTTTTAGGCTAATTAAACCTCCTTAAGGAAATCACTAATTCCCCATTTAAATATGGCGTATAAGTATGAGTTTGCGTATAGATTAAATCCATTTTACGTGACTTTTATACGTGCCCGTTGGAAAACATTTGATATTTCGAACTAAATTACTAACGCCAAACGTTTCTTTTCTGTTAAAAATAGATTACAAAACTGTGCTTAATTTACTCCTCAGTTTTCAAATCCAAAACCGTGCGAAACCCTAAATGTTCTAAAGATGTGCTCGGATCAGTCGCCATCCGCGAAGACACTCTATAGCTAGCACAATAGGACGCATTACATAAAAAAGAGCCCCCTCTAATAACACGCTCATCAATGTAGGGATTGTTAGGGTTGTAGGCTTCTTCTGGACCTTTCGGGTTGTTTGTGACTGAGGCGTTTAAACATGTTTGGTAGTAGTTACTACTGTACCAATCGCTAGTCCATTCCCATACATTACCTGAGGTTTCGTATAAGCCATAATCATTGGGCGGATAGGTTTTGACGGGCGCACTCTTTTCGAAACCATCGGCTTGGGTGTTTGCCACAGGAAACTCACCTTCCCAACTGTTTACATAACTGGATAATTTATCGGATAAATTGCCCCAAAAATAGATCTGATCGTGTTTTCCGCCACGAGCTGCAAACTCCCATTCGGCTTCGGAAGGCAAACGTCTTCCTGCCCAATCACAATAAGCTATAGCATCTTCATAAGACACATGAACTACAGGATGATTTTCTTTACCAATTATAGCACTCCCCTTACCTTCTGGTTCTTGCCAATTGGCGCCAATGGTCCACCGCCACCATTGAGATAAATCATATAAATTGGGGACAGTCTCCTTTGCTTTTTTAAACATAAGGGAACCAGGTCTAAGTAATGAGTCATGAGGTTTTGGAGTGCCTGGCGGTAATTGTGATTTGACTAATTCCCATTCCACAGGACGCTCGGCTGTAGTCATATAACTGGTGGCGTCTATGAATTTTGAAAACTGAGCGTTGGTGACTTCTGTTACATCCATATAAAATCCATCAACCTTTACAGTGTGTTTAGGCTTCTCATGTGGAAGCGCCATACGGTCTCCATCTGAAGCACCCATATCGTAAGTGCCTCCCGGAATCCATACCATTCCAGAAATTTCTGGAATATCTGGAGTGATATCAATGTTTTTTGTTTGTTTACAACTCGTAGTTAGAATAGGAATAACTACGCTGAAAAAAAGAATTTTTTTCTTGAAAATAGTGTTTATTAATAGCATTTTATGTTCTGTATTTTTATTTCCAATGCTAAGTTGGATTTTGGTTAATCTCAGAGATTATATAATTCTCACGTGGAGATACTTATAAACTCCCAAAAGAAATTGAATAATTGGTGTTAATATTAAGAATCCTAAACAGTGTCAAATTATATTTTTTGAAAACTCCTAATTCTATTCATTTTTACGAAAAATTCGTGCCAGTTCAAACCAAGGCTTAGCATTTTCAAATTTACCTCCTAGACCCAAAGGTATTGAATTTGCCTCTGAAATTCTTTTATTTAGTACAGTAATTAGCGAATTCATCCCATTTTGGATCAACATGACGATTGTTTTGATTTACCCCGTGAATATGAGAATATGTCCCTGTTAGAAAGCTAGCTCTTGATGGAGAACAAATAGATTGAGTGACAAAAAAAAATTCAAAATTAGCGCCTTCATTACTTAACCGATCTATATTTGGAGTTTTCAAAAAAGGATAACGACCAGAATACCCTACGCGTCAAATGGCTGATCATCTACCAAAACGAATAAAAAGTTAGGTTGCTTTAATTTGGTGGTTTTGTGTTTTTTTTGAGCATTCAGTACTAAATTAGGAATTAGAACTAAAATTAAAAGCAATACAGTTAATCTATTTATTTTCATTTAATATATAATTTATGACCAGCAAATATGTACCGAAGCTTCATTTTAAGAGTTTTGTTTTAGGTCAAAACAATTAAAAAATTGGTCACAACCTATTTATCAATACAAATTCTAAATCACAAAATGTCACGAAGTAGAAAATCAAAAATACAAGCTTGATTTGGAGCTTCTTTGTTTTCAACTAGTTCGTAAATTAGAGATTTTTTGAGCTATGAGGCTGATAAACACCAAAAAAAGACTTGGATAACACTAAAATTACATAAGCGTTTAGATCAATCAAAAGGCCTTTCCCCTTTATTAAAATAGTTAAAAAGAACATGGGAAAATTTATTTAGATGAGAAATTTGTTATTTTTTCTTCTTAGAGTAAATCCATTTTAGATAATTTTCTTCTGCAAACGCATTATCCCAACTGTTATGACCTACGTGTTCATATAACGTTAACTTTGGGCTTCCTCCTGACTCTATAATTGCGTTTGCTATGTTTAAAGAATGTTTTGGACTTACCACTTTATCGTCGGAACCATGAAAAATCCAAATGGATACTTTTTCTGCATATATAGACGCTAAAGCTGTACTACCATTACCACAAATTGGGGTTGCAGCAGCAAACATATTGGGTCTTCTGTATAGAACCTCAAAAGTCCCCATACCTCCCATAGACAAACCACTTACATAAATTCTTTGTGTATCAACTTGTTTTTTTTGTATGAATTCATCCATAAACCTAATAACTAGATTTAAACTTTTATTAGGTTTTGTGATTTCATCTTCAAAATCGATGTCCCAATCATCATTTACTAAGTTTGCCCACCTGTCATCTTTTGAACATTGAGGAAATATTACCCAAGAATTATAGTTTTCTCTATTGTGTTTTTCTAAAAATAACCTCCCTCCATGAGTTAGTTGAGAACTGTTATCATTTCCTCGTTCCCCAGATCCATGTAAGAATAAATGTACTGGATATTGTTTATTAGAATTATAGTTTAAAGGTTTTAGAATTCTGTAATTAAGGGTATCGTTTTCAAAAACAAAAACCGCCTTTTCATATAATTTAAAGTCCTGACCAAAAGAGACTAAAGATATAAGCAAAGCTAAAGTAAAGACTCTATTTTTCATGATTATTTTATTTACAGACTATATATCGTGAACCTACAATATAAATACAATTAAATATAGTTCGTACAAAAAAACCCTTATTTTTTAATCACTCGTTTTATTGTAGTTTTATTCACTTTTAGTATATAAACGCCCGTTTTCAAGTTGCTAGCGTCAATGTTTACTTTCGTATCATTAACCGTTTGCACTAATACTTTTTGACCTAATAGGTTAAACAGTGTTATCTTATTAATTACCCTTGAAGACACAATAGTCCATTTAGAAGCTGTTGGGTTTGGATATATACTCACACTATTAATTTCATTAGAATCAAGTCCTAATGTTTCCTCTACAGTTACTGTACGCGTGACTTCAGCAGCCGTATTGCCATTAGAATCTGATACATTATAAGTAACGGTGTAAGTACCTACAATAGCTGTATTTACTGTTTCTCCACCTACAACAACTGTGAGTGTAGGATCGTAGTTGTCGGTCGCTGTAGCACCTTGTTCAGTATACGTTGCTCCTACTTCTATCGTCACTGTAGGCTGCCCTGTTAAAGTAATTACTGGAACTGTCGTGTCCACAACACTAACGGTTCTTGTAACTTGTTCTGCGGAATTACCATTAGAGTCTGATACATTATAAGTGACGGTGTAAGTACCTACAATAGCTGTATTTACTGCATCCCCTCCTACAACAACTGTGAGTGCGGGGTCATAGTTGTCGGTCGCTGTAGCGCCTTGCTCCGTATACGTTGCTCCCACTTCAATCGTCTCAATGTCGTTTCCTACCAAAGTGATTTCTGGGGCTGTTGTATCTATAACCAACGCTTTATTTGCGCCAAGGGAATTTGTGGTTCCAGGACTCACTAAAGTTAAAGTAGCATTATTTGTAGCTGCATCTTTAATAGTACCTAAGTTTAATGCAAGTGAGCTCGTATCTACATAATCTAAATCACTAGAGTTGTGACCAGCTGCTACTGTATAATTAAAAATTAAGATATTACTCCCTGTTCCAGAGCTGTAGTTTACCACCGCATCACTGCTTCCGGTCTCTAAAGTTAATGTTGGAGTTTCTATTACGTTGACTACTTCACTAAAAGTAACGGCTACTGGAATGACCTCATCAATTGTGTAAGCCCCATCTGTCTTGGTAGAGCTTACATTGGTTATCGTGGGAGCTACACTATCAAACGTCCAGTTAAATTGACTCGCAGCAATATTATTGTTGTTATTAGAACTGTCGCTAAAAGTGCCTGCGGCAACATTTATAGTACAAACGCCCTGTTCAGTTGGTGTGAATATAACTGTGTAAGTTGTTCCACTTCCAGCAAAGGAGCTTAAAGTGCCATTAGTCACAGTAATATCACTTTCCTCAAAATTAGAAGTTGATAACGCCGCAGTAAAGGTCAAAGTTATAGTAGCATCGTTTGTGGAAAATCCATCAGCGACTCCACTAATATTACTTGCTATTTCAATAGTGGGCACTTGACCAAGATCCGTAATATTCCAGTTTTTTGTTTCTGTGAGATACGTTTTTGAGGTAGCATCAATGTATCTACTAGAAACAGTAATCGTAATATCTGAATTAATAGCACTGTTGTTGGCTTGACTGTAAAGGAAAACATCATAATTTTCTGTAGATAATCCCGCATTGGAAAACATATCTATCATATTAGTCACATTCGCTAGATTCCAAGAATTCCCATTGTGGGCAAGCGGTTGATTAAAAGCAGAAGCAGCATGAAACATGCCTCGCATATTAGCCACTACAGCGGTGTTCCATGAACCTATATTTTGATTAAAAGCAGTTGCACCTTCAAACATAGCAGCCATATTAGTTACTGCAGCGGTATTCCAAGAAGAACCACTAGTATTAATTGCTTGATTAAAAACAGTGTTTTTGAACATGTTTCTCATAGTAGTCACATTACTTGTATTCCAAGAAGATATGTCTCCATTAAAAAGAGAAGCATCATGAAACGTAGCATCTAAAGAAGTCACTACAGATGTGTTCCAATCGTTTAAAGTTAAGCCCACTAAATTTGCACATTCATTAAAAGCATGAGACATTGAAGTTACTAAAGAAAGATCTGGCGCATCAGTAGCTGGAATAGTTAAATAAGTAGCGCCCTTAAAAGCATAATGAAAAGACTCCCATTTTCCCTCTCCCCAGTTTTCAACAGTTCTAATCAGTGTTGCAGAAGCATGTCCATTTAGATACATTTCTCCAATATCTTTTGTTAAAGGATCATTTACCGTAATTGTTATGGTTTTAGTACCTGCGGCTGAGTAGGTATGTGTTGGGAAATTACCATCAGTGTGTGAAGAAGTAGATCCGCTATCTCCCCAATCAATAGTAATACTGGTATAATTTTTTAAGGGAAGTTGAAAAAGATAAGAGTCTGAAGGAATAGCCCATGTCGAAACAAAGTTGGTAGAGTTTTGAACAGACGAAGCAAGGGTGTTTGAGCCAATGTCAAAAGTAGTTTTTTCGGAGTCAATAACTTGTTTGGAAATACCTGAACTGAATGCCGATAGACTGATCAGCAAAAAAGCTAAAATAAAATAGCGAATATGTTAAATTGGTTAATTACACAAATATAGTGAACTGTTCAGATATTAGGAATCTCAAACATAAAAAATGGAGAACCGACTCAAATGAATTAATTCTCCGATGTAGTGTTGTTGACCTCTAATATTTATTGAGCATAGACCCTATGGAAAGTGTTTGAACAAAGCTCAACAAAAAACCACACAAAAAAATAAATAAAAGGTTTTTTATGGAAAATGGAGCAGTTTAAGAATTAATTTTTTGTGAATTTTATTTCTGTTTAACATCCTATTTACCAGTTTATAAAACTTCTACAAATTCTGGCAATGTGTAGCCACTGCAAGGGTTTTCGACAGGGTCATCAGATGAGCATGTGAAAATTAATGTGGTAACAGATAATGTGAAAATTACTGCTATGGTGAATTTTATTTTTTTCATATATATATAAATTAATTCTCTAGTTCAATAGTGATTGTTTTTTTGAAACTATTGTTGATTTTTAAAACATAGGTTCCCATTTCAAGGTTTTCAAATTGAGCCGTCCCTACGGATGTTTTAGTGCGGAATGTTTGGTTATCCTTCTCAAGAGTTAGAGGCACATTGTTCTGTTCAAATAATACAGTGATGGCACCCTTAGATATGTCACATAAAACGACATTTTTCTTAAAGTATCTTGGAGATGGCTTCGAAAAACCAAAATCTGATGAAATACCGCCGTAATGTTTGTTAATTTCAAATGGCAATGTTTGATCCGCTTCTGTAACTGTGTCAGTGATGGAGTTATAAATTTTAAAATTTACAGTCTCTGAGGATGAATTCGAAAACACTGTTAAGTATGCAAAATAGTTATCCGTAGATTCTGCATAAATCAGGTTTGCAACTCCCCGACACTCACCGCCTACAAAGGCGGCTAACATGTCGTTTGAGTTAGACAAAGTGGTTGCATTTACATTTAAGTATGCAACCATTGTCATTGTGTATTCAAATTCATTTTCATTGACTTGCCACGAGGGTGCCTGCGCACTTAGGCCTAATGAAATAAGGCAGGTTAATATAAGTGCTGCGAATTTGTTTTTATTTTTCATTTAGAATTATTTTATTGTTATGAACCTCGTTATCAATAGTTGTGTTTAAGAAATACGTACCATTTTGGAAATTAACAGGTATTTTTAAACGGTTGTGGCCTTTTTCAATTACAACCGACTTATCAAGTAACAACTGGTTTAACATATTGTGAATACGCACTTGCGCCTTTTGATTGTTTTGAGCATAAAACTCTAGATACACAAATCCGTCCATGCTAGGGTTTGGATATAACATAAATTGAGATGTACTCAAATCAATAGCATCCTCGTCAATAATATAGGGGGTTCTCGTGGTTCCCAAAATTGAGTCTGCCTCAAAATTAATTGTTTTTGAAGTCTGCTTCGTTGTATCTCCATCACCGATATGAAATACCAATCTTTGGTCTTGACTTGTATCTCCAACTATGGTCATAAAAGACAACTCGTTTCCATTCACCATTTGAGTTACGGAATGTCCGTGTAATTCTCCTGCGGTATTATAAGCATATACATTTGTATAGCCTTCTGGCAATTGAATGACTGCATTCATGTTTTGTGAAAACATATTAAAGGCGTTTTGAGTGTCTGAAATGACAGCCGTTGAAGATCCTTGTGCCATTCTACCACTAGATAAATAATTAGGGTATTTAAATTCCTGTTCCGTGGAAGATCTTAGCATATACCCTTTTCCTGTTTCTAAATAAGATAAGGTTCCTGACCATCCATTTAAGGCATCAAAAATTGCAAACTCATTTTGGGATTTGATCACATCGTCCACTGAAGGAATAAAATCAGACAGGGCTTCTCCTATTCTTACATTCTCTCCAACGACGTAAGGAAGCCAGTTCCAGTTTTCACTGATTGGGAATGTCCAGGTAGATAAATCTACGGGAGTTCCTAACACATCTAAGGTTTGTGCATTCTCTAATCGTACCTTATACATTTTGGTTGTGCTAAAGCCTCCATTTTCACTTATGCTTCCAGACCAACTGCTATTGTCAGTGTCTTGAGGGTCGTTAAAGTACGTCTCTAAAAGTGAGGGGGAATGACTTAGCATTAAATCATTTGTTTCAAGATCTAAATTTGAAGTGATGGCATTCACATCCGATAATCTAGAATTTTCAACAGGAAATGAGACCCAAGTATAGCCTTGATTAAACCCGATACTTTGACTTACTTTAGTTGTGTTTTCAAAAAGAGCTGGATTCGTATTAGAACCTAAAACACGATTCAAAATAAATTCAGTCGTTTCCTCTCCATCTAAGGTTGCAACGAGGATTTTATCCTCTGAAGCATCCCAAATATTGAAATTTAAAATTTCTCCTGACGCTGTGTTTGAATAGATCGTGAGGTACACAAAATATTCTTGGTAGTTAGGGTCAAAAGTTAATTGTCCCACACCTCTTAGTTCGTTATTGTAAAATACACCTAGTTTATCTTTTGTGTCTTGATCAAAAACACCATCAATCATAATTTTCCCAATTACATTCATACTGTATTGAAAATCGTTTGGATCTAAAGTCCAATCAATATCAGAGAAGATATTTAATTTTAATTGAATTTTTTGATCGAACCCAAATTCGGTACGTAAAAACATATCTTGTTCGTAATACCCAGCAGCCAAATCACTGTCGACCATCGCCGATATTTCGATACTACTATTTGGTGACAGCAATCCACTAGATTGACTTACCGTTAACCAATTGGGTACATTCAACAGGCTGAAATCTTGAAAGGTTCCTCCTGAGTTGACCACAAGAATTGTGTATGTTTTTTCATCTCCAAAAATCAGTTCCGTTTCTGAAACTGTTTGCTTTTCATCAATATACCAATCAACTTGGTCTTTACTGACATAAGCGGTCCAAGTGATAGGCGATGCTTGCATGTTATTAAACTCATCAAACATTCTATGGACTGTAATGTCTAATACCTGACCTTCTATGGCGGCTGGGCTAGATACTACTGGCTCCATAATCATTTGATCGCCATTGATCACATGACTGATTTGAAAACTAATTGTGTTTCTGGCCGGTTTAATTGGTGGCACATCTACGGTATAGTTTACAGTACCCGAATTCATGACTGCCAAACTCGTGGAGTAAAGCGGTCCAGGAACTATGTGATAGTAGCGTGGACCATTTCCTGTTGGAGTGTCTGGCGCATTCATTTTGGAATAAACCAACAATCCTGCACTGTCTGTATCAACTTCAAAGTAACGGTCTCTTTCAATTTGTTCAAAAGACCTGAGCGTGTTCCATAATCTGAATTCATCAATTGATCCACTAAATGCACGATCTACTGTTTCAGTACCTGCTAAATCTATATGACCTCTAGCACCGAGCCACATTTTATTTCCATAAAAACTCGAAATATCTACTGTTGGATTGGTACTTACCAAGGCTGCATCTACATAGGTTTTCAAATTCCCGAATCTATTGATCAGAATCGAAACATGGTGCCATTGATTATCCGTGATACTCGTTGTTGTAAGGTTATAAGAGTTGTTTTCATTTTCAAAGGATAAATTACCATCCCCATTTAAGTTGACTGCCCATTTGTTTCGTGTGCCGTCTTGCGCTGCAATATCGGTGTCGTCTCCTCTACCGTTAGAGAAAATAGTCGCGTCTTGAGTTTGATCTGTTTTTACCCAGAAAGAAAGTGTTGCGTTCATTTCATTTGTGAGCTGAACGGCTGCAACATTATCTAAGGTGAGGTATTGACCACCTGCAAACTCATAAGCTTCTCCCTTGGGCTTGATGTCCCATGCGGCGTTTACTTGTGCATGTTTAAAACGTGCTATGTCATGTGCTAAATTTCCGTGCCCCTCATTCATTGGCCAATAGCCCACTAAATCGAGCTCATTACCTACATATTTGGTATAAATATTTGCATAGGCATCTGTGAAATTGAGGGCTTTGGACCAGAGTCTTACATCGTGAAGGTTTCCTATAAAGGTGTTTCCTCCAAATACCATATTGGCATCAAAATTATATTGCAAATTTTGGGGTGCAGAATCCGTTTGAACAACTCTATCATCTTCAAATATGCTGATGACTCCTGCCGCACTATCATATGTAAATGTATAATGGTGGAAGAGGTTATCGCTTGAGATTCCTCCAGAGACTGTAGAGTCCCCAAATTGGAAACTAATCGTTGACCCTTGTAAATCAATATTAATTCCTCTCTCCTGATCTACTATAGAAGCTGTACCAGCTTCAGTTTGATTGTTCATCCAAAATTCAAAGCTAAAATCGCCTGTCTGAATATATGGCCTTTCAATAGTCGCCGTATTTGTTGAACCGTTAAAGTAAAGAGAGACATTGTTGTTAATTGGCAATTGGTTGGTTTCTCCTTTAATTTCGATTAAACTTACCGATGAGTTATAAAAAATAGCTTCGTTGAAACGTACAGATATATCTTCACCATAACCCAAAATACCATCTATTGGAGTTGGGGTTCCAAAAGCGCGGGGTGCAAACAAATCTACTTTTCCTGTGATCACTTCAGAAATATAGGACGTATCGTTGGTACACGTACTAATAGCACGGATTTCATAAGTGCCGTTCTGAATATTTTGCCCTACAATATCCCAAGGATAATTAATTGTAGTCTCCGTAATCACTGAAATTTCTGTTTCATTATTTATAACAGCTTCATCATAAAAATCTTGAGTTCCATAATACGTATGTAAACGCGTCCATGTTGATGAAGTTGCTGATCTGTATTGTAAGTCTAATTTTTGAAAACTAGAAAACCCAGTCGTATATTCACTTAGTTCTACAGCAAGTGGATTGCTCGTGCCATCAAGGTTATAAGCTTCTGAGACATTATACACCCAGTTGTCTAAAGGAGCAGATACCACCACATTAGAACAGGAAGGTACAAAATGAGCTGAAAGGGTTACTGAATCGCTTGCGTCACCGCCACATAAACTTTCAAAAACAATTTCAATATCATCGTAGTCGTACACATCTGAAAGCGATTTTCCGATGGTCACAACAAACTCCCTTGGAACTCCATATTGAAAGGATGGAAATAATATTCCATCAGATGGAATATTAATGATTGCACTGTTAGGGTTTGAAGATGGGTTGACTCTTAAAATATAGTCGGATTCCAGTCTTGTAGTACTAATGTTTTCTAATTGCACTCTAAATTCAGCACTCACATCTTCAGGAACATTGCTCACATCTACAACCTCAGCCGTAATTTGTGGGACTTCAATTTGTTGTGTCGCGGCACTTAATTTTTGGCGATCACCTTCCGCGAGTTCTATAATATTTGGATCATTTGCTACATAGGTAGCCGGGTTATAATATATAGATTTTTGAACACCTTCGTACGGGCAGGACGTTCTACCACCTCTGGTGATAAAAATAGGACCATTCCCATCAAAAGAGTTGACAACATCGATACTTAAAACATTTCCAGGATCACTCTCAACTAATGTGTAAGAGATAGAGGTTGTCGCTGTTTCTTCAGTTGAAAACGACGTATTGATATCTTGATTTACAAAACCTCCGGTCGTGTTTAATAAGCCAACTCCATTTATATTAAATCCTAAATCAAGAGCAAAGCTTTCATCGGCATTTAAGTTCACTAAACTTGAGCTTGTGCTAACAACTGCCGTTTCAACAGTTCTCGTAAATTGTCCAACCCCATTATCGATAGACACATTATCCTCAAAATTGGTGTTTAATAAATCTCTTATCAGAGTCGATGATTCTAGATTATTCGTTAGCTCAATTTCGGAAAGTGGATCATTGCCTTGATCAAGCGCATCCGTTAATTCTGCTATAAAATTATCTAAGGTTGTTTCTAGACCTGCTCTGTAATTTGCGCGATCGTATAGAGCCAAATACTTAAGACGCTCGTTTTCTCTAATAACCGATTTCCATAAATTAATTTGCGTTTGGAATTGTTCAGTGGTTAACACGTTATCATCGTCTGGTTCAATGGTTCCATCGACAAAACCTTGTAGTTGTGGAATGAGGTCATTAACAATATAAAATTGAGAAAAAACGAAAAAAGTATCTGAGGGCTCTTCAGCAAAATAAACTGCTTTTTGTTTGCCTATAGAAACAGTTTCTCCATCGGAATTTGTAAGCGTAAAATTCTCTGCACTAGCAGAGGCTCTTACATCGATATCATCATACGAGCCGTAAAAGTAATTTTTGGACTGCCCAATGTATAAATCGCCATCTGCTCCAACAAAACTTGGATCGCTGCTTGTAGAAATTGATTGAGAAAAGGAATATGTTTTAGTTAATTTTTCTGCATTCGTACTAGAGGCTGTTACAGCAATACCTAAAGAAGGACTGTTTGTGCCTTGAGACTCAATTACGGGCCCTGCTAAACCACCACCAGCTGCAAATTTTACGCCCAATAAGACCTTAAATTCTGTTGATATTCCACTAGAATTTGTAAAATCCGTTTCGGTTGTAAATGAAACGGTTTCCCCGCTACTAATGGTCGCCTGACTGTTAGAGCCAGGGGGATCTCTCAAAATCATATCTGGTTTATCTGGAGCACTTGTTACAAAAGTTTGACTGCCATCAGATTGGCCTCCTAATAAAATTCCCTCGGTTTCATAATTTTGTGCAGCACTATCAACACCATTTAAGCGGTAATTAATGCTTAACGTTTTTGTGAATGGCGCATTTATTGACGGTACTCCACCTCTAAATGTATAGGTTGAAATACTTGGATCTGTTTCACTTGTAACTTCAGATTCAGAATCTGCCAATGCTAAATTGTTGTTTATAATTAATTCCCCATCCAATACTGGAACTTGAAATGTGAGAACAGCGTCAGGGTCATCAGAATTAGAATAAGGTTCAAAACGATTCATTTCAATAGAATACATTTGAAATTGTTTATATACTAAATATTCAAATCCTTCTGTACTGATTGTAGTCCCATCCGCACGTTCCAAATCACTTTCAGACGTTTGTTCTGTGACACTTAAAACAGGTGTTGACCTGTGGGTGAAACTTTTTTCGTAAGCATAAGGAAGCCCTGTTTCGGTGGTTCCGTCAGAATACTCAAAAGACGGAATTGTTGAATCTTGTATTCTTGAAACATTGATCGTTTCGACGGCATCTAGTATGTTTAATGTAGAATTACTTGCAATACTCACACCATTCGTTTGATTTATAGAATACCCTAATGGCAACAAATCGAGACGGTATTCTCCAGTATCCGTATTTGTGGTTGCATTTGCTTTTGTATAGGCTGTAATTCCACCTTCTGCTGGCGTATAGTCAAAAGTAATTGAAGCGGTTCCTATATTATTAACAGAAGTGACTACGGTTGTTTGTGGAAATCCATTTGAGTCGGTAATATCTCTTGACACCGTCCCTTCATGTCCGAAACCTATTGGTTTTGCGCTTTCAACAGCCCCACCAACAACTCTCCCCACAAGGGTTACTTTTGTTTGATCGATAAAGGTAACTTGCTCTTCTCTATCTTCAAAAAATTCATCTAAATCAGTGGGGTCTGCAGGAAACCTTCCTGAATATCCAAATTCGTGTCCGTCTCTTTTAACAGTGATGTAATGCTCTCCTATTGGAACATTAATTTCAAATTCTCCACTGCTATCGGAAACGATGGGTGTATTGTTAGAATCTAAGACAATTTCATTATCTATGTAGATACTAACCCCTTCTGAAGGGATTCGCGCATAGCGTTCTAGATAGTCATCCGAAGTATCCTCTGCTGTTCCAGCATCGTTTAGCCAGTAATCTCCTTTTGAAAATTTATCAACCCCTTTTTCATAATAATTATAGCCTTCATCTATAAGACCAGGACCACTAACATATTGATCTCCATTAGTTAAATTTATAAAACTAGGTACATCTGGATCTGGACTATTTACTTCTACATACGATTTAAAGACCCCTCTACTGTCATAAAAAATCTTCCCTTTAAATACAAATGAGGATGTATCTGTGAAGTTTACGCTGTTAATAACTGTATTTGTTTCCCCTATATAAACCAATTGTTGTGAAGGATCAAACTCATGAATGCCTAAAATTGGCGTAATGGTATAGGTTTCTCCAGCACCACTGTAAGGGATTGCACTGATGATGTAATTTCCATTAATATCTGTGACCCCCAAAATACCCAGTTGATCTGAGTTTGGCGTATTCTCCCCAAAAACCCAATTTGGAGTTGTTGGTATTGTAGCGTCTGCAGCAAAAACGGCGGCATTGTTGTTGTTGTAGTTAAAACCCGCATGTGACATATCGTATGCCACGTCGCCTGCGGCTTCGTCCATTCTTAAATAAGAAATTAAATTGACATCATTTCCATCAATAATTCGTTTGTAGTCGGTATATACAGCACTTTCGGTTAGCACGCGATTCCAAACTCTAATTTCATCTATGAGCATGGCTTTTTGTGAACCAAATGTGATGCGCTCCCAAGGGGTTACTACACCACTGTACATTCCATCTAAATTTATAGGAGATGTAGGAGATACGACGGAAAAATGAGGTGCTGTATAATTAGCATCTAAATCTACTAATGCAGCATGAGCCGTTTCCGCATAGGCTTCGTTCATTTGTCGCCCATTTATATACAAAACAGGAATTTGACCATCTTCTAGAACGACGGAAAAATGAATAAACTCACTATTAAACGCTGTAATTGGATTTAGTATATCGTCTCCTCTTGCATTGAGCTGCCCAGAAGGGTAATAGTTGTTGATTGTATAAATACCGCCATCAATATCCACCTCTAGATAATTTACGGCCCCCGTAAACAATTTTACATTCACATTTTTCTCCAGAGTTCCATCAAAATTTGCTAATGAAAAAACGGTTAATGCATCTCCTGTATTTGTAAATTCAGCTACTGGTCGAACCCATGCCTGAAACGTGATACGGTCGTCGATAGCATCTGGAAATTGGTTAATTTTTAAGCTGCTATTTTCAGGAATACTGATTGCTGAGGACCTAAACGGAGTCCCTGTAGCAGACGTTGCCAAAACGGCCACATCCCTTACGGGGTTACCACCCTCAAAGCTAATTCTACCTGTCACAATGCCAGAAGGACTTCTAAATCCGATCCCTTCCATATAGGTTTTGTATTTTTCTTCTACACCACTGACCCCTATAGCTTCTACCTTATATTCATAGAGTTGACCACCTTCGATATATTCGTCCTCATATTCCGTTGAAAAAGAACCTAAACTAGCGATTCGCACGTACTCTTCAGCACCAATTTCTTTTCTATAAATATAAAACCCTGAAATTAGATCTTGATTCGCTCTAACATTCCAGCTAATCTTCACTTTATCTGTAAAATACCCTTTTGAAACTGTAAACGTTTCTTCGGCAAACGTATCATATAAATACAGAATGTGCCATGGAAAACGAACATCCACTGGGGTTGTGGTATGTACTGAACCTGTTGTAATTCCTAAATAAGGAAGGCCAACTTGTACATAAAATTGACTACTGTTGCTTGCTTGCGAAACCGTCACAACCCTTGCACCCTCTTGGTCCTGTGAATGGACTGAATAGCACAGTCCTAGAAGAAAAGCAAAAATTGCTAATCTCTTTTTAATTAATACATTTAATTTCATAGCTAGGAGAGTTATAGTTTAATAATATAATTAACTCCATAGTTTACGGGCCTGCTTTCAGTTCCTTGATTAGCTGTTGAGCCTGTAATGGAATGACTATGAGCTGGCTCTGTATCAGTGGGCAAATTAGATGAATAATCACCCCCTTCTGAATATGGTATTGGCGTACCACTATCTCCATCAAATGACCTCCAGTGCTTTCTTATAAATAAATTATGACTGTGAGCACCAGCATTAGATGTAGCCAAAGAACCTTTAGCATGACTATGTGATTTATTAGCATCTTGTTGTGTTGTTTTTAATGCGGGACCGTCCTGAGAGTTCACAGGACTTGTGCCTGTCCCTCTTAAAAACATTCCTTGTAAGTTGGGGGCATTGGCACTTCCTAATAAGGTTCTTAAAGTTAATGTGTTAGAATCAATAGGTATCGCGCCACCATCACATAATACCCAGCCTGCTGGAGCTGCTGTTCCTATAAATGGCATAATAGATCCCGTAGGAACGCCGTTACTAGCAGCATATGCTAAAGGCACACGTTTAAAAACTTCATTAGAAATTTCAGTAGCTCCTTCTTTGATTTTTAAATACAACTCATGATTGCTAAATTGAGTTTCTGTGGTGTTTGGTAAATTAATAACATGAGAAAAGACTCCAAATGCATCTGTTTGAAGTGTTGATGTACTTGAGTAAATATCTACAGGATTATTACTGGAGTTTAAATAATAAATTTCAAATGTCAATGGTACGCTGGCATTTGTTCTTGCAGTATTGTTCGCATCTCTAGCAAGACCTTGAACGGCGATGCCTTGTGAAAAACTAATTAAGGTAAAAAATAAGGCACTAAAAGTTAAAGCAATTTTTTTCATGATGTGTAATATTGGTTAATTGTCTGATTTTTATAAACTAATTTTCAAAATTACAAAGTCAGACAAGCCTGTGCATTGATCTGGGTTAAGAAATAGAAAATATTTATAATAAAATTTATTTTTATAATTCGACTTAAGCCTTCAGAAATAATTCCTAAATAGGAAGCAACCATATATTGGGGTATTTTTGTCAAAAATTTGGGTTTATTCATCAAAAGAAAAGACGGATAATTAGGAATAAGTTCATTGGGGTAAAAAAACCTCTTATGTATTCAACGCCTTTAGTTCGGTAGAAGATGTTAAAAAACCTTTATTTACAAATCCAACATAGTTACAAATGTCTCCTTATTATATAAAGAAATTCCCTTTTGTATAGTGTTTTGTGACAAGAGATGCTAAAAAAAATATTGTTTTTCTGTTAAATTAACAAAATCAGTTAAAACAGCTTTAATATTATCGTTCATCCCTTTGGTTGGTCAATTGGTCTTTAGCAAAAATAAGTCAAACAAACGAGTTCAAAATCCAAAAGTGAGCGCTCTTTTTGGCTCAATTCCGATTTTATGGAAGGAAATTTCAAACATAAAAAATGGAGAACCGACTCAAATGAATCAATTCTCCGATGTAGTGACCTCGGCAGGATTATTTTATGATCCTGTAAAGCTCCGCTTTGAAAATCAAAATATTCAATGCTTTTGAGGATTAGCTGCGCTGATCCTGTAAAGCTCCGCTTT
>JAQXCA010000008.1 GCA_029252105.1 Flavobacteriaceae bacterium | reverse complement strand
GAAGCGGCTTAAATTAAAATTGATTTTAGTAACTAAGAGTCAATAGACCCTAGAACACGTTTCATAAAGCTGTTTAATGCTTCTTTTTGAGATGTACCGTCTTTTATCATCTTATGAACTTCAAGAGCTCCATACATATTAGAGATCATTTCGCCAATTACATCTAATTCTTCGTCTTTTAAACTCGGAACTTCGGTGAGTGCTTCTAAAGTTTCAAGAGTTTCAACAATATAATCTTCGTCATTAGCCTCAATAAATTGTGTTAAGTGCTTAATTACTGGCAGCTTCATCTACAAGATCTTTTAGAACGTCAAACTTATTTGTTTGGGTTTGGTTTATAAACTTACCTGATTTAAAAACAGCAAATGTAGGCAAGTTGTCCACGGTTGCTAGTTTTCTACTTTCAGGGAATTTTTCTGCATCCACTATTACAAAAGTTGCTTCTAGCATTTCAGATGCTAGTTTTTTGAATTTTGGTTTCATAATTCTACAATTTCCACACCATGTAGCGGAGTATTGAACTACTACAAAAGCGTTGTCAGAAATTATAGATTGTAAATTGTCATCAGAAAGTTCTTGCATGATAAATTAGTTTTAGTGAGATGCTAAATAGCTAGCAGTTCCTTTAGCATTGGGTTGCATAGCGTCTTTACCTTCTTCCCAGTTTGCAGGACATACTTCCCCTTTTTCTTGTACATGTGTATACGCATCAACAAGTCTTAAAAACTCAGCGACATTACGTCCAAGTGGCATGTGGTTAATCCCTTCATGTACAACAGTTCCTTCTTCGTCTATAATGTAAGTTGCTCTGTAAGTGACGTTATCACCTTCAACTAAAACCACACCAGTTTCTTCGTTGTATGTTTCTTCAGAGATATCTAAAATTCCTAATGTAGAAGCTAAGTTTCTGTTAGAATCTGCTAAAATAGGGTAGGTAACACCTTCAATTCCGCCATTATCTTTTGCTGTAGATAACCAAGCAAAATGAACCTCTGGAGTATCACAAGATGCACCAATTACAATTGTATTTCTTTTTTCAAATTCTGCCTTTGCAGCTTCAAAAGCATGTAGTTCTGTTGGACATACAAAAGTAAAATCTTTTGGATACCAGAACAAAATTACTTTTTTCTTATTGTTGATTGCTTCCTCTAGGACATTTACTTTAAAAGTATCGCCCATTTCATTCATTGCATCTACGCTTAAATTTGGAAATTTTTTTCCTACATATGCCATAATAAATATATTAAGTGTTGTTAAATTATTTAATGCAAAGATACGCTATGAAATAACGTTTAATTGCTTAAAAAAATTATAATTTCTTATAGAGCTATAAGTATAAATTATTCTTTAAAATTTATACTAATTTAAGAAGCTTTGAGCTGTTTTATCTTGATAGAAAATGCAGCAAACAGAAGTGTCATAAAAGGACTAATCCAATTAAAAAAGGCGAAAATAAAATAGTCAGCTACAGAAACGCCCAACACCCCACTTTGGTAAGCACCACAAGTATTCCATGGTACTAACACCGAAGTGACAGTACCTGAATCTTCTAGAGTACGACTTAAATTTTCAGGAGCAAGACCTCGATCTTTATAGGCTTTTTTAAACATTTTTCCAGGAACAACTAATGCTAAGTATTGATCAGAAGCCGTGACATTAAGTGCTAAACAACTGGCTACAGTACTAGCAAATAAACCAAAGGTTGTAGTTGCTAAACTTAATAAGGCTTTACTTATCCTAGAAAGTGCTCCAATGGCATCCATTACGCCTCCAAATATCATTGCACAGATTATCAACCATATTGTCTTTAACATGCCATACATACCACCGGCTGTAAATAAATCATTCAACTCTATACTTGTTGTTTCAACAGCTGTATCAACTGTAATCGCTTTCATAACGCCTTTATAAGCTGTTTTAAAATCTAGAACAGTGGAGTCTGCAATTGCCATTACAATTTGTGGTTGCGCAATAATAGCTGCTACTGCTCCAAGTAAAGTTCCTACTAATAAAGCTATTAATGGCGGCGTTTTTTTCACAATCAAAACAATGACTAAAATAGGAACACTAAACAACCAAGGCGAAATATTAAAAGCGCCATCGATCGCTAAAAGCTTATCTGAAATATCAGGTGTACCATTGGTTTCTAGATTTAAACCAATGATTAAAAAAATAATTAGAGTTACTATGATGGTTGGCACAGTAGTGTAGGCCATATATTTTATATGATCAAACAAGTCACTTCCTGCCATTGCAGGCGCTAAATTTGTGGTGTCGCTAAGTGGCGACATTTTATCTCCAAAATAAGCTCCAGACAATACCGCTCCAGCAGTCATTCCTGCTGAAATTCCTAAAGTATTTCCGATTCCAATTAATGCTATTCCTACAGTTGCAGATGTTGTCCAGCTACTTCCTGTAGCGATAGATATGATCGAACAAATGATAACAGAAGCCACAAGAAAAAAGGTGGGGTTTAAGATTTGTAAGCCATAATAAATCATAGATGGAATTACACCACTTATTAACCAAGTTCCTGCTAATGATCCAACCATTAATAAAATCAAAAGCGCCCCCGTTGTAGATTTAACATTTTCGGCTACCTCCTCTAACATTTTTTTATAACTCACTTTATTATAAAATCCTACTAAAGCGGCTACGGCGGCGCCAAGGATTAAAATGAATTGATTACTACCACTAAGTGCATCATCTCCAAAGACATAGAATACATTATAAAACAACATAGCCACTAGAGCTACAACAGGAATGAGTGCATGCCAAATATTCAATTCAGGAGTTTTAATGATAGTAGTATTGTCTTCTGTATTGTTAGGAGTAATATTTTGACTTTTCATAGGACAGTTATTCAATGTTTTATAACTGTAATGTTACGATTTTAGTCGCAGTTCTGCAAGTGTAAAACTAAGAAGACTTAGAGTATTATCTTAATTTAGGATAAGAGTTTGGATCAAGTTCGTGAAACATAGAATATACGTTTTCAAAAACATCATCGCTAGAGGGTTTACTGAAATAATCGCCATCTGAACCGTATGCAGGTCGGTGTTCTTTAGCTGTAAGCACTTGTGGTTTGCTATCTAAATTTTGATAAACTTCCTGATGTTGTAGAATCTCATCAAGGATATAAGCTGAAGCCCCTCCAGGAACATCTTCGTCTACAATAAGAAGACGGTTTGTTTTTTCAATACTTTTAGAGATGTCTTTTTGAAGGTCAAAAGGAATTAGCGATTGTATATCAATAATTTCAACATCGATATCAACTTCTAATAATTCTTTTGCAGCTTTTTCAACGATACGTAAAGTTGAACCATAAGAAACAATCGTAAGATCTGCTCCAGTTTTAAGTGTTTCAACAATTCCTACTGGGGTTCTAAATTCTCCCAAGTTTGAGGGTTCTTTTTCTTTTAATCGGTAGCCGTTTAAACATTCAACCACCATCGCAGGTTGATCACTTTCTAAAAGTGTGTTATAAAACCCTGCTGCTTTAGTCATATTTCTAGGCACCAATATAAATACTCCTCTAATTAAATTTAAAATACCTCCAAGTTGCGAACCAGAGTGCCATATGCCTTCTAAACGATGTCCACGGGTTCTAATAATTAGCGGTGCTTTTTGTTTGCCTAAAGTACGGTAATGCAGTGTCGATAAATCATCACTTATGATTTGAAGCGCATAGAGCATATAATCGAGATATTGTATTTCGGCTATTGGTCTAAGACCACGTAAAGCCATTCCAATACCTTGACCAATAATAGTCGCTTCTCGAATTCCAGTATCTGAAACTCTCAACTCACCATATTTTGCTTGTAAACCTTCTAAGCCTTGATTTACATCTCCAATTGTTCCAGTATCTTCTCCAAAAATTAATACTTCTGGATATTTGCTTAAAATTTTATCAAAATTGTCACGTAAAATGACTCGACCATCAACTAATTTTGAAGAGGCATCAAATACTGGTAGAACCTCTGATATATTTGTAGCTCTTGATACAGATTCGCTGTAGAGAAGAGAACTGTATTTAGGTTGAATTTTTTCAAAATAACTATTAATCCATTCTACTAACTCGTTTTTTGCTCCCGATTTTTCGTGAATTAAGTATCTTAATATATTACGAGCTGTACTTAAAATATCTTTTCGTAACGGTTCGTTAATTGTTTCTAATTGCGTTATCATTTTAGTAATAAAAACGCTTTGTACTGAAGTCTCAGCAGCTGACTTCATAAGTTTTAAAACCTCTTGTTTTTCATTATGAATAGGCTCAGAGAATTTTTTCCATGCATTTTGTTTGCCTTCTCTTACGTTCTTTTTTGAACTTCGATCTATGGCAGTAATCTCTTCATCAGTAGCGATGTCATTAGAAATAATCCAATCGCGGAATTTTAGGTTACAGTCATTAGATTGTTCCCATTTTAAACGTTCAGATGTTTTATACCTTTCGTGAGAGCCTGAAGTAGAATGCCCTTGCGGTTGTGTGAGTTCATTCACATGAATCAACACAGGAATATGTTCTGTTCTTGATAATTGACTCGCTTTTTGATAGGTATTAATGAGTTCTACATAATCCCATCCTTTAACATTTAATATTTCGTAACCTTTATGTTCTGAATTTCTTTGAAATCCTTTTAAAATTTCAGAAATGTTTTCTTTGGTAGTTTGATGTTTTGCATGCACAGAAATGCCATATTCATCATCCCACACGCTGATTACCATAGGAACTTGAAGTACACCAGCAGCGTTTATAGTCTCAAAGAAAACGCCTTCACTAGTACTGGCATTTCCAATTGTTCCCCAAGCAACTTCATTTCCTGAATTTGAAAATTTCTTAGCATCGATATCCTTTAAATTCCTATATACTTTTGAGGCTTGTGCTAATCCCAATAACCGTGGCATCTGGGCTCCGGTAGGAGAAATATCTGAACTTGAATTTTTCTGTTGTGTTAAATTTTTCCAATTATAATTTTCATCTAAAGAATGGGTAGTAAAATGCCCGCCCATTTGTCGACCTGCACTCATTGGATCTTGGTTAATATCAGTGTTTCCATAAAGCCCTGAAAAAAATTGCTCAATACTGAGTTTTCCAATAGCCATCATAAAAGTTTGATCTCTATAATAGCCTGATCTAAAATCACCATTTTGAAATGCCTTTGCCCAAGCCAGTTGGGGTAACTCTTTTCCATCACCAAAAATTCCAAACTTTGCTTTTCCCGTTAAAACTTCTCGTCTTCCAAGTAAGCTGCATTCTCTACTAGTGACCGCTATAGTATAGTCATTCAGCACTTCAGCTTTGAAGTCCTCAAATGTAATATTTTTAGTAAGGTCATTTTTAGTCTGCATTATTAACTAATTCTTGTGAGCTGCAAATATAAAATATTTCATGGCTATGACCTATGCTTTATATTTAATTAAGCATAAGAAAGCAGAAAAAACAAGTTATTTGTTATGTACGTGATCGTTTGGACTTTAGATTGTATACTATTTTAAAACCATTCTCTTCTAAATAACCCCAAAAGTGCTTGTGGGTCAGCAGTAAAAATAAATCGTATTCTATCCCTATATTGTGGTTGGGCAATTTCCCAACCGAGGTTTGAATAAACTGGAAAATAGACTTCAAAGTAATCCGTAATTAAATTTAACCGAATTCCAGCGTCATAAACAAATAAGGGATTATCGCCCTTGTTTTTAAGCAACCCAATGTCTCCGTAAGCTTGAAAAAACTTCCATATAGAAGCACTAGCATTTAACGAGGTTAACCATTGATTTGCAAATGCAGTATCTAGTTTTGATTTGAATCCGCCTTCAGCAATAATGAGTTGTTGACTAAAAATTCCACTAGATTCAAACTGGCCTAAATAATTATAATCAAATAAATAATCGGTTGGGCGGTCTAAAGCAAAATCAAAATTTTTCTCTCCTAAAGGAATTTTAGAATATAAAAATGCACCAGCAAAAACTCTTAAATTATAAAACTGATTTTTGTTTGTACGGCGTCTAATTTCGTAGTTGAAAGAAAGCTTTCCAAAGTCATTTGAAAATTGAGTATCTAAAAACCATCGTCCATATTTTTTAAATCCGTTATCAGAATCTAAATATCTGATATTAACTATTTGATAAGGAGGACCTGTAGATTCGGCTTCATTTGAATTAGTAAAATCCTTTTCGATACCAACATATCTAATATTAAGCGTCTTAAAGCCGTTAGATCTTAAATCAGAAGCATTTCTAAAATTGAAACTTAAGTAGGGAACACTCTTCGTAACAAAAGCATTCTCTGCAAAACTTGAACGGGATATTGAAATTCCATATTTTATATTATATAGATTTTGATCTTCAAAAAAATTAGTGTACTGAAATTGAACAGAACCCGTCAATGCCCTCGATCGCGTGCTGTATGTTGGAGTAATTCCAAATATAAATGGTTTACTCAGTATACCTTTATTATTAATATTCATTCCTATATCTACACCATCATAAATATTCTGAAACTCAACTATAGGTAAAAAATACAATTGATTATCATGCGGAGATTCGAAATCTTTAAATAGTCGAATCTGTAATGGTTTAGTAAATAATGATTTCCCTTTTATAGATTTCCAATTGTTTCTCAAATCAAACTCGGGTACTTTTTGATCATAATTGAGTACTAATTGGTCGGCTAAATTGTTAGCAACTACAAACTTTTTTTTTCCCTTAATTCCTGTGAGCCATTGTTTAGAAATAATTTCACCTTCTTTTAACATAAAAAGGGATACTGGTCGCTGTCCGCTTTTAGTATTTTTTACAGTGAAATATATCGAATCTTTAGTGTTTTCTATGAATGTAATCTTATAATCAACTTGTTTGGTATTTGTAAGAAACGAATCAAAAAACCAATCTATATCTTTTGTGGTTTTAGTCTTTAAATACGTTTTAAAATCTTCAGTTGTTTTGTTGGGGTGGTCACTATCAAAAATAAACGCTTTCATCCAATCTTCAATACTTGAATCCTGAATAAGGTTTTCAAGATATAAAAGCCCTTTTGCTGCTTTATATTTGCTCGATAAGTTGGCGTTAAATTTTATAAGTTGATCTTTAGGTGTATTTAAAGCTTGATCACGCCCTGTTCTAATCATATGTAGATAGGTTAAATGGTACTGATCATTAAACTTTAGTTTTGCTAAATTATAAGCCCGTAGACCCCAAACATCCGACAAACTTCCAATTAACTTTTCATTTTCATAATATTGCTCAACATACTTCATTAGTAGGATGTTCTCAAAACCTGATTGTAACCAATGTTCCTCTCTTGGATTCATTCCTAAATGTTGATCTAAATACAACCGTAATATATTTTTTACAACGGTAAGCTCATATTTGAATGGCTTTGAAAAAGGCGCTAAAACGTCAGGAAGAATATTAAGACCATAAATAGGGTATTTATTCAAATCTAAACTGGAAATTAATAAGTTTTCATGTGGATATGATGCGAGTTCTGTGTCTACGAATTTTTTAACTTTACTTAGAATAATAAACTGTTCAGTTGAACTTAACACGGACTCATTTTCATTAGTTATAAAAGTTAAATTGCCATCCTTAACTTTTAAAAAAGGGGTTTTAGAAATATATAAGCGCGTGTCTGTTCGATTTTCACCGTTAAACATGTAAGTACTTTTTTGTTTAAGAGTTTGTTTTGACTCTAAATTTAACTCAGATGCAACGTCGAAATAATCAGGAACATTGATGTTTAGGTTAATAGATGATGGAGGTGTATAATAATCTTCAATATTCTTATTACTATACAATTTCCATTGAGAATCTTCATAAACAGCTGGAGTAAAATACCAATATTTTAAATTGAATTCCCCATCTTTATTAACACCATATCCAGTAAACTTATCGTTTTGGATTTGAAGTGTGTACTCAAAGAACAGCGTTGTTACGGCGTTTGGTTGGAGTACAGTATCTAGTTTTACTTTAAATAGGTCTGGGTGTTTTTGTAGATAAGAATAATCAAGAGAGTCATTTTTCGAATTTTGAATAGAAGTAATTTTAGTATATCCTCGATCTTTTGATTTTACAGCGAGTAAAGCACTATTAAACTCTTCGATAAATCGCTCTGCTAATGGAGTCGTTGGACTACTAAAACTTGAGGTCCAATCATTAAAATATAATTCATTTAAAGGATCTTCAGAATTATTTTGATAGTCGATACGTTGTTTTATGGATATCGAGTAATTATCAGCATTTAAGACAGCGTCTATTTGCATCGCTTGTTGCCCAAAAACAGACGACACGCTCATAAAAATAATAAGGGTAAATAGGGGTCTTAATAACGGTCTTATGCTCAACAATTTAGTTTTGTAGGATTAATAGCTTATGAGTGTTATGAGAATTAATTAAAAATTTGGACTTAATTTATATTCTGTGTAGAAGTTATTAAGAATAGCAATGACTTCGTCTGATGTGTCTACCACATGAATTAAATCTAAATCTTTAGCACTAATAGTTTCAAACTGTTCTAGAAGCGTTGCTTTAATCCATTCAAGCAATCCGTTCCAAAAGTGTGTTCCCACTAATATGACAGGGAATTTTTCAATTTTTTTGGTTTGAATTAAAGTAATCGCTTCAAACAATTCATCTAAGGTACCAAAACCTCCGGGCATTACAACGATTCCTTGAGAATATTTAACAAACATTACTTTTCTTACAAAAAAGTAGTCAAAATCTAAGCTTTTGTCGTCATCAATATATGGATTGTTGTGCTGTTCAAAAGGAAGTTCAATATTTAAGCCAACAGATGTTCCGCCAGCAAGATGTGCACCTTTATTTCCAGCTTCCATAATACCAGGTCCACCACCTGTAATAACGCCATAACCGGCATCAACAATTGCACTGGCAACTTCTGTAGATAATTTATAATACGTGTCATTAGTCGGAGTTCTTGCCGATCCAAAAATAGAAACACATGGTCCAATTTTACTCATCTTTTCAAACCCATTCACAAACTCTCCCATGATTTTAAAAATCGCCCACGAGTCATTTGTTTTTATTCCATTCCATCCTTTGTGCTTCTGCTCTGGTCCCATAAATTAAATTTAATTATCTACTAATGTAATTCTTTTTTTAAAAACTTAGCCGTATGACTTGATTTGTTTTTAACAACCACTTCTGGTGTGCCTTTAACTAGTATTTCGCCTCCACCTTTTCCGCCCTCAGGACCAATATCAATAATATAATCTACCGTTTTAATAACATCTAAATTATGTTCAATAATAATGACTGTATTTCCTTTGTCCACCAATTTATTAAGAACGTCCATTAATACACGAATATCTTCAAAATGAAGTCCTGTTGTAGGTTCATCTAAAATATAAATAGTATTTCCAGTATCACGTTTGCTCAATTCCGAAGCTAGTTTAATACGTTGTGCTTCCCCGCCAGACAGTGTTGTGCTTTGTTGTCCTAAAGTAATATACCCTAAACCGACCTCTTTAATGGTCTTTAGTTTTCTGTGGATTTTTGGAATCATTTCAAAGAAATCTACACTCTCATCGATAGTCATATTTAATACATCACTAATCGATTTACCTTTATACCTAATTTCTAACGTTTCTCTATTAAACCGTTTTCCTTGACAAGATTCACATTCGACATATACATCGGGAAGGAAATTCATTTCAATGACTCTGAGACCACCTCCTTTACATGTTTCACAACGACCTCCAACAACATTAAAACTGAATCGTCCCAATTTATAGCCTCGAATCATCGCTTCAGGAATTTTAGCAAATAAGGCTCTGATTTCTCCAAAAACCCCAGTATATGTCGCTGGATTACTTCGAGGTGTGCGTCCAATAGGTGATTGATTAATGTCAATGACCTTATCTAAATGTTCTAATCCCTTAATAGATTTATAAGGCATAGGCTCCATAACTCCATTAAAGTAATAATTATTTAAAATAGGGTAGAGGGTTTCATTAATTAAGGTTGATTTACCACTCCCAGAAACCCCTGTTATTCCAATCATTTTAGCTAGAGGAAGTTTTATAGAAACATTTTTAAGGTTATTTCCGTTACAACCTTTAAGCTCCAAAAACTTACCATTTCCTGCTCGACGTGTTTTTGGAACTTCAATTTCTTTTAATCCACTCAAATAGTCTGCTGTTACTGTACTACTATTTAGTAACTCTTTCGGAGTGCCTTGACTGATAATTTCCCCACCATATTTTCCTGCCTTCGGACCGATATCGATTACATGATCGGCTTGTTCAATCATGTCTTTATCATGTTCTACCACAATAATAGAATTTCCAACATCTCTTAAAGTAATTAAGGATTTGATAAGTTTTTCATTATCACGTTGGTGCAAACCAATACTAGGTTCATCTAAAATATACAATACACCTACCAGTTGAGATCCTATTTGTGTGGCCAAACGGATGCGTTGCGCTTCTCCTCCCGAAAGTGATTTAGAGCTCCTATTAATCGTTAAATAATCCAATCCAACGTCTAAAAGAAATTGAAGTCTAGTAGATATTTCTTTAAGAATTTCTTTTGCAATTATCTTCTGGCTTTCAGATAAATATTGGGGTAATTCCTTAAACCAAGCTACTAGATCTACCACATCCATTTGTGAGAGTTCAGCGATGTTCTTAGCATTAATTTTAAAGTATAAAGATTCCTTTTTAAGTCGAGAACCCTCACAAGTTGGACATTTAATTTTATCCATATACTTTCTGGCCCAGCGTTTAATAGAAGTTGAATCTGCATTTTTGTACTGACTTTCAATGAAATTTGCTATACCTTCAAAGTTAATAACATAATTTCGTGAAACTCCAAGCGTTTTACTATCCACCGAAAAATCATCTTTCCCTCCATGAAGAATGATGTCTAAGGCTTCCTCAGGAATACTCTCTATTGGGTCCGAAAGCTTGAAATTGAAGCGTCGTCCTATAAGTTCTAATTGTCTAAATAACCAAGAATCTTTTTGATTTCCTTGTGGTGCGAGACCTCCATTTTTTATGGATAAGCTCCGGTCAGGAATAATTTTATGAGTATTTACTTTATAAATCGTACCAATTCCACTACAATCTGAGCAAGCCCCTTTTGGAGAATTAAATGAGAAGTTATTAGGTTCTGGGTTAGGGTAGGAGATTCCAGATGATGGACACATTAAATCACGACTGAAATATCGAACTTCCTTAATATCTTCATCAATTATCATCAGTACATTTTCGCCGTGATACATCGCCGTATTAATGCTTTCATTTAGCCTACTTGTAGATTGTGTACTAGCATCAATTTTAAGCCTGTCAATAACAATTTCAATATCATGCATTTTATAACGATCAAGCTTCATTCCTTTAGAAATATCGACAATCACACCATCAGTTCTGACTTTTACAAAGCCTTGTTTTGCAATTTGTTCAAATAACTCTCTGTAATGTCCTTTTCGTGATCGAATCACTGGCGACAGAATCGATATGCGTTTCCCTTGAAAAGATTCAAGGATAAGGTCTTTAATTTGTTCATCGTTATAACTCACCATTTTTTCATTGGTATTATAACTGTAGGCATCAGCGCCTCGGGCGAACAATAACCTTAAAAAATCATAAATCTCCGTGATGGTTCCTACGGTAGATCGGGGCGATTTGCTCGTCGTTTTTTGTTCAATCGCAATTACTGGAGAGAGTCCATCAATTTTATCAACATCAGGACGCTCTAAACTTCCTAAAAATTGACGGGCATAAGCAGAGAATGTTTCAATGTAACGGCGTTGTCCTTCCGCATAAATGGTATCAAATGCCAATGAAGATTTACCACTTCCAGAAAGTCCAGTAATTACCACTAGCTGATCACGAGGGATCTTTACATCAATATTTTTCAAATTGTGTACTCTAGCACCTTTTACTTCTATAAATTCATCAAACTTGCTCATATACTTATGCGATCTTCATCTAATTAGTTGTAATTAAAATATATCAATAGTCCCTTTTCCTTCTCTAACAATAGTAATTTCTGACCCATTAACTTCCAAAACAGTTGAAGGCTGGTTGTCGCCATACCCGCCATCAATGACCAAATCAACCTTAGAATTCCATTTTTCATAAATTAATTCAGGGTCAGTAGTGTATTCTAATATAGCATCTTCATCATGAATCGATATCGAAACTATAGGATTGCCTAGTGCTTTCACAATATCCAACGCAATCGGATTGTCTGGAATTCGAATTCCAACAGTCTTCTTTTTCTTAAAAGGATAGGGCAAGGAATTAGCTCCTGGAAGAATAAAGGTATAAGGCCCAGGAAGCGTTCGTTTTAAAAGTTTAAATATAGGCGTCTCAATTTGGGTTACATAATCACTCAAATTACTTAAATCATGACAAATAAATGAGAAATTAGAGCGTTCCAGTTTAACCCCTTTTATTTTGGCAATACGCTCAAGAGCTTTGACGTTGGTGATATCACAGCCCAAACCATACACTGTATCTGTTGGATAAATGATTAACCCTCCCTTTTTTAGCACATTCACTACATTTTGAATTGCTTTTGGGTTTGGATTTTCAGGATATATTTTAAGGAGTTCGGCCATGTCAGATCTGTTTTATGAAAGGATTTCAAGTTTAGCAAATCGAAGTAAGAGCTTTTTACTCCCGCCAGTTTCAAATTTAATTTCTGCTTTCAAATCCGCTGCTTTGCCTTCAATATTCAAAACAGTTCCTTTCCCAAACCGTTGATGATTCACAATATCACCAACAATTAGTTTATTATCAAACAAGTTAGACGTGGATTTTGAATCGCTAACTTTTTTCAAGTTTTTTGGTGTCGATATTTTAAATTTTTCAGCCGGTTTTGGCTTCTTTTTCATGTAAGCAGGCTTCTTGTAGCGTACTGTATTAGGATCTACATCCCCAAAAATATCAGCGCTTAACATAGGATTGAAACGCCGTTCTTCTTTTGGAGTTACAATTTCCAAGTATTGTTGATCTATTTCTTCTATAAATCGGCTCGGTTCAGAATCTACAAGTTTTCCCCAACGGTAACGAGATAGGGCATACGTAAGATAGGCTTGTTTTTCGGCACGTGTCAAAGCAACATAAAACAAACGGCGTTCTTCTTCTAGTTCATCACGAGTATTCATACTCATAGCACTTGGAAATAAATCTTCTTCTAAGCCAACAATAAAGACATACTCAAACTCTAAGCCTTTAGCCAAGTGAATGGTCATAAGTGCTACTTTATCGCTGTCATCTCCTTCTTCATTATCTAAATCTGTTGCAAGCGCAACATCTTCTAAAAACTCAGCTATCGATCCCGTAGAATCTGCTAATTCTTGTTGTCCCTCAACAAAATCTTTAATACCATTTAGTAATTCCTCTATATTTTCCATTCGGTTAATACCCTCTGGAGTTCCATCTTTTTTAAACTCTTGAATCAACCCACTGGCTTTACACACATGTTCCGCCAAGTCAAAAGCATTTGCCGTCTGACTCATCACCTTAAAACTTTCAATCATGGTAGTGAAGTTTTGAAGCTTAGTTTTGGTACCCGCATTAATATTTATGGGAAGTTCATGAAGGTGTTTAAGAATTTCAAAAATGGTTTTGTTATGTTCATTTGCAGAAACTATTAAACGGTCAATAGTGGTTTGACCAATGCCACGTCCAGGGAAATTAATGATGCGTTTAAGCGCTTCTTCATCCGAAGGATTAATAATGATCCGCAAATAGGAAAGTACATCTTTAATTTCTTTCCGTTGATAAAAAGATAACCCCCCGTAAATACGATACTCGAGACCTCTTTTTCTTAGCGCATCCTCAATAGATCGTGACTGTGCATTGGTACGATACAACACTGCAAAATCACCATTTTTGGCTTGGTTCTGCATCTTATTGTCAAAAATCGTGCTTGCTATATAGCGCCCTTCATCACCATCAGTTAGAGAACGATTTACAGTAATTTTTTCGCCTTCTTCATTCGCAGTCCAAACCACTTTATCTAACTTGGTTTGATTTTTTTCAATAACCGAATTAGCAGCATTAACAATATTTTTAGTCGAACGGTAGTTTTGCTCCAATCGAAACATTTTTACATTGTCATAATCTTTTTGAAAATTTAAAATATTATTGATGTTTGCGCCTCGAAACGCATATATACTTTGGGCATCATCCCCAACTACACAGATATTTTGAAAACGATCAGAAAGCGCACGAACAATAAGGTATTGAGAATGGTTTGTATCTTGATACTCATCAACTAAAATGTAACGAAAACGGTCTTGATATTTTGCTAAGACTTCAGGAAAACGTGTAATTAACTCATTGGTTTTAAGCAGTAAATCATCAAAATCCATAGCGCCAGCTTTGAAACATCTTGAGACATACTCTTTGTAAATCTCTCCCATTTCTGGGCGTTTCGCCATAACATCAGCTTCCTTAAGGTCTGGGTTTTGGAAATAGGCTTTTACAGTAATTAAACTGTTTTTATAGGCTGAAATACGCGATTGAACTTGCTTGTATTTATAGATGTCTTTGTCTAATTTTTTTTCTTTTATAATCGAAGAAATTAAACGTTGTGAATCTTGAGTGTCATAAATCGTGAAATTTGAAGGATAGCCAAGCTTATCCGCTTCAAAGCGTAATATTTTAGCAAAAACAGAGTGAAATGTACCCATCCATAAGTTTTTGGCTTCGCTATCTCCAACAATTGTTGAAATACGCGTCTTCATTTCACGAGCAGCCTTATTTGTAAAGGTTAGCGAAAGAATATTAAAAGGGTCGACACCCTCGCTCATCAAATAAGCGATGCGATAGGTGAGGACTCTAGTTTTTCCAGACCCTGCACCTGCGATAATAATCATTGGACCTTCTTTTTGAAGGGTTGGCGCTAGTTGTGCCTCGTTAAGTTGACTTAAATATTGTTTCAAATTTTTTTTTCTTTTTTGTGAAATTAAGGAATGTAATTTGTAATTTTAAGATGAATTCATATAAATTATAAACAATTTATGAAACGTTATTTAGAAGCTATTTAAAAATTTGCAAGTGTTTAAATTATGTGTGTATATTGAAGGAAATTATTAACTTGGCAATTATTAAACACACATAACACTTTTAAATGGAAATTGAGTTTTATAGCCTAGTCATGTATTGTATTCCTGCGCTCTTAACAGGTTTGATTGCATATTTGTTTTTCAAAGAATACACCAATAACGAGAATAAAAGACGTCATTATATACTTCATAAATCACTTCAAAAAGAAGTCCTCCCTGTTAAGCTTCAAGCTTATGAACGTTTAGCATTGGTTTTGGAACGTATGACACCTAATAGTTTATTGATAAGAATTAAACCTATTTCTCAGCGAAAAGAAGATTATGAACAACTATTAATTCAAAATATAGAACAAGAATTTGAACACAATTTAGCACAACAAATCTACCTGTCAGAAGAGTGTTGGAATATCATTTTAACGGCTAAAAATACAACTATTCAATTCATTAGAAATTGCGATATTTCTAATACCACTTCTAATGCGGATAAATTTAGAGAATTAGTGCTTACTAAATCTATGGATACGCCTGCGCCTAGCAACGCTGCTTTAGCCTATTTGAAAAATGAAGTCAGTAATTTACTAACCTACTAAAGTGGATTAAGTAATGCAAAACGCGCTCCTTCAAACTCCCATTGATTACCTTAAAGGTGTAGGTCCTGGTCGTGCAGAAGTGTTGCGTAAAGAGTTAGGAATTAGCACCTATCAAGATCTCATTAACTTGTTCCCGAATCGTTATATAGATCGCACCCGTTTTTATAAGGTATCACAACTTCAACCCTCAAAAGCAGAAGTTCAAATTGTGGGGCAGATTACAGGGTTTAAAGAACTTGGTCAGAAACGTGGCAAACGCTTAGTCGCTACGTTTAGAGATGAAACAGGATTTATTGAACTCGTTTGGTTTAGAGGTCATAAATGGATTCGTGAACAGCTCAAAACACACACGGATTATGTGATTTTTGGAAAACTCAACCAATTCAATGGCGTATTTAGCATGCCACATCCAGACATTGAACTGAAATCAGATTATGATAAAAGCCTTTCTAAAGCAATACAACCCATTTATCCGTCCACAGAAAAATTAGCGAATAGAGGTATTTCAAACCGTGTGATTTGTAAGATTATGGAACAACTGTTCTTGCAGCTCAATGGCCGTTTTGAAGAGTCATTATCTTTCGATATGCTAGAGGATCAGAAATTGATTTCTAAAAGCGAAGCCTTTTTAAATATACATTTTCCTAAAACTCAAAATTTATTAAGCCTATCACAATTCCGTTTAAAGTTTGAGGAGTTATTTTATATCCAGCTCCAACTTATTCTTAAAAACATTATTCATAAGTCAAAACTAAAAGGTTACCGTTTTGATACGGTTGGATCTTATTTTAATACATTTTATAAAACTCATTTACCATTTGAATTGACCGATGCTCAAAAACGCGTGTTAAAAGAAATTCGAACAGATATGGGAAGTAATGCACAAATGAACCGCTTGTTACAAGGTGATGTAGGTTCTGGAAAAACTATTGTAGCGCTGATGTCGATGTTTATAGCTATTGATAACAATTTTCAAGCGGCTTTAATGGCACCAACTGAGATTTTAGCATTCCAACATTACAATGGACTGAAACCCTTTTGTGATGCCATTGGGATTAAAATTGCACTGTTAACTGGTTCAAGTAAAACTGCTGCGAGACGAATTATTCATGAGGATTTAGTATCAGGAGCATTGCAAATAATTGTTGGAACCCATGCACTTTTAGAGGATAAAGTTCAGTTTAAAAACCTTGGTTTGGCTATTATTGATGAGCAACACCGTTTTGGAGTGGCGCAACGTAGCAAGCTGTGGAAAAAAAACGATTCGCCTCCGCATATATTGGTCATGACCGCCACACCAATTCCTCGGACTTTGGCGATGTCTGTGTATGGTGATTTAGATATTTCTGTTATTGATGAGTTGCCCGCTGGAAGAAAACCTATAAAAACCGTGCATCGGTATGATAGCAATCGTCTTAAAGTGATTGGTTTTATTAGAGATGAGATTTCAAAAGGCCGACAAATTTATATTGTGTATCCGTTGATTAACGAAAGTGAAACTTTAGATTTCAAAGATTTAATGGATGGTTATGCTAGCATAGTCCGTGATTTTCCAATGCCAAAGTATCAAGTATCCATCGTTCATGGTCAGATGAAACCAGTTGATAAAGAATTTGAAATGCAACGTTTTGTCAAAGGCGAAACCCAAATTATGGTTGCTACAACGGTTATAGAAGTTGGGGTAAATGTCCCCAATGCCTCCGTAATGATTATTGAAAGTGCCGAACGTTTTGGTCTGTCGCAGCTCCATCAATTGAGAGGTCGTGTTGGGCGTGGAAGCGAGCAGAGTTATTGTATTCTAATGACCAGCCACAAGTTAGGAGAGAATAGTAAAACCCGTATGGAAACGATGGTTAACTCAAGTGATGGCTTTGAAATTGCAGAAGTGGATCTTAGACTTCGTGGCCCAGGGGATATGATGGGCACCCAACAAAGTGGTGTCCTAGACTTAAAAATCGCCAATATTGTAAAAGATAAGGATATCTTGTCCTTGGCACGGCATTGGGCAAAACAAGTGCTCGTAGCGGATCCTAAACTAGAAAACCCAAAGCATCAACCCATTGCTCAAACCTATATCAAAATGGGGAAATACAAGAATATCTGGAATTATATTAGTTAGATTTTTAAGCCGCTAAATAAGCTGTACTCAATTTTTGAAGGTCTTTCATCACCACTTTAAAATCGGCTTCAAAAAGGGTGTAGAATTCTCTTAATTCTTGCCCTGCTTTATCCATTCCTGATCTGTTTTTTGTGCGCCGATTCATCCCCGATAATACTCGGTCAATCCCGTCTAGTTCGGCGTAGATTAAGAGCCAGTTGCCTTCTATCATAATAGGCGCCATTTTTTGAATATTTTTGGGAAGAATTTCAAAATTATCATTTAATAAGGTATAAAACGATTGAATGTAAACCTCTAATGGAACGTCCGAATACGCTGCCCAGTTTTTAGCCAAAAAATGATCATAAAAAATATCGACAATAATTCCCGAATAATGTCCATAGTTTTTATGAAGTCGTTTGGTACTATTTCTAAATGCGGGATGTGCATCCGTCATCGTATCAATTTGGCGGTGTAACAATATTCCCTTTTGTATTTCAGCAGGGTAGATGTTATATTTGGAGCCTTTGATACTGTCTGCAATAAAGTTTCCAATCATGACGTCGGGATTATTTCTAGAAAGTAAAATATGTGCCAAGTAATTCATAGCGCAAAATTATGAATACATTTTAATATAATTGATTTGAAGTCTTATATTTGTTAAAACTTATTTTTTACATGACACTAATTAAATCAATTTCAGGAATACGAGGCACCATTGGTGGTGCTGTTGGAACCAATTTAACTCCTATTGACACTGTGAAATTTGCTGCGGCTTATGGCACTTGGATTAAAGAACAGCGTTCTAAAGAAAATTACCGCGTGGTGATTGGAAGAGATGCCAGAATTTCTGGGTCGATGGTTCAAAATTTAGTTATGAATACACTGATTGGTTTGGGTATTGATGTGATTGATTTAGATTTATCTACAACTCCAACCGTAGAAATTGCAGTGCCTTTAGAACATGCCGATGGCGGAATTATTTTAACGGCAAGTCATAATCCAAAACAATGGAATGCGTTAAAATTATTGGATCAGAACGGAGAATTTTTAAATGCCGAACACAGTCAACGTGTTTTGGATATCGCTGAAGCAGATGCTATGGAATTTGTTGATGTAGATGATCTCGGAATCATTACTGAAAATCAAGCGTATTTTGATATTCATATAGATGAAGTTTTGGATTTAGAGTTTGTAAATGTAAAAGCCATTTCCGATTGTAAATTTAAAGTCGCCGTAGATGCGGTTAACTCTACAGGTGGAATTGCGATTCCATTGTTGCTAGAACGCTTAGGCGTAGAAGCCGTTAAAATACACTGCGAACCTAATGGTCAGTTTCCCCATAATCCAGAACCGCTTAAACAACATTTAACGGATCTCTCTGAAAAGGTCGTTGCTTCTAACGCTGATTTTGGCATCGCTGTTGATCCTGATGTCGATCGTTTGGCTTTTATGGACGAAAAAGGGATTATGTTTGGAGAAGAATATACATTAGTAGCGTGTGCTGATTATATTTTAAGTCAGCGTCCAGGAAATACGGTGAGTAACCTCAGTTCTACACGAGCTTTAAGAGATGTCACCGAAAAGCATGGCGGAACCTACACTGCTAGTGCAGTAGGAGAAGTCAACGTCGTCAATGCGATGAAAGCGACTCAAGCCGTTATTGGTGGTGAAGGTAATGGTGGTATTATTTACCCTGAATCGCATTATGGCCGTGATGCCTTAGTAGGCGTGGCCTTGTTTTTGAGTTTATTAGCGGAACGAAAAATAGCGGTTAGTGCATTGAGAGCAAGTTATCCGTCATATTATATGGGCAAGAAAAAAATAGATTTAAACCCTTCTATTGATGTTGATGCTATACTAGTGGCCATTGAAGCTAAATATGCGCATGAAAATATTTCTACTGTAGATGGTGTTAAGATTGATTTTGCTACTGAATGGGTGCATTTAAGAAAAAGTAATACAGAGCCAATTATTCGAATCTATACAGAAGCGCCTACTCAAGAAGCTGCAGATACCTTAGGAGATAAAATTATTTCGGAAATTAAAGCAGTCGCAGGAATTTAAAAAACGATTCAAAATCAAATCGCTTTCTTGAAGTATTGATTTTTTTCAAGTAAATTATCATAATACAAGTTTTGATTTTTTTTATGCAAACTTAAACTTGTAATACTTACAGTTTGAAGTCCTTTATCTTTCTTTAAAAAAACATTATTATTTAGTGGTTGGGCTACGTTTTCATGAAAACTGATGAGGTCATCCCATCCGTTAAATTGATTTAAATGATCTTTAAATTCATTTTTCAAATGTTGCTTTTTGTCTTCATTGTAGAGTGTATTTGAACACCAAAGATACGGCTTCATTTGGTTCATTAGTGTCCGCTTTAAAGTGTCACCATCCCAATGAAAATGTTCAAGTTTTACGACCTCAGAAAAACGAACACTTATCAATTGAAAAGGAGCAATATGTATTAAATTTGATGCCGATAGAATGGTTGCATCGCCGAGAAGTAATTTTATAGGGAGTTGTCCGCGGCTTATTTTTTCAGCGGAGTTAGGTTGCTTCCCCGTAGCATTTAATAAACAAAACAGCTGTTTTTGTTTGGAATCTACAGCAAACCATGTTCCTCCGTGATCCAAATCTTTAGGATACATCAAAGGCGTAGGATGGTCATAAATAGCAGGTTCTAACGTAGGCCGTTGTAGTTTTTCATCTCTGTTACTAGTAAAGATAAAACCTTCTGAAGTTGGAAAGTACGTTACGATGCACATTGGTTGCGGTATAATTGTGTTGAAAAAGCAACCCCAAAATTAGGATCAATCAAATGAATTAACTTTTGTTCTAAAAGAGCAATTTTAATAAGACTTTGATGGTGAATGCAATGGTCCATACAATAGGTGAGTTCTCTAAAAAATGACGTTTGAACACCTGTATTTTTTTCTTTTTCATCTTCAGGAAGAGTGGTCATTATTAGGGGCGTATTATCGCGTTCATTTATTTGGTTTAACGAGACCAATAAGCGGTCAATAGTTTCAATTCCTTTATTAATATTTACCTCCAGCTGCTTGTCCCTATTACGTAAATCATAGTTTACACAGTCTGTACTTTTTTGAGACAGACAACATAAGTAGAATTCAATAATGTGTCTAAAATGTTCCCCAATTGAACTACCAAAAAGTGTTTTGTTTTCAAAGCAAAACGAGTTGCTGTCCATTTGAATTAATAAATTTTTTAAGTCCTGAAGGACTTTTGTGTGTGGGTGAATGTTCATGTATAGGATATTTGGGAAACTTCTTTTTTACTCAATACCTCTCGGGCACCCGTGATAAATTCGAAAAGGGATGGGGTTTGACTTTGTGTATTTAGTTTTTGTTGACTCAATTTATAAATGATATGCATATGATTGAAAATAGTTTTGTATGCACTCCAAATAGAGCAGCAGGGATCATAGATGTGAATAGGTTCAGAGTTGACGCCGTTAATTTCTAATATTTTTATACCAGTATTATCTTTGAATGCATTCCAATTTTTAATTTTTAAATCAATTCGACCGTAATCAAAGTCTGGGAGATTTTGGAGGCAAATCTCAATCCAATCGAGCATTTCTTTTGACTTATGTTCTCTAGCATCTAAAAATGTAGTCCCCCGATTATGATTTCCTATAGGCTCTACAAGTAACTCCTTTCCTTTAGGAATAATTTGATGCCATTGGGTCTCGAAACGATCTTTGAGGATAGACGCACGGTGTGCTATTCGGTGATTTTCATTGACAAGTATTTCTAGAGTACGTTTTCCATCTCCAATAAGTTTACAAAACTCTTTTTTACCTACCGAAGTTATTTGAGGAATTCGATTTGTATCCCAATAAAATAGAATTCCAATTTCTATTGGGTAATCGATATATTCTTGAATTAAAACAGACTGATCTATTTTTTTTAAATAGAGTTCTAGTTCATTAAGAGACTCCATTTTTTCTACGTTTCTCCCACGTTCTCCCATATCAGGTTTGGCAATCAACGGAAAGTTTAAATTCTTAGCTTTAAGTTGATTTTTAATAGATTCAAAATCCTCCAAATCAGAAATATGAAGTGTTTTTGGTGTCCATTCTGGGGCTATTTTTTTTAAATAGTTTTGTTTAGAACTTAGAAATGCGCCTCCAAACTTCATACAGGGATTTAGTACTGAAAAATAAACCCAACGTCTTGATTTTAAGGCCAAATAAAAATAATAGAAATACGCCGGAAAATAAAAGACCCAATACGGCCAAAACTCATAATGTAAAAATCGTTTCCAATTCATTATAAATTAGTTTTGAATATCTCTATTTGAGATCAATTGAGTTAACGAACATTTTTTAATCTTACTGTAAAATAGAATACTAATAAAGCTAAAAACTAGTGCAATAATAGCGATTACGAAAAGTTGTCCGTTATCTGATTTCCCATCCCATTTCACAATAATCCCTAAAGGAGTGAATAAATGAGAAGCTATGGCACCAAACATTAGAATTATAGTCGCTAATAGTGCTAAAATTTTGGTTTTTGGTAGGAGTAAAGCAATACCTATTATTAGTTCTATACATCCTAAGCCAAGTCTTCCCCAAGGCTCTACGCCTAGAGTTGAAAAAATATGAACGGCTTCGGGATGGCCACTAAATTTAAATAATAGAGACTGTAATAGAATTATTGATACAACAAGTCGTAATACAAAAGTAATTTTGGTTAACATAAGAGTAGGGTTTTAATTGATTTGCCATTTGTTTAAATTTGGATTGGCTGTAGTTTTGAGGGTGTCAGGGTTCTATCTAAATTCAATGGAGTAAATAGAATAAAAGGTAAAACACTAAAAGTATAGTAAACTATAAGGATAAGGGAAATAGGTTGTATTTTCATAATGTAGGATTTGGGATAATCAAGACAAATATATAACTTTATTTTTAAAAGCTACAGCTGGGTGACTTTTCAGAAAAGTATTACAATGACTTTTCTCTGTGTTTCCAACGCTTATGCGTCCAAAGGTAATATTCGGGGGCTTCACAAATTTGATTTTCAACTAGTTTCAAAAATGAATCCGTAATTTCATAGTCTTTAAAGTCATTTGGATTTTCAGCTAAAGTTTGAAACGTTGCTTCATAGTAGCCTCTTCTTTTACGATTAACAGCAAAAAAGACTACGGGCATATCTAATTGTTTTGCAAGAGCTTCCGCACCTGTATGTACAGGAACATTAATGCCCATAAATGCATTCCAGTGTCGTGCTTTGTCTTTTTTAGGCGATTGGTCTGAAGCAAATCCATTCATAGATAGAATGCCATTTTTTTTGGCCTCGTCAAGGACTGTAAATGTTTCTTTAGTGGTAATCAAATAACTATTATAACGTGCTCTTATAGATTTAACTAAACGATCAAAATATTTATTTTGAAGCCTTTTATATATCGCATAACCACGGTGACTCGTGTAGGTTTGAAGTATAAAAATCCATTCCCAACTCCCATAATGTGCACACATTAAAACAATACTCTTATTTTGCTTTTCAAAATCTTTAATAATATCAAGATTTTTAAACATATATCGTTTTTGCATGGACTCCAAAGAGATATTCATTGATTTTATAGACTCTAAAATCATATCACATAGGTGGTGATAGAATTTCCTGCGAATCGTCTTAATTTCAAGATCTGATTTTTCGGGAAATACAAGCTTTAGATTTTCAGTAACAACCTCTTTTCTGTAGCCAAAAACATGATAAATTAAAACATATAAAACATCAGAAACCGCATACAACAAACGAAACGGAAGTATGGAAACAAACCATAAAATAGGGTAAATTAAAAGGTACGCTAGTAATTGCATTTAAAAAGATTAAATTTACAATCGCAAATATATAGTTTATTTAATATATCCCCTATGGACATTAGTATTTATACCCTGATTATTATCGCAATTAACGCGCTTTGTTCTTTTAAAGGCTTTCAAGACCGTTCTTTTTTTGAAACGTATACGTTTAATGTCGGTGGAATTAATCGTGGCGAAAAGCTTCGAATTCTCGTTTCAGGGTTTTTACATGTTGACTTACAACATTTATTATTTAATATGATCACGCTCTATTTTTTTGCAGACAATGTTATTAATAGTGTTGGGCCTTTATATTTCTTTTTAATTTATTTTGGAAGTTTAATTTTTGGCAATTTACTATCTTATTACTTCCATAAAAATGAATCGTACTACTCCGCTGTAGGCGCAAGTGGAGCAGTTACGGGAATTTTATATGCCGCTATTTTATTGTATCCAGGTATGGAATTGTATATCTATTTTATTCCCATCCCAATTCCTTCATATATTATAGGTGTAGGCTATATGTTGTATTCAATATACGGAATGAAATCACGTGTAGATAACATTGGCCATGATGCTCATTTTGGAGGGGCTATTGGAGGTTATGTTTTAACTTTATTGATAGCGCCCCAAGTTTTAGAATCACATTTATGGATGGTAATTATTCTTGCAATCCCAATTGTATTATTGTTTGTGATGCATAAAAACAATAAAATCTAACCCTCCTTATTTAATCCAATAAGGCTTTAATTTTAACTTCTAATTCTGCGCCTCGCAAGCGTTCTGCGATAACCGTTCCAGTTTCGTCCAAAATAAACGTAGCGGGAATAGAATTTATTCCATAAGTTCTAGCAATAGGGTCTTGCCAAGATTTTAAATTAGATACATTAAACCAATTCAATTGATCTTTTTCAATGGCCTTAATCCAAGCTTCTTTCTGTGTTTCACCGTCTAGAGATACGCTAATTATTTCTAAGCCTTTAGAATGATATGTGTCATAAAGTTTAACTAAGTTAGGATTTTCCATTCGGCATGGTTTGCACCAAGACGCCCAAAAATCAACTATGATCACTTTTCCTTTTATCTCACTTAACGTAATGACTTTTCCTTCGGGATTAGGGGCGGAAAAATCAGGAGCTTTTACGCCAATCGTAATCTTATTTTTGTTCGGGTTGTTTTGGAGTTTTTGCCCAATTTTATATGAAATATCTTGATTTGTTTTGTTTTTAGTTTTAAGCGCTGCATCGATACTTTCAAAAGCTTCGGTAGCTAATTCATAATCAAAATTGTTTCGTCTAGTAAGCTCATTTAACATCAGTAATGAGAACTCTGCATTGGAATGGTTCTCAATAAATTTGAACCCATAGAGTTTGAAATCTTTTCGTAAAGAATCTCCTTTCTGCTGAAGTGACTTTATAAGTGCCGGATTGCCTTTAGCATCATAAATTGCAACTCTTATAGCCTTTATATCATCCTGTTTTTGTAGTGTTAGTCGTTTATAAGCATTAAAAACACTATTATTTTTAGTGCCGCTTATGGTTGATGTATTAAGACTGTCTTTAAAAACTTCTATTTCAATTTCTCCAGGTTCAAGAACAAAAGGGACTTGTCCGTTTAGACCATCAATAATCAAACCACGCATTTCGGTCCCATTGCTCTTCCCTTTAAACGTAAATGCCCCATTATAAACAATAGCAGTATCTGTTAAAACTCTAGAATTTACTCGGTCAAGTTTTACCAAATAACCTCTTAGTCCATTATAAACGCCTTCAGCCTTTACATTAACTGTATAGTTGCTTTCCTGTAGTGGAGTAGAAGGTTTGCAGCTAAAAAACAGTACAATACTAATTATAGAAATGATTTGAATTTTCATCCGTAAATAATTTAATTTCAGCAAAAATAAATTAAATTTATTACTTATCACATTTGAAGTAATATTAATACTTTTGTAAAAAACAAATTCAGTGTATCATAACGACACCATTATCGCATTAGCAACTCCGTCTGGAGCAGGTGCGATTGCTATTATTAGACTTTCAGGACCTGATGCAATAGATATGGTCGATTCGGTTTTTAAATCAATACATGCCAAAAAACTGGCAACTCAAAAGACCCATACCGTTCATTTAGGGCATATTATAGAAGATTCAAGACCATTAGATGAAGTTTTGGTGTCTGTTTTTAAAAACCCAAAATCTTACACAGGCGAAGATGTGATTGAAATTTCATGTCATGGTAGTTCATATATACAACAAGAAATTATTCAATTGTTTGTTCGCAACGGCGCTCGAATTGCGAACCCTGGAGAATTTACACTCCGTGCGTTTCTGAATGCTAAACTCGATTTAAGTCAGGCCGAAGCTGTGGCAGATCTAATAGCGAGTGATAATAAAGCTTCTCATCAAATCGCGATGCAGCAAATGCGTGGAGGTTTCAGTAATGAGATCAAAGTTTTGCGTGATGAACTGCTTAATTTTGCGTCATTGATTGAATTAGAACTTGATTTTTCAGAAGAAGATGTAGAATTTGCAGACCGCAAGCAATTCGAAGATTTAATTGAACGTATTATTACCGTTCTAAAACATTTAATTGATTCCTTTTCTACCGGAAATGTCATCAAAAATGGCATTCCAATTTCGATTATTGGTGCGCCAAATGTTGGGAAATCAACGTTGTTAAATGCGCTTTTAAATGAAGACAAAGCCATTGTAAGTAACATTGCGGGAACCACTCGTGATGCGATTGAAGATGAAATTACTATTGAAGGGATTAAGTTTCGATTTATTGACACAGCGGGTATTCGAACCACAAATGATACCATTGAAAGTATAGGTATCAAAAAAACATTTGAAAAAATTACGCAATCTCAAGTGGCGTTATATTTATTAGATGCGTCTAAAGTTTCAACTGAAACTGTTTTGGATTTCAACTCCGATATTCGAAAAATTCAAGAACAATATCCCGACAAAAAACTAATTGTTGTAGCCAATAAAATGGATCATGCCGATAAAGCGTTTATAGAAAACTCATTTGTATATCCACATACGCTTTATACATGTGCAAAAAGTGGATTAGGTATAGATACTTTAAAAACAAAACTTTTAGAATTTGTAAACACAGGTGCCTTACGCAACAATGATACCATTATTACAAACTCAAGACATTACGATTCGCTTTTAAAAGCACTCGCTGATGTTCAAAAAGTAAAACAAGGCATGGACGCTAGACTTTCTGGAGATTTATTAGCAATTGATATCCGACAAGCTTTATATCATTTTGGAGAGATTACTGGCGAAATTACGTCTGATGATTTACTAGGTAATATCTTTGCGAATTTCTGTATTGGTAAATAATTATAAGCCCTGAAACAGAAGTCGGATATTGAAATAAAATAACTCTATTTGGTGATTTTTTCTCTTCTGTGGCAATTATATAACAAAGTACCCTTGTAAGAGAATATATAAGTGTCCAAGGCTAAGAATTTGGTAAATATCGGATTTATTATTCCTCAAATTCAATCGCATTATAGGCGCCTAAGTCAGGTGGAGAGGTACGTGGTGTGTTTGTAATATCTACGTTTAAGTTTCCAAATATAACTCCAGCACCTTTGGCAGGTGACTCTAATGGAATATTAAATTGATTCAGAGCAGGATCTAAGAACAAGGGATCCATATTAAAACGCACATTTTCATAGTATTCCGTATTTGTAAAATCATATTGATCTTCGGAATAAAAACTGGTTGGATCATCAAAATAGATTAGGCTATTGGAGAATTTAAAATTAAAAACTTCAGAGGGTTCTTTTTCTAATAAGAGTTCTGGATTGTCATTACCATAAATAATACAGTTGGTGAAATTTGCAGATTCTAAAGGATTAGTAAATACTGTATTTTCTGTATCCACAATAAAATTATTGAGTAATAGGGCAGGGAATTGTCTAAAACTACTGGACCAGTAGTTGGCAATAGTTGAATGGGTGAAATTATAGTTTCCGCCAAAGGTACCTGCAAAAGATGATACTCCGCTGTTATTGAGCACAATGTTTTCTGCACTTATAGAAGAACCTCTTCCTAAAATCCCAAAATTACTAGAATTATAAATCTGTGAATTAGTAATTACTAATTTTGTCGGATCGTCCTGATTGCCATCACTAACAATACCAACTGTTGCATTTTTAATGGTTGCATGGTTGATTTTATTATTAGTACTTCCGTCTAATAACCATATGGTCTGCCATTGGCCAGGAATATCTTCATAAATGGGCTCCAGTCTGTCGCCCGCAATAATGACTTCATTTTCTAAAAGCTCGGCATCTAAACTTGGTAATCCGTCAATATGTAAGGATGCATTATTGGTAATCAAAAGCCCCGAATTGGCATGAAAATGGATACGTGCCCCCGGGTTTATAGTAAGTGTTTTTCCAGATTCCACAGCCGTATACCCGTAAATTACATAGGGTTTATCATTGGTGAATGTTAATTCAGAATCTTCTAAAAACCGACCTTGTACGTTGGTTTTATCCTCTACGCCATCACCATCGACATCAAACCTAAGTGTTTCGATAACGCCTTGTGCATCTTTATCTGGATAGAGAAATACGGCGTCTTTCACTAGAGTTACCAGTTCTACTTTTTGAGTATCAGCCCCGCTTCCAAATTCAATAGCATCAGTATATAAAAACTGTATTTCAGTAGCAACCAAAGGTTGAATATCTATAGTGGTTTCAATAAACACAAACATACTATCTTTGGCCAACAACTCTACATTTTCAAATTCTTTTCCAATGAGGGTTCCAACACCTGTCATGCCATCAACATTCATACGGTAATTGGACGTTTGTCCATTGCTTAATTTTAAAGACGGGATCAGAATATCATCATCACTATTGTTATAGACTTTAAGTGTGTAAGTGCTAGAGCCAATATTTGAAAAAACAGTATCTAAATAGACCGTGTCTTTTGAAAAACTAAGCGTACCTGTAGTAGGAGTAAATTCAAAATCTTGGCGACAAGAACTCCAAAAAATGAGGGTGAATAAACTTATTATAAAATAAATGGAGCGAATCATAAAGTGTACTGTTTTGGTAAAAATATAACTTTTGAATTAAATGAATAGTATGTAGGTCTTAATTTTATTCATTAATAAATTTCAAATAGTCTTTACTAAGTTTGAACATTAGATCCATAAACTGTTATTATTTCCAAAATAAAAAATCCAAATGATTAAATTATAGGGATCAAGAGCTTATTAACACATATTTAAACTAAAATTAACGAAATACGTCAACAATCTCAGCAGTGATTCGTTTAGGTTTTTTGGTGAGTGCATCTAATAAACACCATTTGGTTTCAGACTTGACAATCAATCTTTTGGTGCCTTTAAGGTATATTTCTACGAGGCGCGTAGAAGTGACACCTTCCGAGCGTGTGACATAGGTTTTGAGGTGAATTTCATCGTTGAGTTTGGCAGCAGCTTTATAATCGATGTGATGACTCACTAGGACCCAGATATTATCGTGTTGTTGAAGTGGAGTAGTGGCCGCTTCCCAATGTGCCATCGCAATATCTTGAACCCATTGCACGTAACGCACATTATTCACATGCATTAAATCGTCTAAATCCTCAGAAATAACGGTATGAGTCAATTCAAATACGGTCATTAATTTTTTATAATTTTAACCTCAAATAATTTATCCCAACGTTTTCCTGTGAGAAATAAAGTTTCTGTTTCAGGATTATAAGCCATCCCATTGAGGACATCCAATCCTTGGTGTTTGGTCACTTTCTTTTTTAAGGCTTTAAAATCAATAACAGCTTCAATTGCACCATTTTGTGGATTGATGATAGCGACGCCATTTTTTTGATAGCGATTTGCATAAATTTTTCCGTCGACCCATTCCAGTTCATTCAAATTGGTCAATTTTCCTTTATTGGTATAGGCTTGAACATAAGTCTCTTCAGCAAGTGTGGTTGGATTTAAAACCCATAAATATTCAGTACCATCAGATTTGTAAAATTTTTCTCCATCATTACACAAGCCCCATCCTTCTTTACTTTGTCCATAATTGAAGGTTTCGATCTGTTCAAAATTAGTAACATCATAAATCAAGCCCCGGCCTTCTCTCCAAGTCAATTGATAAATTTTATCATTTAAAACGGATAAGCCTTCTCCAAAATACGCTTTATTTAAATTAATAGTTTTAAGAATTGTTCCATTTTTATAATCTAGTTTTCGAAGTTTAGATTCGCCATATTGTCCTGTACTTTCATAAAGTCCACCTTTGTAAAATTCAAGACCTTGTGTATACGATGTCATATCGTGAGGATAGGTATTTACAATTTCATAGGTATATAATTTAGGCGGCAAAGCATTGACCACAATGACTTTTTTTAAGGCAACTTCAAATTTAGAATCATAAAAAATCTTTGCTTTTATGAGTTTTTCCCCTAAAGGCATCATTTCTAACTCAACCGAGGACGAAATTTTTTTATTATCCAACGTTAATTGAACAGAGTCAAAAGCAATCTGTTTTGGATTGAGGAGTTCCACAGTAAGAGATTCTGCATTTGAAATAATATTCGTATCACTGTTGATCTGGATAATAAAGTTTGATTTTTTTGAGCTAATGTTATTTCCACAGGCGAATAATAGAAGGTTAAGCCCAATGAATGTCAATAGTTTGTAGGAATGCATAGTGAGATTTAATTTTTAGCAATTTATTTATTTATATTCAGTTAAAAAAATCATTGTGTGAATATATAAACTTTGTATCTTTGCAGCGGCAAGTCCTACACAACTAGCTCCTGTTGAATCCTCCAGGGCGGGAACGCAGCAAAGGTAAATGGTTGTAGCAGTGTGATGTAGGTAGCTTGCCATTTTTTGTACCCGATAGTTTCCTTAAATCTTCCTACCTTTAGCTGCATATAAATCAAATTCAATGGCAAAAGTTGTTTTAATTACAGGCGGATCTTCAGGAATTGGAAAATCAATTGGAGAATACCTTACCGACAAAGGGTTTTCCGTTTATGGTACAAGTCGATATCCAGAGAATTATTCAGAGTCTACGTTTCCACTTATAAAACTCGATGTCACTCAGCATGATTCCATCCAATCCTGTGTATCTGAGCTTATTTCGAAAACAGGGCGCATTGATGTATTGATCAATAATGCAGGCGTTGGAATTACAGGACCACTCGAAGAGATTCCTACGAATGAAATGAAGCGTAATTTTGAAACCAATTTATTTGGGCCAATCAATATGATAAATGCCGTACTGCCTTCAATGCGTTTGCAACATTCAGGATTAATTTTGAACATTACTTCAATTGCAGGGTATATGGGATTACCTTTTAGAGGCATATATAGTGCTAGTAAGGGCGCTTTGGAATTGATAACGGAGTCTTACCGTATGGAGCTTAAATCGTTTAATATAAAAATGAGTAACATTGCTCCAGGTGATTTCGCCACTAATATCGCTGCAGGTCGTTATCATGCCCCTGTATTAGAAAATTCTCCTTATGAAAAGTCCTACAGAGCCACTTTAGATATGATGGATTCACATGTAGATTCTGGTAAAAACCCCTTATTAATGGCAGAAGTCGTTCATAAAATAATCACTTCCAAAAATCCAAAAATTCATTATAAAGTAGGGGCTTTTCTACAAAAGTTTTCTGTAGTCTTAAAACGAATCCTTCCAGATTTGTGGTATGAAAAAATCTTAAGTCGATTTTATAATATTTAATAACTTATTGTCATATCAGTTGTTTAACTGTTATAATATGCTAATTTTGTATTCATTAATTAAAACCAAAAGAAATTATGAAATTTTTTGTTGATACTGCAAATTTAAGTCAGATCAAAGAAGCCCAAGACCTCGGTGTTCTTGATGGTGTAACGACCAATCCTTCATTAATGGCTAAAGAAGGAATCACTGGTTCAGAACACATTTTGAATCATTATAAGGCCATTTGTGAAATCGTTGATGGTGATGTGTCTGCGGAAGTTATTTCAACTGATTTTGAAGGAATGGTTAAAGAAGGTGAAGCTTTAGCTGCTTTACACCCACAAATTGTGGTGAAACTTCCAATGATTAAAGATGGTGTAAAGGCCTGTAAATATTTTAGTGACAAGGGAATTAGAACTAACGTAACATTAGTTTTTTCTGCTGGACAAGCCTTATTAGCTGCCAAAGCGGGGGCGACCTATGTGTCTCCATTTATTGGACGATTAGATGATATTTCTACAGATGGACTAAACCTAATTGCTGAGATTCGTTTGATTTATGATAATTATGGCTTTGGTACCGAAATTTTAGCTGCTTCTGTGCGTCACACCATGCATGTGATTGATTGTGCAAAATTAGGTGCAGATGTTATGACAGGCCCATTAAGTTCTATCGAAGGTTTGTTGCGTCACCCACTAACAGATAGTGGTTTAGCTAAATTTTTAGAAGACTATAAAAAAGGAAATTAAGAAATTAATTTTTATAATAAAATTCAAAGCTGAAGGAAACTTCAGCTTTTTTTAATCGTAAAACTTGAGAAGTTTCATGAATTCAGGTGCAAATAAATCAACTGTAGAATTGAGAATAACCCCCTCTTTATCTACAATTAATATTTTTTTGATGTAGTTAATTGCCAGACGTTTTTTAGCGAATGACGGATCAGAAAAACGATATTCATTGTCAATTTTAAAACGATTTGCGTAGATCATATTTTTCCAAACATTCGTGTGCATAGCGTTTATATTAATCGCTATAAAATCTATATTTGGGTACATTTTCTGTAAGGTTTTCACCTTAATATGACTGTTTTCAAAATGATATCGACTCGCATTATCCCAAAAATAAATCACACTCGTTTTATTAAATATTGTGTTGATATTTAAGGTTTCATTTTTATTATTGATCACCTCAATTGGAGGGAGTTGAAAACCGGGTTGTAGTCCTTGTGCATTTTTAAATAAGTTTTTGATATATTTTTTATCCTTAACATTATCACTTTTATCTAAAAAGGATTGGTATAATATATAACTCTGATCAATAGACGTTGAGTTTGAAATAAAATTTCTGGTCGTGTATTTTAATAAATTATTTTTAATCATCCTATTCGTCACTAAACTATCAATGAGCTCTAGTTTACGAACTGTGTAGTCTAATTTATGATCATCTAAGCTGAATCCTTCATTTGTTAGGATCAGCTGTTCTAAAGCAAGATTATTAATATGAGGAAATAAATAATTATAGTAGGGATAGAAATCCTTCAAATCAATATCATTATAAACAATTTCTTTTCTAAATACATAGAAGTCTGGAGGAAGTTTCTTGAAATTAGTCAGGTTGTTTTTTCCAAAATGTCGATAAGGATAAAGTTCTTTACGCATAAAATAATGGTATTTTATACTGGCAATAGCAACTTTTTTAAAAAGCAGAGAATTTGGGTTTGTTTTCAAAAACAATTGTAATTCAGAGGAGTTTTTAGAAATTAATGCTTGGATGTACTGATGGTATTCTAACGGCGGTTTCTCATAAAAGGCATTAGTTTGACTGTCTTCTTTCTCTAATTTTAACAATAAATTAATGAGGTAGTTATTTTTTTTAGCGCCAATCCCATTAAAAACAATCGATTCGTCAAAATCGTGTGTATTAATGTGCATCATAATACTGTCTTGCGCTTCAAGTAAGATCGATTGGTGTTTTCCGCCATGAACAAAAGAATGAATTCCTGGCTTGAAATCTGAAAACCGATGAGAAAACCGATTATCAGCATTTAGATATAAGGTATCTATACGTTCTCGTGTATCGTATAAGACCACATAATTATTACTTGGATTAATGATGTCACCTCCAATAAAAACAGCAGTAGACGCTTTGTGACTGTCTTGACAGCTCACCACGAATAAAAGTCCAAAAAGGAAGAGAAAAGGTTTCATTTTTATAAAAATCTGTCGAATATTATACCTAGCTCATCAAAAGTAAGCTATGAAAGGATTTATTCTTGTTAAGGCGTTGTTAAATTACGTTACGGTTTAATTTGATTGATGGATTCATTTTTTTACTTTTGCAAAAATTATTTTAAGCATGTTATCAGTTTCAAACTTATCAGTACAATTTGGAAAACGTATTCTTTTTGATGAAGTTAATACTTCATTCAACACAGGGAATTGCTATGGAATTATCGGTGCCAATGGTGCAGGGAAATCTACATTTCTAAAAATCATTGCTGGTGTACAAGAACCTACATCTGGACACGTAAGTCTTGAGACAGGAAAACGTATGTCGGTACTAGAACAAAACCACAATCTTTATGATGAGCATACCGTTTTAGAAACCGTGATTATTGGTAACAAACCCCTGTTTAAAATAAAAACTGAAATAGATGCATTATATAATGATTATTCAGATGAAAATGCGGACCGTATTGGAGAACTTCAAGTAAAGTTTGAAGAAATGAATGGCTGGAATGCCGATAGTGATGCAGCCTCAATGCTCTCTAACTTAGGGATCAAAGAAGAACACCACTACACATTGATGAAAGATTTGGATGGAAAGCAAAAAGTACGAGTTTTATTAGCGCAAGCGCTTTTTGGTAATCCTGATGTATTGATTATGGATGAACCTACTAATGATTTGGATTATGAAACCATTTCTTGGCTAGAGCATTTTCTAGCAAACTATGATAACTGTGTGATTGTAGTGTCGCATGACCGTCACTTTTTGGATGCCGTTTGTACTCATATTTCGGATATTGATTTCAACAAAATCAATCATTTTTCAGGAAACTATACATTCTGGTATGAGTCGTCTCAGCTTGCTGCAAGACAACGCGCACAACAGAATAAAAAATCAGAAGATAAAAAGAAAGAATTAGAAGAATTTATACGACGTTTTTCTGCCAATGTTGCCAAATCTAAACAAGCCACAAGCCGAAAAAAAATGATTGATAAATTAGATGTGACAGACATTCGTCCATCGAGCAGACGTTATCCAGCCATTATTTTTGAGCGTGATCGCGAAGCAGGAGATCAAATATTAAATGTTGATAAATTAGCGTTTGATCTTGAAGGAGAAACCTTGTTTGACAAGATCGACTTTAATTTAAATAAAGGCGATAAAATTGTAATTTATTCTAAAGACTCTAGAGCCAGCTCTGCATTTTATGATATTGTTAATGGTAACCTTAAGTCTAAAACTGGTGATTTTCTTTGGGGTGTAACAACGTCTCAATCCTATTTGCCTTTGGATAATAGCAGCTACTTTAAAGAAGCGATGAATTTAGTGGACTGGTTACGTCAATGGGCCAAAACCGAAGAAGAACGCGAAGAAGTTCACATTCGTGGGTTTTTAGGAAAAATGATTTTTAGTGGAGAAGAAGCACTCAAACAATCCAACGTCTTGTCGGGTGGCGAAAAAGTACGTTGTATGCTCTCTCGTATGATGATGATGCGTGCCAATGTACTGATGCTCGATGAACCAACCAATCACTTGGATTTGGAAAGTATTACCGCATTTAACAACTCCTTAAAAAACTTTAAAGGCACTGTATTGTTTACCACTCATGATCATGAGTTTGCACAAACTGTAGCCAATAGAGTCATTGAGCTGACGCCTAAAGGGGTTATTGACCGATATACAACCTTTGATGAGTATATGCAAGATCCTAAGATCAAGGCGCTCCGTGAGAAGATGTATGGGTAGGAGTGAAGTCTATATTTTTCATAATTATTCAACACTCCACTCATAATAATTAGAATCGGTATTTAGCACAAAACCTGTTTTTGGATACAATGTATTTCCAATCAAATTAGATTTTTCAGTTTCCAAAAACATTCCACAAGCTTTTGATTCTAAAACGAGTGCTTTAGCTCTTTGAATCAATTCAATAGCCACTCCTTTACCTCGAAATTCTGGATGCACAAACAAATCGTTTAACAACCAAAATTTTTTCATTCGAGTGGATGAAAAAAGAGGATATAATTGTACAAATCCTACTAAAGTATTTTCATCAGTCTCTGCCACAAAGAGTTTTGAATCTTGTTTAGAAATCCGGTGTTCTAAAAAAGTTTTTGCACCTTCAAGATCTGTGGTTTTACGATAGAATAGGCGATACCCATCAAATAATTCTGATAAGTGATCAATATCTTCAGAAATTGCAAGTCTGTAATTCATTTTGTTTTATTTAGGAGAATTTATTCTAAACCTCATGTCTTTAATAATGTGTCAAAGCATTTTCTTTGTAATGAGCTGTTTCATCGCTTCGTTTACATCTGTTACAGGGTATTTACAGCTGTTGTTTTGACAGACATAAATAGTTGTTTGACCAGAAATTAATTTATTTTCTAATAAAGCGAGTTGGCCTTCCTTGTTTCCACCAGAAAAGAATACATTTGGATAGTATTGAGCATTTAAGGCTTTGCGTTTGCTTTCAAAATCATCGCCTAAAATGGCAACTGAGTAGGGGGGGCTTATAAACCAACTCATCAAAACATCCCAATTGGAGTAATAGGTGCCACCTTTTATGGTGTTTTCTTTTACAGTACTAAGCATCTGTCTTGAACGGGCGACATAATCACTGTCATAATAATACTGTCCAAGGACAAATAAGTTTTTTGCCATTTGAGAGTTGGACGCTGGCATGACATTATCTGAAATTTCCATTTTTCGAACAATCAGTTTTTGATCCACATCTGAAGTGTAATAAAACATGCCGCTTTCGGAATCATAAAAATGTAGAATCACATAGTCTGTTAATTTTTTTGCAGATTCTAACCACTTTTCGTCAAACGTACTTTGATATAATGCAATAAAGGCTTCAATTGTGAATGCATAATCATCTAAAAACCCATTGATTGATGCCATGCCGTTTTTATAGCTTCTGGACAATCGGTCATCTGAAGATCGAACATTTGTATTAATGAAATTTGCATTTTTGAGCGCTGTGTCTAAATACGTTTGATCATCAAAAATGGTATAGGCATCTACATACGCTTTAAGCATTAGCGCATTCCATGAAGTGATAATTTTATCATCCAACGCAGGTTTGATGCGCGTTTCACGTTCAGCGAGCAGTTGTTTTTTTGCATTTGACACCAAGCTTTTTAGTTCACTTTCAGAACGATTATAGCGTTCTGCAATGGTAGTGTCAGCTTCAGTTTTAAATAAAATATTAATACCATTTTCCCAATTCCCATTGGTCTCGATATTATAATAGTCTAGAATGAGTTCTGCATCATCACCCAAGATTTGTTGTAATTCTTGTTGAGACCAAATATAGTATTTGCCTTCTTCACCTTCACTATCGGCATCTAAGGAGGCGTAAAATCCGCCGTCTACAGACGTTAATTCTCGCTGAATAAAGTCTAAAGTTTCCGCTATAATTGTTTTATAGTTTTCATTTTTGGTGTGTTTGTAAGCGGCTGTATACAAGCTGACAAGTTGAGAATTATCATAAAGCATTTTTTCGAAATGAGGGATATTCCAAAGTTCATCTGTAGCATATCGTGAAAAACCACCACCAATCTGATCGTAAATCCCTCCATTGGCCATCTTATCAAGCGTGAGTGTTACCGCTTCTAATGCTTCTAAATTTGGATTCAGGAAGTTATAATGCAATAAAAATTGATAACCAACTGGTAATGGAAATTTTGGTGCGCCTTTATAACCCCCGTTTATTGTATCGATACTTGTTTTCCAGTTTTCAAAAATAAGATCTAAGTCTGTCATAGAGACGTCTTTTTTTTCAGTACTCAAAAGGTTTAATTCATTGGCTTGAATACCATTTGTGAGCTGTTTTGCCTGTTGCTCTGTTTTATCGGGATTAGTTTTAACGAAATCTGAAATTTTGGTAAGCACATCTAACCATTGATTTTTTGGAAAATAGGTGCCGCCATAAATAGGACGTCCATCTGGTAATGCAATACAATTTAATGGCCAACCACCACTGCCCGTAATCAGTTGAACTGCATCCATATAAATTTGATCAATATCTGGGCGTTCCTCTCTATCAACTTTAATAGCAACAAAGTTTTCGTTCATAAAATTGGCAACTTCTACATCTTCAAAACTCTCATGTTCCATTACATGACACCAGTGACATGCAGCATATCCTACACTTATAATGATGAGTTTGTTTTCTTTCTGAGCTTTATCAAGAGCTTCTTGTCCCCAAGGATACCAATTGACGGGATTGTGTGCGTGCTGTAATAAATAAGGACTGGTCTCATTTATGAGTTCATTTGTAAATTGGTGTTCAGATGTTTTAGTCATTTTTTTATGTTGTCGACATGAAACTAAATATATAAAACTTACGAGCAAAAAGAATGAATTTATCTTCATAGGTAGATGGTGTAGAAATAAAAACAGTTTTAAATCCAAGATATAAATATAACAAAAAAAGCATTCCCGTCGGAATGCTTTTTAATTTTATAAAAAAATTAGGCTTTAGCTATTAAGCATTACTGGCATGACAAGCATTGTTACCATTTCGCCTTCGTCTAAACCATCAACAGGTGTTAGGATACCGGCTCGGTTTGGCATACTCATTTCCAATTGAACATCATCAGCGTTAAGGTTACTCAACATTTCGGATAAGAATCGAGAGTTAAATCCAATTTGCATATCATCGCCTTGATAATCGCAAGTCAATCGCTCTTCGGCTTTGTTGCTATAGTCGATATCTTCAGCTGAAATATTCAATTCAGCACCCGCGATTTTTAATCGAATTTGATGGGTTGTTTTATTAGAGAATATTGAAACACGACGAACGGAGTTCAAAAACTGATTTCTACTTATTGTTAAATGATTTGGATTCTCTTTTGGAATTACCGCTTCATAATTTGGATATTTACCATCGATTAATCGACAGATTAATTCTGAATTTTCAAAAGAAAACTTAGCATTAGAATCGTTGTATTCTATTGTTACATCATCGTCGCTACCCGCTAAAATTCCTTTTAATAGATTTAAGGGTTTTTTATTCATTATTTATTCTGCAGTTTCATTGGCAGTCACATCGGTACGGGAATATTTAACCAATTTGTGAGCATCGGTTGCTACAAAGGTTAGACTTTCTGTAGAAAACTGAAAAAATACACCACTCATTACAGGTCGTAAATCGTCATTTCCAGCGGCAAAAATAGTTTTGGAAATGGCAGTTGCCAAAATATCGGCTCCAATGACCGTTGTACTTGGACTATCTAAAGAAATTGCTTTTGGGAATTCGTCTGCACTTGCATACGCCAAAGCATATTTTCCATGATTAGAGCTAATTTCAATAGTGTTATTGTCTTCAATCACAAACGTTAGCGGTTGCTCAGGAAAGGTTTTAAGGGTTTCTAATAAAAGTTTAGCGGGAATGGCAACACTACCTTGACTATCACTTTCGACTTCCAGCGTAGACGCCATAGTCGTTTCTAAATCACTGGCAGAAACCGTGAGTTTTGAATGGTCTAATTCAAACAAAAAATTGTCAAGAATTGGTAAGGTGTTGGAATTGTTAATCACACCGCCTAAGACTTGAAGTTGTTTTAATAAATACGTACTGGAAACTATAAATTTCATCTGTGATGTATGTTATAAATTTAATAAAAGGGCTCTTACAAATATATCTTTTTGATACTAATTATTAAAAGAAACTTATTAACATTAGGTTGATAGCTTTTTGATCCTTAAAAGACTGTAGTTTTCTCCTTAATCTTTAAAGAAATCAATAGAAACCGTATCCATCATATCCAAGCCTAACAGGGTAGATGCACTACCAACTGTGGCTAGGTTACTTCGATAAACGGCAATTTCTAGATAGTCAGAGGAATTAAACACCACAAGTCCTTGACCTTCATCATTACGTAATTCTGGGGCAATGTTAAAATCAACAATATCACTATAGTGGTTATAAATTCTTTTAAACTTATGATTTCGCGCTGATATTTCAAAGCGTCTACCTTTCTGGATAGATTCAAAAAAGCGTTTTTTTATGTTTGTGATGACATTTCCATAATGATCAACATAGATTACGCTTCCAACTAACTGACTGGAGCCAGCTCTTACTATAGGAACTATATTTTTAATGGGTTTTATTTCGTTTATGATTTTTCCGATAACCTCTAAAGTTCCTCCCCGAGCAATATGTGCTGCGACTTTAACAAACACATCCAATACGGGAAAACTAGTTGATATCTTATCATGGATATTTATTTCTACAATTTTTTGCGGATTGATTTCAGAACAAATCATACTCATAATTCCATTATTAGCACAAATAAAATAATGGTCATTCAACTGCACCACAATGTGTTTGTTTTCTTCACTTATTTCAGAATCAACTCCAATAATATGGATGCTTCCTACTGGAAAACTACTAAAAGCGTTTTGAATAACATAGGCCGCTTCTAAAATACTAAATGGCGAAATATTATGAGAAATATCAACGACTTTAGCTTCCAGAATTTCAGATAGCAATGCACCCTTTACTGCCCCTGTAAAATGATCTTTTGTTCCAAAATCGGTCGTTAAAGTGATGACAGCCATTTGCGCAGTGTCTTAGTTTGTTTAAATTACGTCTGTTAAAATTGATCTTTTAAGATATACAAACCTACACAATTTTTATTTTAAATTTTTATTAACACTCTTAAAAATTACACTAAATTGTAACTACATTTATAGCATCGAATAGAATCATGAAACGACTAAACATTTCAACCCTTTGAATGAACTAATTATTGAGTTAACAGACATTACGCCCAAACAATTTTTTGGTGCTCAAAATAAAAATATCGAATTATTAAAAAGGTATTTTCCAAAGCTAAAACTTGTAGCTCGTGGAACCAAAATTACTGCTTTTGGAGATGAAGATTTATTATTAGAATTTGATAAACGTATGAAAATGTTATTGAGTCATTTTCAAAAATTCAATAAGCTCGACGAAAATATGATTGAACGTGTCCTAACAAGTGAATCTAAAGCCGATTATGATTCGTCCCCAAAAAGTGGAGACGTTATTGTACATGGTGTAAATGGTCGTTTGATTAAGGCACAAACCGCCAATCAGCGCAAGTTAGTGGACAGTGTTCGAAAAAACGATATGGTTTTTGCTATCGGTCCTGCTGGAACTGGAAAAACTTACACAGGCGTTGCTCTAGCAGTTAGAGCGCTCAAAAACAAAGAGGTAAAACGCATTATTTTAACGCGCCCTGCTGTCGAAGCGGGTGAAAATCTTGGGTTTTTACCAGGCGATTTAAAAGAAAAACTAGATCCTTATATGCAGCCCTTGTATGATGCATTAAGAGATATGATCCCTTCGGAGAAATTAGAAAGTTACATTGAGAATGGTACTATACAAATTGCGCCGTTAGCATTTATGAGAGGGCGTACTTTGGATCATGCTTTTGTGATTTTAGATGAGGGTCAAAATACAACTCATGCACAAATGAAAATGTTTTTGACGCGAATGGGGAAAGATGCTAAATTTCTTTTAACTGGAGATCCTGGTCAAATTGATTTACCTAGACGTACGATTTCTGGACTTAAAGAGGCCCTTTTAATACTAAAAGATATTGATGGTGTTGGCATGATCTTTTTAGATGATAAAGATGTTATTCGTCATAAATTGGTCAAAAAAGTCATCGAAGCGTATAAAAATATTGAAAATAGAGATTAAAATAATTACATGAGTCATACCATTACAGATACAAATTTTGAATTTCCAGGCCAATCCAACCTTTATAAAGGAAAAGTTAGAGAAGTTTATAATATCAACTCCAATCTTTTAGTGATGGTGGCTACGGATCGCTTATCGGCGTTTGATGTTGTCATGCCTAAAGGCATTCCATTTAAAGGTCAAATATTAAATCAAATTGCCACAAAAATGATGGCTGCAACGGAAGATATTGTTCCAAATTGGTTGATGGCGACCCCAGACCCCAATGTTGCTGTAGGTCATTTATGTGAACCCTTTAAAGTGGAGATGGTGATAAGAGGTTATTTGTCTGGCCACGCCGCCCGAGAATATAAATTAGGCAAACGTCAGCTTTGTGGGGTGTCTATGCCAGAGGGGATGAAAGAAAATGATGCTTTTCCAAGCCCTATTATAACTCCCGCAACCAAAGCCGAAATGGGAGATCACGATGAGGACATTTCCAGAAAAGATATTATCAATCGTGGCATTGTTTCAGAAGCGGATTATCTGGTCTTAGAAGACTACACGCAAAAATTATTTCAAAGAGGGTCTGAAATCGCTGCGTCTAGAGGATTAATTTTAGTGGATACTAAGTATGAATTTGGAAAAACTAAAGACGGTGTTATCGTTTTAATCGATGAAATTCATACTCCAGACTCTTCACGCTATTTTTATACGAAAGGCTATGAAGCGCGTCAAGCCAATAATGAAGCACAAAAACAACTCTCAAAAGAGTTTGTACGCCAATGGTTGATTGGTAATAATTTTCAGGGATTAGAGGGACAAACTGTTCCTGTAATGAGTGAAGAGTATATCTCAACAGTAAGTGAACGTTATATAGAATTGTATGAGAATATCACAGGAGAGGCTTTTGTAAAAGCAGACGTTACAGACATTCAATCGCGTATTGAAAACAATGTTCTTAAGTATTTAAAGACTGTATAGTGGTTTTAAGTTTAAATGCTTGTCGTCTTAAAAACCCATAGACTTGAGTATTTGGTTTAATAACATAAATTGAAATCAAACTTACAACAACTAGAAAACAAATGGCCCCTACAATAACTTCTATGGGACTTAGATTTTTACCATAAATTCGTTTGAGTCCCCAACCTGTAAAACTCCCGTAAAGAAGAATAAAATGGACTACATAAATGGAAAGTGTTTTTTGTCCAATTTTTAAAATTACTGGATGTTTTAAATAGGTTTCTAAGGCATAAAATAGTCCAAATAAAATTAAAACATTACCAAGACGAATACATAAATAATTATAATTGGCAACATCTGTAAAAAGTGTCACGTCGGTTTGAATACTAAGCCAATGTAAACCAGAAGAAGATCCATAAATTAAAACAAGCCCTACAGAAAAAAACCCAATGACAATAGCTGGTTTAAATTTGGGACGAACTAGATATCCGTAAAACAAAGTTGCAATAAATGCGCCGAAAGCAACATATCCAAACCAAGGAAAAACCGTAAATATAGAGCCATTTACTTTCGATATGTAATTAGCGAAAAGTAATGGAACGCCCTCTGCTCCATAGGTTCTGTAAAGTGGTTCGCTAAGAAAAATCAAGGTTCCAATACAAAACATAACTACTGAAAAAAACAATGTCTTTTTTTGGCATAAGGCATAAATACCTACAATCAAAATCAATGAAACGCCTATAATTTGAAGAACATCAATGACCAAAAAATAAGTTCCAAAGGAGCCATTTAACCATCTAAAAATTGGAATACGAAGTGCATACCCAATCCCAATTAACATAAGCCCACGAACAACTCCACGACGCATCCGATAATATAAAGCGCCTTTGCTTTTAGCTTTGATCAATAAATAGGTGAAAATTAGACCCGAAACTGTAAAAAACACAGGAGCAGTAATTCCTCTAAAATACTGCCAAGTATTAAAAACTAGATGATTTGAATCTCTATATTCAGAAGCTAACAAGGTATCAATAAAATGACCTTGAAGCATCATCAATATAGCAAATGCTCTCACAGCATCAATAAAGTAGAGACGGTTTAATTGCAAAGTTAATTGGTTAGAGTGCAAAGTTAGGTTATAATTCTTACATATAAATTATTGAAATTATTAAATGTATTAACATTGTTTCTATAAATTCAGTAACTTGTAATCTTAATTTTTAAAAGAATAAAAGTGTACTACTTAAAAAATTTCGAATCTTATACTAATAGTTATAAAAATTCAGTAGAAAATCCAGAGGCATTTTGGAACACAATTGCAAAAGATAATTTTGTATGGAAACGTCCATGGAGTAGGGTGTTAGATTGGGATTTTTCTATACCTAAAATTAGTTGGTTTGAAGGTGCTCAGCTTAACATTACCGAAAACTGTATCGATCGCCACTTAGAACATAACGCTGAAAAAACCGCTATTTTATTTGAACCTAATAATCCAAATGATACTTCTGAAGCGATTACATATAATGAATTACACAAACGTGTCAATCAGTTTGCCAATGTATTAAAGTCAAAAGGCATTCAAAAAGGGGATAGGGTTTGTGTGTATTTGCCCATGATTCCAGAGTTAGCAATTTCAGTACTCGCCTGTGCTCGTATTGGTGCGATTCACTCTGTTGTGTTCGCTGGGTTTTCAGCAAATGCGTTGTCGTCACGTATTAACGATTGTGATTGTAAACTACTAATTACTAGCGATGGTGGTTATCGTGGTGCAAAAACAATTGATTTGAAATCAATAGTAGATACCGCACTTTTAGACTGTGAGGGAATAGAATCTGTGCTTGTTGCGAAACGCATACATAAGGATATTCCTATGGTTTCGGGAAGAGATTTTTGGTTACAACCTCTTTTAGAAACCGCTTCAGAATCATGCGAAGCTACTGTAATGGATGCTGAAGATCCACTATTTATTTTATATACATCGGGCTCAACAGGACAACCCAAAGGAATGGTGCATACCACAGCAGGCTATATGGTTTACAGCGCCTATACATTTAAAAATATTTTTCAATATGAACCTGACGATGTCTATTGGTGTACAGCCGATATTGGATGGATTACAGGGCACAGCTATATAGTTTATGGCCCACTTTTAAATGGTGCTACAACGCTAATGTTTGAAGGGGTACCTAGTTATCCCGATTATGGTCGCTTTTGGTCCATTGTCGAAAAACACAAGGTGAGTCAATTTTATACGGCGCCAACCGCCATTCGCGCCTTAGCGAAGCAAGGATTAGACCTCGTATCTCCGTACGATTTGTCCTCTTTAAAAATATTAGGAACAGTAGGTGAACCTATTAATGAGGAAGCCTGGCATTGGTATAATGATCATATTGGAAAACGCAAATGTCCAATTGTGGATACATGGTGGCAAACTGAAACTGGTGGTATTATGATTTCTCCAATTCCAAACAGTTTTGAAGGAAAACCAACTTTTGCAACTTTACCTTTTGTGGGCATTCAAGCTGCTTTAATGGACGAAAAAGGCGATGAGATTGAGGGCAATTCAGTAGAAGGTCGATTGTGTATTAAATTTCCATGGCCATCGATGGCACGTACAATTTGGGGTAATCACCAACGCTACAAGGAAACCTATTTTTCGGCCTATGAACAAAACTATTTTACTGGTGACGGTGCGCTAAGAGATGAGAATGGGCACTACCGTATTACTGGACGTGTAGATGATGTGATTATTGTTTCAGGACATAATTTAGGAACAGCGCCTATAGAAGATGCTATTAATGAGCATCCAAACGTCGCTGAATCTGCGATTGTTGGTTATCCGCACGATATTAAAGGCAGTGCTTTATATGGGTATGTAACGCTAAAAAAATCTGATGAAATGAATGACGCTCTAAAAATTGAAATCAATCAGCTTATTAGTAAGCAAATAGGGCCGATTGCTAAGTTGGATAAAATTCAGTTTACATCTGGACTTCCAAAAACACGCTCAGGAAAAATTATGCGCCGTATTCTTCGAAAAATCGCAAGTAAAGATACTTCTAATCTAGGTGACATTAGCACCTTATTAAATCCTGAAGTCGTTGAAACTATCATGAAAAATTCACTATAAAGTATTCGTAATCACTTAAAACCATATTCTTATGAAATTTAATATTGTATATATTTTTACCCTTGCAGTACTTTTTACAGCTTGTAAAACAGAGATTAAAACATCTATTTCTACTTCACAATCTGATTATTTAGACAGTTCTGAAAAAGACGATCAGTATTTAGGCGGTATAAAAATGATTCCAATATCAACGCCTAAAGGCGAATTTAAGGTGTGGACTAAACGCGTTGGGAACAACCCAACTATGAAAGTTTTATTATTACATGGTGGACCAGGAATGACTCATGAAATTTTTGAATCCTTTGATGGTTATTTTCCCAATGAAGGTATTGAATATTATTATTATGACCAGTTAGGGTCCTACTACAGTGATCAGCCTAAAGATTTATCGTTATGGGATTTAGATCGTTTTGTGGAAGAAGTAGAACAAGTACGTATTGCTTTAGGATTGACCAATGAAAACTTTTACTTATATGGCCAATCATGGGGTGGAATTTTAGGGATGCAATATGCTTTGAAGTATCAAGAACATTTGAAAGGCTTGATTATTTCTAATATGGTGCCCTCAATTCCAGACTATCAAAACTATTCTGATGAAGTCTTAGCTCCAAAATTAGATCCTGAAGTACTGAAAGAAATTATGTCTTTTGAGGAAAAAGAAGACTATTCCAATGCACGTTATATGGAGTTGGTAGTTAATAATTATTATACCGAGCATATCCTTCGTTTACCAGTTGAAGAATGGCCAGAGCCTTTAAATAGAAGTTTTAAGCATATAAACCATGACGTCTATGTCACAATGCAAGGGCCCAGTGAATTTGGTATTAAAGGCGATGCTAATTTAAAGTATTGGGATGTGAAGGCCGATTTACATAAAATTACAGTGCCGACCTTGAGTATCGGAGCTACGCATGATACGATGGATCCAGCACAAATGGAGTTTATTTCAAAAGAGGTTCAAAATGGACGGTTTTTATTATGCCCTAATGGGAGTCACCTTTCACAATTTGACGACCAAAAAATCTATTTTGAAGGCTTGATAAAATTCATTAAAGATGTAGATAACGGCGATTTTTAAATCGTACGTTCCAAGGGTTTGTTCAAAATAAAAATCACCATAGAAGCAAATCCACAAACCGTAAACCCTAAAAATAGCGGCCATGCCGTAGTAGTGATATATGCCCCAATACCGCTAGCTATAAGTACACCCATTACAGTCGAAATAAATCCATTAATGGCTGCACCTACCCCGGCAATATGCCCAATGGGCTGCATGGCAAGTGCTCTAAGGTTTCCAAACAAAAATCCAACGGCAGTAAATTGCAAGGCTAAAAACGTTAGCAAAATCCATAATGGAGGATTGACTTGGTTATAATATAAAACCACATAGAGTAATGAGCTTAAACTATAGGCCGTTAAGGATACTAAGGCAATCCGTTTCATACCCACACGCACCACATAAACGCCATTGAGATAGGTGGCGAACCCCACACCAACCGCTAAACTGGCAAAAATTAAAGGAAAATCCTCTCCTAAATCATATTGAATTTCAAAAATATGTTGGGTGGTACTCAGATATACCATAAATGAGCCTGTAATAAATCCAGAAATTAAAGTGAACGCCACCGCTTGTTTGTGCTTAAAAAACTCTTTGAACCCCGAAACTAATAGTGTTGTTCTAAAAGGAATACGTTTTTCAGTTGGTAAGGTTTCTTGTTGCCGTTTCCAAAACCAAAATATGACTAAAATTCCGAGAACTAATTGAACATTAAAAATGGCTTGCCAATTATAGGTGAGCATTAAATACTGTCCAAGGGTAGGCGCGATGATAGGAATGAGGATAAAAATCATGACAATAAACGACATTACTTTTGCCATATAATCGCCTTCATATGAATCGCGAATCATAGCAATACTCAAAGTACGTGGCGATGCTAATCCAATGCCTTGCAGAATCCGTCCTGCAATTAGCACTTCATAACTATTTGTATTCACACAAATAATACTCGCAATAACGAATACTAAAAAGCCCACATATATAATTGGTTTTCGGCCATAACTATCCGATAAAGGGCCAAAAATCAGTTGCCCAAATCCCAATCCAAGAAAAATCATGGTAATTAATAATTGATGGTCTTGTGTATCAGTAACCCCTAAGTCTGTACCGATTACAGCGAGGGCAGGGAGGATGCCATCTATTGATAATGCTACTAAAGACATGAGCAGCGCCATAATGGCTATAAACTCAATTTTAAGTTTAGGTTGATTTTGCATTTGGCAAAACTACTGCTAATTATAATATTTTCAATACTTCATCCATCACAAACTGGTAATAACTCATATCGGCAGGAACAATCCTATAAGTAGGATGTTTTTGGAGCATGCATTTTTGAAGCTCTTCAAAAGAAAACAATCGTACAGCATCCACCTCCGTTTCTTGAATTTGCAGTTGAGAAACAGGAGTCTCTAATTTCACTAAAAACACATGTTGAAATTCACAGTCTATAATGCCATTGTCGAACCGATTGGTGTTTTTTCGGATGTCAAGAAGCGTTAAGTCAGCTTCTTGGATATTCAGTCCAATTTCTTCTTTGACTTCACGAATGGCGCCTTCTAAAATAGATTCACCAGCACTGACATGACCGGCTACAGAAACGTCCCAAAACCCAGGAAAGGT
>JAQXCA010000109.1 GCA_029252105.1 Flavobacteriaceae bacterium | reverse complement strand
GGTGTGATAACAACCTCTAAATCCGTAGTATCTGCACATTGATTTGCATCAGGCGTAAACGTATAAGTAGTCGTAGTTGTATCATCAAAAGCCGGACTCCACCCTCCCATAATTCCATCAAGAGAAATATTCAGTAACGGATTAGCACTGCCAACACAAATAGGAGCTATAGCTGCGAAATCAGGAACAATCAGCGGTGTGATAACAACCTCTAAATCCGTAGTATCTGCACATTGATTTGCATCTGGGGTAAACGTATAGGTAGTCGTAGTCGTATTATCAAAAGCCGGATCCCACATTCCAGTAATTCCGTTGACAGAAGTATTGAGCAATGGATTAGCGCTACCAACACAAATAGGAGCTATAGCTGCGAAATCAGGAACAGTCAGCGGTGTGATAGTAACCTCTAAATCCGTAGTATCCGCACATTGATTTGCATCAGGCGTAAACGTATAAGTAGTCGTAGTCGTATTATCAAAAGCCGGAGACCATGCTCCAGTAATTCCGTTGACAGAAGTATTGAGCAATGGATTCGCGCTACCAACACAAATAGGAGCTATAGCTGCGAAATCAGGAACAATCAGCGGTGTGATAACAACTTCTAAGTCAGCTTGTGATGCGCATTGTCCTGCATCCGGCGTAAATGTGTAGGTTGTTGTAATAGAGGTATCTATAGCAGGTGACCAGCTTCCTGTAAAACCTTCAATTGATGTAGCCGGCAGTGTTAGTACATCTCCTTGACAAATCGCATCAATTGGTGTAAAATTAGTTGTTGTTGTATTTCTGATTGTAATTACAAAACTACTTTCAGCGCTACAATTCGGTGCTGTAGTAGCTTCGGAATACACAAACAAAGTCATTGTAGACGTAATTATTTCGCCTGCATTCATAGGCGATCCAGTACCGTTGGTAGCTGTAAAATAGTTCCCATCGGTGAGTGCTGGTAAAGTATAGCTATCACATGCAGAAATATCTGCTGGTGCATCTACTGCTGGAGCAGGGTTAACTGTAGCGGTAACTGGAATTCGTGTTCCTGATGTGCAGCCGTTATTTGAGGGTAAAACCCAATACGTTGTAGTTGATGATAAAACTGGACTGTAGGAAGTTCCTGTGTGTATTGTACTCCCACCATTTGGGTTTTCATACCATAAAATGTCTGCGGTGTTTGCGGTTGCCGAAAGATTAGCGAGTTCATTACTACAGCTTGTAGATGGGTTAGTGGATAAAATTTGTGCAGGACTAAAGGTTGTAGTTGCAGAGATACTTAAAGGCATATCACCGGGCATTCCGCCAAATTCAACAACAAAACCTTTGGCTTGATAATTTGAGGGTTGGTTAGTAGTATCGTTAGGTAAATCGTTCCATGATCCAGGAATAGTGGTTACGCTAAGGTCTGTAATGTGCGCATAATCTTCATTTCCTGCGTTGTTGGGTTCGCCATTATTCCAGTTCGAATATATTCCTGTAGGAGCAGATCCGTTCGAAAGTCCATTCCAAAACGTCATTCCAGCTTCTGGTCCAGTCATCCATTTCCAAACCCCTTCTGTAGCTTCGTCACTACCACCAATCCAACCTGTACCAGGAGTTAATTCTCCAGCAATCTGTGCTTCGGCAGGAGAAGTTAGGGTTGCCAAATAGCCTTGTAACCCAAAATAAGTCATGTTTTCAGCAGCGATTTCGGCGTCTTTCCAACTAATTAAATTAGAAGGTATGAAATCGTAATAATGACCATTATCTAAGAAGTTTGCAGATCCTGCGGATAATGAAAAAGTTTTGGCTCCAGAATTTATATTACTACTACTAAAAACAACATCCAAAACCGCGGCAATAATATCTGAGTAACTGGCAGGGCCACCTCCAATCGCAGTTAATGTTAATTTTGCTTCATTCGCATTCCAAATGGCTGATATGTTAGGATTTGATCCCACAGGAATACTTAGCAAGTCTTCACCCAAAACATAGCCCGTAGAAACCTGAATATAAAAGGCAGCTATGGTTGTGTCGTCCAGATCGGTAATGTTAAAAGCCGTAACAATATTTTGTTCGCTTTGTGGACAATAAATTTGATTGCCACTAGCTGTTACCGTTGGAGGTTGATTAGATTGTCCAAAAAAGGTAAACGAATTAAAAAGTGCGATTACGCAAAACAACACTAGTTGTGTAGAGGAAACAAGACGTAAAATCAATGTGAATGCTTAAAATTTGATTAATTCTCAAATTTAACTAAAAAATATTAGATGTCTTATAGAATCAAATATTTTTTAAATTACAAAAACTAGCTGATAGTTTTTAAAAACACGTATTTAGTATAAGAGCTTTTAGCTCTAATGCTGTAATAAAAAGTGTGATTTAAATTGGGCTTTGACATCATTTTTCGTTTATCCGAAAAAAGTGAAGATGTTTAAAAACACCAGTATGTACAAAATTCGTTTTAAAATTAGTATCATTTTGTGGGTTTAAATATGGGGCAATATTCAAATCAATACTATTAAATATTATATTTTTTTAAGCCACTGTTTCATGGCTACTTCATTTTCAATAATTGTTTTTAAATCATTAATTTTTACACGTTGTTGGTCCATTGAATCACGTTGTCTAATCGTAACACATTGGTCTTCTAAAGTATCGTGATCAACCGTAATACAAAATGGTGTTCCAAGCGCATCTTGGCGACGGTATCGTCTTCCAACAGCATCTTTTTCATCATACACTACATTGAAATCCCATTTCAAATCACTTAAAATAGTTTTCGCAATTTCTGGCAATCCATCCTTTTTTACCAAAGGTAAAACAGCGGCTTTGATAGGCGCTAAGACTGCGGGCAGCTTTAGCACGGTTCGAGTGGAGTTATTTTCTAAAGTTTCTTCGAATAATGCATTTGAAAATACGGCCAAAAACATACGATCTAGTCCTATAGATGTTTCTAGAACGTAGGGCGTATAATTTTTATTTTCTTCGTGATCAAAATAGTGTAGTTTTTTACCCGAATGTTTTTCGTGTTGACTTAAATCAAAGTCGGTACGAGAGTGAATACCTTCGAGTTCTTTGAAGCCAAACGGAAATTTGAATTCTATGTCGGCTGCAGCATCTGCATAGTGTGCTAATTTTTCATGGTCATGGAATCGGTAGTTATCAGCACCCATTCCTAAAGATAAGTGCCATTTCATACGCGTTTCTTTCCAATGGTCATACCATTTTTGTTGCGTCCCTGGTTTAATAAAAAATTGCATTTCCATTTGTTCAAATTCACGCATTCTAAAAATAAACTGACGTGCTACAATTTCATTTCTAAATGCTTTTCCAGTCTGCGCAATTCCAAAAGGAATTTTCATTCGCCCCGATTTCTGAACATTTAAAAAGTTCACAAAAATTCCTTGAGCCGTTTCAGGGCGTAAATATAAATCCATCGCACTTTCAGCCGAAGCCCCTAGTTTGGTGCCAAACATGAGATTGAATTGCTTGACTTCGGTCCAGTTTTTACTTCCTGTTAAGGGGTCTGCGATTTCAAGTTCTTCAATAAGAGCTTTAACATCTGCTAAATCTTCATTTTCTAAAGATTTGGCAAGCCTAGATAAAATACTGTTTATTTTAGTTTGATAACCAACGACGCGCCCGTTTGTTGAGATGAATTCAGTTTTGTCAAAACTTTCTCCAAAACGCTTTTCAGCTTTCTTAACTTCTTTCTCAATTTTGCCTTCAATTTTTGCGCAATAATCTTCAACCAAAACATCGGCTCTGTAGCGTTTTTTGGAATCCTTATTATCTATCAAAGGGTCGTTAAACGCATCGACATGACCAGAAGCTTTCCAGGTCGTAGGGTGCATAAAAATAGCAGCATCTAAGCCCACGATGTTTTCATTCATTTGAACCATGGCTTTCCACCAATACTCTCGAATATTTTTCTTTAACTCGACACCGTTTTGCGCATAGTCGTATATAGCACTAAGCCCATCATAAATTTCACTACTTTGAAATACAAATCCATATTCTTTTGCATGTGAAATAACCTTCTTAAAACTTTCTCCTTGATTTGTCATAGGACAAAAATAGAAAACACTTTCAAATTAAAGTTATAGTTAGTGAGAAATATGAAATATTATTTTAATTTTAAGTCCCTCTTAATCCTACTTTATATGCGCTCTGCTATTATCAATCTGTTTTTTCCACAAACTTGCCATGCCTGTGATGCGCTCTTAACTGATAATGAAAATCATATTTGTGTGACATGCCGACACAAGCTGCCTCTAACTAATTATCATTTTGATCGTCCTGAAATTATTACTAAAGTTTTTTATGGTCGAGTCCAACTAAAAGCTGCTACCGCATTGTTTTATTTTCATAAAGAAGGTAGGGTACAGCGACTATTACACAACCTTAAATACAATGGCAAAGAAGAACTTGGTCGTATTTTTGGCAATTGGTTGGGTGCTGAATTACAAGAATCTTCTTCTTTCAACTCAATTGACGTTGTAATTCCTGTTCCCATTCATCCTAATAAATTAAAACAAAGAGGGTATAACCAAGTCGCCCTTTTTGCACAATGCCTAGCTAAGGCCTTGAATGTGTCATGCATGGATTCTGTTCTCTTGAAATCAATTAATACTAAAACTCAGGTTTTTCAATCTAAAGAAGCACGCTATCAGTCTGTTGCTCACAGTTTTTACGCAAGAAATCTTGCGGCGATTAATCACAAGCATGTTTTGTTAGTAGACGATATTATTACAACAGGTGCCACTATTGAAGCTTGTGCGCTTGCTTTGAAGCCAGCAACCAATAGTTGTTTAAGTGTTGCAACGATTGCAATTACGCATTCCATTTTTCGTTAGTTTTAAAATATGTTGTTACTTTGCGTAAAATGCGATATTCATGGTTAAAAAGTTTGCTAACTTAGGATTTTTAATTGTAGTAAGTGTGATCTTCTCTCAATGTGCCAACAGAGGAACGGCTTCTGGTGGACCAAAAGACGAAGCACCTCCAGTAATTATCAAATCGATTCCAGAAAATTTTTCACTTAATTTCGATTCAAAAGAAATTATAATCTATTTTGATGAATATATCAAAATGAAAGATTTACAAAAGCAACTTATTATTTCGCCATTTATGGATCCAGAACCAGAAATCACGCCTGTTGGAACTGCGAGTAAGTTTATTAAGATTAAAATTAAAGATACACTACAACCGAACACCACCTATGCCTTCAATTTTGGTGAAAGCATCTCTGATAATAATGAAGGGAATATATTTCCATATTATAAATATGTGTTTTCTACTGGTAATTATATTGATTCGCTTTCTGTTTCAGGAATTGTCACGGATGCTATAAATAAAAATGTTGACGAGCGTGTAGCTGTTTTGTTATATGAAGTGGATTCCACGTTTTCAGATTCCATACTATATATCAAAAAACCAAAATATATAGGGGTTACGGATAGTGTCTCAGGTTTTAACTTAGAAAACATTAAAGATGGGACATACCTTTTAGCGGCGCTTAAAGAAGAAAACCCTAATTATACGTTCCAACAAAAAACAGATAAAATTGGATTTCGAAAGACGCTTATCACGGTCCCATCCGATACAGCTTATGTTTTGAATATGTTTAAAGAAGCCGTTGACTATAAGTTTAAAAGGTCAAGGCAAGTCTCATATAACAAACTTGCTTTTGGGTATGAAGGCGTAGGAGAGCCAATGGAAATTAAGCTCCTTTCCGAAACACCTGAAGACTTTACTTCGACATTAACCAAGGAAGCAAAAAAAGATACGCTTAACTATTGGTATCGCCCAAAACTAGAAGTTGATTCCTTGATTTTTGAAGTCATTCACACCAAATTCATAGACACTGTTGTGGTTAAAATTAAAGATTTTAAAGCAGATTCTTTAGTTTTCAACCCATTAAGCTCAACATTAAAGCTGCAAGAATCTTATTGGTTAAGTGCAACGATTCCGTTAGATTTCTTAGACGCAACTAAAATACAGGTTATGGATAAAGACTCATTGTTTCTAGAGTCGTCAATTAAGTTTGATGAGTTCACTAATATTGTAGAATTAGAGTTTGAAAAAACGGAAGAAAATAATTATAAGATTCAAATGCTTCCAGGCGCTTTTACAGATTTTTATGGCACTCAAAATGATACTCTGAATTTTACAGCGAACACTAAATTACAAGAATCTTACGGTGCTGTTCGTGTCGAAATTCGAAAGGGAATTTACCCTTTAATCGTGCAACTAACTACGGATAAAGGGGAGGTGGTCGAATCGTCAGTGACTAAAGAAATGTCCCCCGTTGATTTTAAAGATGTGACACCAGGGATATATTCCTTGAGAGTTATCTTTGACACCAATAATAATGGCATCTATGATTCAGGTAATTATTTAGCAAAAACACAACCCGAACGCGTGAGTTATGCCTCTAAACAAGTAGAAGTTCGTGCAGGATGGGATACTATAGAAGAATTTATTTTAGAAAATTAAGACTTCAAGCTTGCTTTAATCAATTCACGATTCATACGCGCAATATTCTCTAAAGAAATGCCTTTAGGACATTCAACTTCACAAGCACCAGTATTTGTACAGTTTCCAAACCCTTCTAAATCCATTTGTGCAACCATATTTTGAACACGATCTGTAGCTTCAATTTGACCTTGTGGTAATAAGGCATATTGTGACACTTTGGCGCCCACAAACAACATTGCAGATGAGTTTTTACATGTAGCTACACAAGCACCACACCCAATACAGGTTGCGGCATCCATTGCCTCGTCTGCGTCATGTTTTGAAATTGGAATTGAATTTCCATCTTGCGTGTTTCCGGATGTATTTACAGAAATGAAACCTCCTGCATGTTGAACTCTGTCAAATGCCGAACGGTCGACGATTAAATCTTTAATAACGGGGAATGCATCTGCTCTAAAGGGTTCAATAAAAATCGTATCTCCGTCCTTAAATTTACGCATGTGTAATTGACAGGTTGTCACAAGTCGGTCTGGTCCGTGCGCTTCTCCATTAATGTATAACGAACATGATCCACAAATACCTTCTCTACAATCGTGGTCAAAAGCAACAGGCGAGTCTCCAGTTGTGATCAGTTGTCTATTTAATACATCTAGCATTTCAAGAAATGACATGTCTGGAGAAATATCCTGAATAGGATATTCTACAATTTTCCCTTCCGCTTTGGCGCTTTTTTGTCGCCATATTTGTAATGTTAAATTCATAGCAGTGCTTATTTGTATGAGCGTTCTTTAACTTCAATATTTTCGTATACTAATGCTTCTTTGTGTAGTTCGGCATCTTTTGGTGCGCCTTTGTATTCCCATGCAGACACAAACTGAAACTCTTTTCGTCGCTGAGCTTCACCATCTGGGGTTTGATGTTCCTCTCTAAAATGTCCTCCAGCAGATTCTTCACGTACCAAGGCATCTTTAGCAAACAATTCCCCTAACTCTAGGAAATCTGCAACCCGTCCTGCCTTAGCTAATTCTTCATTGAATTCATCAGCTGATCCAGGTACAAGAACATCTTTATAAAACTCATCTCGAAGCGCTGAAATTTCTTCAATAGCTTCTTTTAATTCTTTTTCATTTCGAGCCATTCCACATTTTTCCCACATAATTTTTCCAAGACGTTTATGGAAATAATCTACCGGTTTGGTACCTTTATTAGTAATAAAGTGATTGATCTCAGAAGTCACTTTAGCTTCAGCTTCTTGAAACTCTACGGTGTCCGTAGGAATAGGACCTGTTCTAATATCATCAGATAAATAGTTTCCAATGGTGTATGGTAACACAAAATAACCATCCGCTAAACCTTGCATTAATGCGGATGCGCCTAAACGGTTAGCGCCATGCTCAGAAAAATTAGCTTCTCCAATCGCATAGAGACCAGGAATAGTTGTTTGTAGGTTATAATCAACCCAAACACCGCCCATAGTGTAGTGTACCGCTGGATAAATCATCATTGGTGTTTCATATGGATTTTCATCCACAATCTTCTCATACATCTGAAATAAGTTACCATATTTACTTTTGACAAGCTCTTTTCCTAGGGCTTGAACAAGTTCAGCATCATTTTCATTTAAGCCTTTTATGTGTGCTTGTTCTTTTCCATATCTGATAATAGCAGAAGCAAAATCTAAAAAGACCGCTTCCCCTGTTTTATTCACTCCAAAACCTTCGTCACAACGTTCTTTAGCAGCTCGAGATGCCACGTCTCTTGGCACTAAGTTTCCAAATGCGGGATAGCGTCGTTCTAAGAAATAATCGCGTTGGTCTTCAGCGAGATCTGTTGGCTTCAAATCGCGATTTTGAATCGCTTTAGCATCCTCAATATTTTTTGGAACCCATATACGTCCGTCATTCCTTAAGGATTCAGACATCAGAGTTAATTTTGATTGGTGATCACCTGAAACAGGGATACATGTTGGGTGAATTTGTGTGTAACAGGGGTTTGCAAAATAAGCACCACGTTTGTGCGCTTTCCATGCTGCTGTTACATTACTGCCCATTGCATTTGTCGATAAGTAAAATACGTTTCCATAACCTCCAGTACCTAATACTACAGCATGACCTGAGTGACGTTCAATCTCTCCAGTGATTAAATTTCGAGTAATAATCCCTCGAGCTTTTCCATCGACTACGACTACGTCCAACATTTCGTGACGGTTGTACATTTTAATCTTTCCACGTCCAATTTGACGGTTCATTGCGGAGTAGGCTCCAAGTAATAGTTGTTGACCTGTTTGCCCTTTGGCATAAAAGGTTCTGGAGACCAAAACCCCTCCAAATGAACGGTTATCTAGCAGTCCACCATAATCTCTTGCAAAAGGCACGCCTTGCGCAACACATTGATCAATAATATTGGTTGAGACTTCGGCTAAACGGTGAACGTTTGCCTCACGTGAGCGATAATCACCACCCTTGACAGTGTCGTAAAATAAACGGTATGTAGAATCACCATCACCTTGATAATTTTTTGCGGCATTTATTCCACCTTGAGCCGCAATAGAGTGTGCACGACGCGGAGAATCTTGGAAACAAAACGCTTTCACGTTGTAGCCAAGCTCAGCGAGTGTCGCCGCAGCAGATCCACCAGCAAGCCCAGTTCCAACAATAATTACGTCGATATGACGTTTGTTGGCAGGGTTTACAAGGTTAATATTGTTTTTATGATTAGTCCATTTGTCTGCTAAAGGACCATCGGGTATTTTTGAATCTAAAGCCATAATACTATGTTTTAGTGTGTGTTGTTAAAAAAGTGGAAGAGCGCAATCACAATGAATCCTAAGGGAATTAGTATGGCATATGCTTTTCCAAAACTTTTAAGTGATTTGGTGTATTTGTTATTTGCTCCAACCGATTGAAACGCAGAATTAAATCCGTGTAACAAGTGTAATGCCAGAAATATAAAAGCGACGGAGTAAGCACCTACTCTGAGTGGATTGTGAAATTTCTCAACCAATTCATGGTAATATCTAAATTCGCCGTTATGCAGGCCGCTCATGTCTCCAATAATATATTTAGTATTAAGTTCTGGAAACCAGAAATCAATAAAATGTAGGGCAACAAATGCTAAAATAGCAAACCCGCTATAAATCATATTTCTACTCATCCAAGTAGAGTTTGCACTGCCATTATTTTTGGCATAACTCACCGATCTAGACGTGTAGTTTTTGTATTCTAAAACAAATCCCATTACAAAATGAAATACCACTCCAAAAATAAGAACGGGTTGCAGGACAAATTGTACCAACGGATTTGTTCCCATAAAGTGAGAAACTTCGTTAAATGTATCGGGGTTTATAATAGATAGAATATTTATGGCAAAATGTTGTAAAAGGAAAAACATAAGAAAAAATGCAGAGAGTGCCATAGCTATCTTTTTCCCTATTGAAGACTTTAATAATCC
>JAQXCA010000077.1 GCA_029252105.1 Flavobacteriaceae bacterium | reverse complement strand
GCAGAAATTTATGCATATGTTCGAGAATCAGCATCTCAATACACTACTCCCGATTTTTTTATTGGGTATGGAATTCCAGATTTTGATAATGCTTTGACTTTAGGCCTAGAAAACCAGTTTAATTCGAAATTTGATTTTGAAATTTTCCCTAATCCAGTTATTTCAGATCTAGTTGTAAAACTTCCATATTCAATTTCGTCTGCAACTATCATGATTCATAACCTTTTTGGGCAATTAGTATATGAAAACCAACTCGAAAGTATGCAGCCAATTCATATGGAAGCGTTGCCAAATGGGCTATATGTCCTAACAATTTGTACTGCTACCCAAGATGCTGTTAGTTTTAAAGTCATAAAAGAATAAATGCAAAATAAGGTGACTCAACTTTTCGGAATTCAATACCCAATTGTTCAAGCGGGTATGGTTTGGAATAGTGGTTGGAAATTAGCTTCTGCAGCAAGTAATGCTGGTATTTTAGGTTTGATTGGTGCTGGTTCTATGTATCCAGATGTGTTAAGAACTCATATTAAAAAATGTAAAGAGGCTACAACCAATCCCTTTGGAGTCAACATTCCGATGCTGTATCCAAATATTGAACAACTCATGCAAATTATTGTGGAGGAAGGAATAAAAATTGTGTTTACCTCTGCTGGAAATCCAAAGACTTGGACGTCTTGGTTGAAGAAACGCGGCATTATTGTGGTGCATGTGGTGAGCAGCTTAAAGTTTGCTTTAAAAGCACAAGAAGCAGGTGTAGATGCGATTGTCGCAGAAGGCTTTGAAGCAGGCGGTCATAATGGACGTGATGAAACCACCACATTAACGCTGATCCCGATGCTGCGCGCTCAAGTTACTATTCCGTTACTAGCCGCAGGAGGTATTGCGACCGGCAATGGCATGATGGCGGCGATGGCATTAGGTGCCGATGGCGTTCAGATAGGAAGCCGGTTTGTAGCGAGCACAGAATCGTCTGCACATGAAGCCTTTAAACACGCTGTTGTTTCAGCAAAAGAAGGGGATACCCAATTAACACTAAAAGAATTAGCGCCGGTACGTCTTTTAAAAAATAAATTTTATCAAGAGTTACAAGCGCTTTATAAAAAAACGCCATCTGCTGATGATTTAAAAGTATTTTTAGGACGTGCTCGTGCCAAACGTGGTATGTTTAAAGGGGATTTAGAACAAGGTGAATTAGAAATCGGACAAGTCTCTGGTCTCATTGACGAAATTATGTCCGTATCAGAAATTGTAGATTCCATTTTAAGAGAATTTAACTCATGTAAAACACGTTTAGCAGCTATAAATATAGATTCAAAATCATGACCACTAGAGCACAACAATTAGAAGCATTTGATCGTCTACTCACCATTATGGATGAACTTCGGGAACACTGTCCTTGGGATCAAAAACAAACCATGGAAACGCTTCGCCCTTTGACCATTGAAGAAACCTACGAGTTAGGCGATGCTATTTTGGATGCCGATTTACAGGAAGTAAAAAATGAATTGGGTGACCTTTTGTTGCATATTGTTTTTTATGCTAAAATTGGCAGTGAAACTTCTGATTTTGATATTTCACATGTGATCAATAGTATCTGTGATAAACTCATTCATAGACATCCACATATTTATAGTGATGTTGAAGTTAAAGATGAAACTGAAGTAAAGCAAAACTGGGAAAATCTTAAGCTTAGAGAAGGGAAAACAAGTGTACTTCAAGGCGTACCAAAAAGTTTGCCAGCCTTGGTTAAAGCGAGTCGCATTCAAGAAAAAGTGGCAGGTATTGGATTCGATTGGGAACATGCAGATCAAGTTTGGGAAAAAGTAGAGGAGGAGCTAGGAGAATTAAAAGCAGAAATTCAAAACAAAAATCAAGACGCTATCGAAGATGAATTCGGAGATGTATTATTTTCATTAATAAATTATGCGCGTGCCATTGACGTTAACCCAGAAAATGCATTGGAACGCACTAATAAAAAGTTTACAAAACGCTTTCAATATCTGGAGCGTAAAGCAAAATCTCTGCAAAAATCACTTTCAGAAATGACACTTGCAGAGATGGATGTGTATTGGGAAGAAGCCAAAAAACTGTAATAGTCTATGGAATCAATTTCTTAATTTTAGAATATTTAACAGTCCAAGTTTGTAAAGCTGCCTTGTGCTTCTCAATGTTTTTATGCACCTCTTTTACAAGCGGATTATCATCATCCACGTTTGAGAAAAATTGTAAGTTATTTTCTAACTGATTGATTTCACTTTTAATGTCATCCATCTTTTTTCTTAAGAAAACCACTTCGTTATTAAATGACTTTTGATCTTGCGCTAACGTTTCTAATTTAAGCGTGTATTTTAAGTCGTCTAAAGCCTCTTTATCTAATCCAAGCTTAGAATAAAAACCGTCCAGAGTTTTATAGAATTTACCATCGATAAAACGTTTATTTTGAACTACTGATCCGAGTTGTTTCCAATCTGTAGAAAATTGATTTAACGCCTCAAGATTTTTATCCTTGTCATCACTTAATTCAAACACTTTTAGTGTGTCTAATAGTTTATTTTTTTGCTCTAATGCAACGACTTCTGCATCTGAACCACTGTTTTTCTTTTCATGGTAACGGTCAAAAAACGAATTACAAGCCCCTCTAAAACGTTTCCATAATTTGTCACTGTCTTTTCTAGGAATATGCCCTATTGTTTTCCATTTGTTTTGAATGTTTTTCATCAAAACTAAGGTTGTCTCTATATCTTCACTATCCTTATTTTGCTCAGCAATTTCTACCAATTCTAATTTTTTATGGTAATTTTCTGACTGCTCTTTCTTTAAGGTTTTGTAATAATTATTTTTATTCTTATTAAAGGTTCTAACACTCTCTTTGAAAGACGACCATGTTTGTTCATTTAATTTTGAAGGTACTTTTCCTGCTTTGAAAAAAGCCTCTCTAAGTGTTTCAATCTTTTTAATGTTTGCTTGCCAATCTTTATGAGAATGGATTGTTTTTTCGGAAATTGCTTTAATTTGAGCGATGATGCCATTTTTAACTTCAAGATTTTCTTCAAACTTTTCTTCAAGTTGACTGTAATAATCTTGACGTTTGTCATTAATTACTTTGGTTGCAGCACTAAATCGATCCCAAAGCTCATCCTTATAGTCTTTAGCAACAGGTCCTAATTCTTCTTTCCAGATTTTATGTAATGCTTGAAGTTCTCTAAACGCTCTATTTAAATCCGTTTCATTAGCTAGCTCTTCCGTACTAATAATAATTTTTTGCTTTTGTTCAAGATTGTGTTTATAATCGAGTTCTCTTAGGTCTCTATTAAGGTGTAAAAACCCATAAAAAATCTCTACATGGTGGCGGTAGTTATTCCATGTGTTATTATTTTCATTTGCTGGAATTTGCCCTGTATTCCTCCAACGTTCTTGTAATTTTTTAAACGTGTTGTAGGACGAATTTATATCGCCTTCAACATTAATCAACCCTTTAATTTCTTCAATAATTTGTAAGCGTGTTTCAAGGTTTTGATTAAGTTGTTCTGTTTTATTTTTTTGAAAAGATTGGTATTTCTCTCTAAAGGTTTTTGATAATTCGTTGAATTGTTTTTTTAGAGGACTCGAAAATTCAAAATCAATTGTGTTTCCTCCTTCTGCAAGAAAGGCCTCTTTTTTTTCAGCAATTAAAACACTAAACTTAGCATTAAAATTATTCTTAACTTCGTTAATTGTGTTACGAACACTATGAATATTATCATTTTTTAACAACTTTTCAAATTCAGATAACAAGGCCTCTAATGAAAAATCTTCATAGTTGACTATGGCTTCTTTTTTAGCAGGTTCAACAAGCTTTTCAGAAGAAGGTTCAGATTCTGTAACGGCTTTATCATTTGTTTCTCCAGTGGTATCGTCTTCGTCTACAACCGTTTCCTCTTTAAGTGTTTTTTTAGACGCTGCTTTGGCATGTTTTGTTGAAGGTTCAGTTTTTGTAACGCCTTCATCATTTGTTTCTCCAGTAGTATCTTTTTCGTCTACTACCGTTTCCGCTTCAGGCGTTTCTTTAGTCGCTGCTTTAGCTTTTTTTGTAGAAGATACAGTTTTTTTATCCGCTTTTTTAGTAGTGCTTTTTTTTGCCTTTGGTGTTACCTTTTTAGCTGTTTCTTGAGTTGTTGACTCAGCTTCCTCAGCAGGTTGATTGGCACTGCTAACGGCTTGTTTAGTCAGTTTCTTTGAAGAAGTAGTGTCTTCGGAAGTCCTTTTTTTTTGGGGAGTGGCGTTTTTGTTTTCTCCATCTGCGTCTTGCAGGTTATCGTGCTCTGACATATCTTTCAATGTTTTAGGTGTTTATATGATAAATATAACATTATCCGTCTAAAATACAAATTATCTAATTAGTTAATTCTTTCTTAGCTAAGAATTCCAAATTTCCCAAGATTTTTCTGCTTGAAGACGGAGCATTTCAAGCCCGTTTAAAGTGACGGCATTATTTGCTTTACCGTTCTTAAGAAATAATGTTTCTTCAGGATTATAAATCAAATCATATAACAAATGGGTTGATGAAATATCTTCATAAGGAATTGCTGGACATTTATTTAGATTAGGAAATGTTCCAATTGGTGTACAATTTATAATAATTTGATAGTTTTTAAGACCTTCTTTTGCTAAGGATTCATAGGTGATTTTAGTGACAGCAGACGCTGTTCTCGAAACATATTCATAATGAATTCCTAATTTTTTTAATGCAAAAGCAATGGCTTTTGACGCTCCTCCAGTTCCTAAAATTAGGGCGCTTTTGTGGTGGGGTTTTAGATGGGGTTTTAAGCTATTTTCAAACCCAAAATGATCAGTATTGAAACCCGTTAATTTTCCGTTTTCAAATTTTATAGTATTCACAGCCCCTATGTCTTGTGCTTCTGAATCTATAGCATCTAAAAAAGGAATTACAGTTTGTTTATAGGGAATCGTGACATTAAGCCCAGAAAGTTGATGTCCTGAAGTTTTTAATTCTTCGAAATCTTCAATAGTTTCCAAATCAAAGTTGTTATACGAACACTTTAAGTGCTGAGCCTTAAATTTTTCTTTAAAATAACCCCTCGAAAACGAGTAGTCTATATTTTTACCTAACAGTCCAAAATTTTTCATTTAATGTGTTTGCGTTGTTTTCCGTACCATTCCAATCCCAAAACAATAGCAGTACCAATTCCAATACATAGTAAAGCATATCCCAATTGTAGGTTTATATCTGGTAAATATCGTTGATAATTTTCAATAATTTGTTCGCCATTCGTGTCTATTACAAATTGCCCTAAATCGTCTTGTTTAAAAAGCACTTTTTTCCAAGGCCAAACTACGCCAAGCGATCCCGTAATAAATCCCATTATAAGAGCTAGTGTTTTGAATTTATAATGTTTTAATATATAGCCTAAAAGATGCGAAAGACTCACCAGACCCACAACGGAACCCAGAGTGAAAACAAACAAAACTTTCAAAAGTCTTAGATGCTCCAAATCTGTCATAAAACTAAAATCTCTAGTAACTATAAGTACAAATGTATCAAAAAGAGCGTTGACAGCATCCACTAATAACAATACATAATTCCCTAATAATATTAAAATAAATGATCCAGAAAATCCTGGTAATGCCATGCCTGAGACACTAATTATTCCACATAAAAAAACAAACCACAGGTTATCGTTCTGAGTTGCAGGACTCAAAAAACTAATGCTTAATCCTGCTAGGATTCCGAGACAAGCACATAAGATTGTTTTTGAATTCCACGAGTTAAAATCTTTATAAATGTAATAAATAGAGCCTATAATCATTCCAAAAAATACACTCCATACATAGAGTTCGTAGTGTTCAATTAAGTAGTCCAGTAATTTAGAAACACTAAAATAGCTAATAATCATCCCCAAAAAAAGTAGGGATAGAAAACGTCCATTAACATAACGGTAAAAGTCTTTAAAACGTCCAGTAAAAACTAACGCTCCAGCCTTAAGGTTGAATTTTTGTAAGGCGTAAATAAACTCCTCATAGAAGCCCATCACAAAGGCTACAATGCCACCAGAAACACCAGGCACCTTATTTGCAGCTCCCATTGCAACGCCTTTAAGGATTAATAAAAAAGGGTTTATATGTTTATGACTAGGATTCAAGAGTGTGTTTTTTTGCACTTACTTTTTCAAGAGCTAAAATGAGTAACGCTCCAAAAATCATCAAGCCGATAGCTTGTAAAAGTTGAGGATCTCCATCTACATTAAAAGGGGAGATACTTTGTTCATTTAAGGGCACTTGAAGGCCTTTAGAATTTGTTCGATATGTTAACGCTACTTTCCATGGCCATATTTTGTTTAATGATCCAATCATAAACCCTGTAATGACTGCCAATGTTAAGCGATTATATTTTTCAAACAACCATTTTAAAAGTTTAGAAAATGATAACAACCCAACACTAGCACCTGCACCAAATATGAGTATAGTTTTAAGGTCTCTACTGTTTATAGCTTCAAGAACAGGACTGTAAGCCCCTAAGATGACCAATATAAAAGCCCCTGAAATTCCGGGTAATATCATAGCGCAAATTGCTATTGCACCCGCAAGAAATAAAAATAAATCTGTATTTGAAGTTTCAGCTGGGTTTATGGTGGTAATTAGGTATGCTATAACAGCTCCAATGGCCATTCCAAGAATTAATTTTAAATCTAAATAGGTGAGTTTTATTTGTTTTCCGATATATACAATACTGGCAAGAACCAATCCAAAAAAGAACGCCCAAAGTAAAATAGGGTGGTGCTCTAAGAACCATTTCACACCCTTGGCGAGTGAAATAACACTTACAAAAATCCCCGATAGTAGTGCTAACAAAAAAGGGCCGTTTGCTTTGTTCCAAGCGTTTTTAAGGCCTTTTGTTTTGAGTGTTTTTAAAAGCGAAAAATTGATGTTATTTAAAGTGCCAATAAGTTCTTCATAAATCCCAGAAATGAACGCGATGGTGCCACCGGATACGCCTGGTACAACATCAGCGGCACCCATAGCCATACCTTTGAGTGCAATTAGTATATAATCTAGTGGGGTTCGTTTCATGCGTTTGATTAAAAATAAATTAAAGCGATTTTTAGAGGGGTATTACTTAAATAGGGCTAGTAAATATATAAACTTTACTTGTAAGAATTTTTAAAATTTTCAATTAATTGAAGCACCGCTTTTTGTTGATAAACCTTAGGGAATAATTCTTCTAAAATAAAGACGTGATCTATGTTTATATGCAGTCCTGTAAGAAGATGTGCATAGCCAGCATCCGTATTGTTGAGTTTTAAACAGACGCCTGACAGTCGAAATTCTAGTTCTTCACTTTTAGGATAGAATTCCAAAGCTTGCACAAAATTAAATTTTGCCGCTTCATACTCTCCTAGTTTTATTAAAATATCCCCTCGCGATAACCAAGTGCTTAGTTCATAATCCCCAAGTTCAAGTGTTTTTTTATACCCTCGTTCAGCTTCTTCTAGTAAAGCAAGTCGCTCATTAATAGTAGAATACAACAACCAATAGGGTGCACTATCTGCATCAATATCAATAGCTTTATTGATGTAAAATAAGGCCTTCTGATAGTCTTTCTTAGAAATAAAAAACTTAGTAATTCGCATCCAGCCTTTATCTGATGCAGGGTCTTCTTCTACCGCTTGATAGTAGTGTTGAAGCGCTAAATCTGGCGCATTAAGACGTTCATAACAATACCCAATTTTAATAAAAGCATAGGCCGTAGAATCTTCTATCGCAATGGTGATTTTATAATTCTCTATCGCTTCTTCATAGCGGTTTAATTTTTCTAATACTTTTGCTTTTTCGAGATATGCACCAACGAAAGTATCATCAGAAATAATTGCAAAATCAAATGCAGCGAGTGCTTTTTCCGATTGTTTAGTTTCTACATATTGCCTCCCTAATTGATGCCACGCCACTTCGCTATACGGGTTTTTATCTAAATACTCGTTTAGGAATTCAATAGCTTCTGTAGTTTCATCTAAAAAGTCAAAACAATAAATGATGTTATAAAGTGCCGAATAATCTTCTAAATCGAGTTCAATACATTTTATAAAATTTTGTTTTGCTTCTTGATAGTTATCTAAAAACAAATACTCCATGCCAATCAAGGAGTAAAGATCGGCACTATCTTCTGCAATTTCAATCGCTTTTTTAAATACTTCTATTGCTTTTTCGTGCTGATCTTTTTTGGAATAAATATTTGCTTTTTGAATATAAAGCTCTTCATTATTAGGTTCGATTTCGAAAAGAGGTGAGAGGAGGCGATCCGCTTCATTTAATTTATTCTCGAAAATTAATGTTTCAATTTTAAATAATTTCAGGTTTAAAGACGCAGGATGCTGACTCAATCCGAGTTTGATTGCTTTTTTTGCTAATGCAATTTTCCCACGCTCCAAATAGTGGTGGATGATATTTTCAAACTCATTAGAATCAAAGAAAAACACATTGTTGGTTTTTAACATCGACTCAAATTTTGAGAGAGTTACTTCTTCGTTTTCGTCAGATTGACTGAACTCCATACATTGCTCTTTTTTACACTACTAAATTTAATGGTATATCTGCTTGAAACACTTAAAGATCTCTAATGTTTTCAACAAAATAATTAACAGTCTTATTTATATGGAATTTAGGATATTAATAATTATGGTACAGCCTTTAATAAGCTCCTCTTCTGAAATTGTCAGAGGAGGCGATACTCTAACGGCTTTTGGCTCATAGAGCAACCAAAACAAAATTAAACCGTCTTCCTTAGATTGTAATACTATTTTATTAGCGATTTCTGGTGAATCTACTATCAAAGCAAGCATTAATCCCTTGCCTCTTATCTCTTTGATCAAAGGATGTTGAAGGTGTGTCCTTAGCAGTGTTTCTTTTTCTAAACTTTCAGAAATTAAGTTACTAGTCGTAATTTCTTCTAATGTAGCTAGAGCAGCCGCAGCAATTACAGGATGGCCGCCAAAAGTGGTGATGTGACCTAGTTTTGGGTGGTCCGATAAGCTATCCATCATTTCTTTAGATGCTGTAAAAGCGCCAATGGGCATGCCGCCGCCGAGACCTTTCCCAGTTACGACAACATCAGGAATACAGTTGTAGTTTTCAAAACCAAAGAGTTTTCCTGTTCTTCCAATTCCGGGTTGAATTTCATCTAAAATCAAAAGCGCACCAACAGCATTACATTTATCTTGGACTTTGGTTAAATACCCGTTTATGGGTTCAATAAATCCCGCCCCGCCTTGTATGGTTTCTAAAATAACTGCTGCGGTTTTAGTAGTAATTTTAGAAAGTTCTGCAAGCCCATTAAATTCTATAAATCTGATATCTGGAATAAGCGGTCTAAAAGGGTGTTTTCTTTCTTCGTATCCCATAATGCTTAAAGCTCCCATGGTATTTCCATGATAGGCATTTTTGGCCGCAATAATTTCAGAACGACCAGTATAACGCCGTGCAAGTTTCATAGCGCCATCAATAGCTTCAGTTCCTGAATTTGTTAGATATGTTTTTTCAAGTTTAGGCGGTAAATGAGCAGCGAGTAATTTGGTCAATTTAACAGCAGGCGATTGGATATATTCGCCATAGACCATTACATGCATGTAGGAGTCCAATTGTTTTTTAATAGCAGCCACGACTTTTGGATGGCGATGCCCCAAACTACAGGCTGATACCCCAGCTACAAAATCTAAATATGCTCTTTTATTTTGATCATATATATAAGACCCTTCTGCATAGGAAATTTCCATCCCTAACGGATGAGGAGTAGTTTGTGCTTGATGCTTTAAAAAATCGTTTGTAATCAATTTTTTTGAATAGTTTTTTTAAATTTACTTTGTTTTTTTTGAAATCCTTGAGGCAATTTTCTAGCGGACTTATTTTTAGATTTTAGTTTAATAAGATCACTGTTTTTTGATGGCTTTGGTTGGGCATCTTCAACCCGTTTGATAAGTTTTGGGTCAAAGAATTCCTCTTGTGGAATATACGCTTTTAGCCCTTGAATAACTGGAAGTACTAAAGGAGGATCGTCCTTAAATAAATCCTCTACACTTAATGGACGTTCAGATTCACGCCAATTAAACCCTTTAAGAATTTTTTCATTTTCCTTAAATTCATTCTCAGGATGCGTTTTTCCACCAATTTGATTGAATTTTCGCATTTCATCTATCGCATTTCCAGATACCCATATCTTAATAGATCCAGATTTTGATTTATCAATTCCCACCAATTCATCTGCATCATTACGGAGGTAATAAATGGATTCAGCATTTTTAATAATGTCAATAGTTGATAAACTGTTATCTTCAAATAAACCAAATAACTTTTTTCCTGAAATCTGATTGTAGCCATCTCCTAAGCTATCTTTACTAATCACAAACGAGTTATTAAAAACTTTTAAAGAGTCTA
>JAQXCA010000039.1 GCA_029252105.1 Flavobacteriaceae bacterium | reverse complement strand
ATCAATTTTTTAGAGTAAAAAACAAATCTATTATATGGTATTAATCAATAGGTTTTTTAAAAAAAATTACATAAAAAAAGTTAAAAAAAACTTTTAATATTAAACAATTTATTGAGTTGAAAATTACATTTCAAAAATCAATATAGCAAGTGTTTTTTAGAATTATTTCGCCAGCCTGCTTGGTTTTGATAATCGACGAAGAAAATTTTTAAATCGGCTTGATTCACATAATCTACAAAAAACACAGATGTATCAGCCTGATTCGAATATTCCGTAAAAAACCAAAGCCCTCTGTTTCCTTGTGCACGATTGCTATAATCAACCTTGAAAACCTTTAAATCCGCTTGATTGGCATGGTCCACTACAAAAATTTTTAAATCGGCTTGGTTTTGATATTGAACCGAAAATAGTTTTTGAGCGGCTAAAGTTTGTGAAACACAGAAAAAAGAAACTAAAAAAAGTAAGTCTTTCATATGCGAAACTAGTTTAATTTACCAAAAATTTATATAGTTTAGAACGCGTGCCTTTTGTAACAGACATCAAATACAAGCCCTTTGAAAATCTAGAGACATTAACTTTATTTCCCTCTAATTCAACTTCCAAAACTTGACCTAACTGGTTAAAAACCTCAACAGAACCGACAGACAACTCTAAACCTTCAATGTGTATATAATCGTTAGTAATAGTTGGATGAATAAAGACGTCTTGAAATCCTAAATTAGAAGTAGACAGCACTCCCCATATATCTTCTGCATCGGGTCCATTCCAAATTAGAGTTGCCAAATAAGGGTTATCAATAAACGGGTTTCGATTACCTTGATAAGAAGCTATAACATTATTTCGATTGGTTTCAAACTCAGAAACTGGATCTTCTTCATTCCATTCCAAAAAGATGTTAGGCATATCATCAGCATATGATCTACTGCCAACTCCTATATTAATTGGTTCACATTGAGTTGGATATCGCAAATACATATACATAATAATTCGGGCAACATCCCCTTTAAATTCATCTCCAGGATAAAAATCACTATTCAAAAAAGAATTTCCACTTCCATCTCTAAAATAATTGTTATTTCTTGTAGAATTCATTTGACAATCTGCAGCTCTGAGGTTATGAACATCGGTGCCAGATCCTGCTGATCCCGTTGTTAATGAGGGATTTGCTAAATTCTTAACAAACACATGCTCTCTATTCCAATAGCCTATACAAAATCCATTTTGTTGATTAGAAATTGCGCGTGTACGGTCATTTTTAGTATCACCATCAGAATCATTATAGCCATAAATTAAAACCACATTACCTTGAACATCTACATCAGCATCACTTATATGCAGAACATCCCATGTATCTGTTGAACTAGATGTATATGGAATTAAGGTTGTATGAGTAGAAGTAATTAAATCTGAAAGATATGATTTAAGTTCATTTCCCTCTAGACTAGAATTAAAATCAGTATAATAATCAGGGACTTGAGCGAAAGCCGAAAATACACCTAAAATAAGCGACCAAAAAAACGAAGTTAATGCCTTTGTTTTCATAAAATAAAAAGTTAAGTATTGGTTAATTTGACTACCAAATTACAACAAATAATTGAGCTTTATAAGTACATTAAAGTTGAATTATGGAATTAAATTTCAGTTACGGTTTAAAAATTATATTTTTGCGGCGAACAAATACACAAAAAAATGACTTTATTACTGATGGCAGCAGGAAGCGGTAGTCGCTATGGAAAATTAAAACAATTTGATGATTTAGGACCTGCAGAAGAGTTTTTGATGGAATTTAGCATTTTCGACGCCCTCAAAAACAACTTCAATCACATTGTAGTCATCACTAAAGCGGCTAACAAATCGTTTCTAGAATCTCACCTTTCAGAACGTCTACCTAAGGAAGTTAAATTAGATGTTTTAGTTCAAAATATTAAAGACATCCCAGAAACTGTTACATTAAACACACAACGCGAAAAACCATGGGGTACTGCTCACGCGGTTTGGACGGCTAGAAATGTGATAAAAGGCAGTTTTGTGATCATAAATGCCGATGATTATTACGGGCAAAATGCGTTTGCTGGTGCAGCAAATTTCATTAAAAATAACAAAAACCCTGACACATTTGCATTGGTGGCTTACAGCCTTAAAAACACATTATCCAAATTTGGGTCGGTATCTAGAGGAGTTTGTGAAGTCAATAACCATAAGTTGACCTCGATAATTGAACGCACTAAAATTTCAGAACAAGCGTCTCAAATTATAGATGAAGATTCTGGAGTAATTCTTGCTCCTGACACAGCAGTTTCTATGAATTTTTGGATTTGTAACACCTCAATTTTCAAGTATATCGAAACCTACTTTGCCTCGTTTTTAGAAAATTCTGACAATCTCGAAAAAAGTGAAATTTACTTGCCATTTGTAACTCAAGAAATGATGGAGAATGGTCACATTACTGTTGACGTCATTGACGCGCAAAGTACTTGGTTTGGCGTGACGTATTATGACGACAAAAAAGAAGCTGTAAGTACCTTAGCAGAGCTTACCAAACAAGGGGCATACCCAACGCCTTTGTGGCACTAAACTAATTAGTTTTCTACCTGTAAACCGCTATACTTCCATTGGGCAAAGCCACCATCTAAATCATAGACCTTCACAAAACCATTAGCGATGAGTTTGGATGCGCATTTTGCGCTTCGACTGCCACGCTGACAATATATGATTACGGGTTTTGATGTATTTAATCTCTGGATATTGGCCTCAAATTTAGCATCTAAAAAATCAATATTCTGAGCATTAGGAATATGACCATTTTCATATTCCTTTGGGGTTCTTACATCCACTAATTGCATGCCTTCTAATTTTGAGATTTCTCTCATTTCTTCGGATGTAATACGCTGAATAGACTGTGGTGATGTATTACGACAGTTTAAAAGTAATAATACACCTAAGGTGAAAAATCCAAATTTAAAATAACGCATATTTTAAGGAATTATGGTTTCCCCTTTCCAATCATTAAAACCGCCTAAAAGGTTATAGGCTTTCTCGAAACCCATTTGTTGCATGATTGAGCATGCCTGACCACTTCTAGCTCCTGATCTACAGTACACATAATAAGAATTCGTTTTATCGAGTTTTTCAAGTGCTGAAATAAAATCTTGCCCTTGGTGAATGTCTAAATGTTTAGCTTCTGGAATCATTCCTTCCTCTACCTCAGCATCGGTACGGACATCTAAAATTATTGATTTTGAATCGGAATTTAAGTTTGAAATCCAGTCTTGTTGTGATAAATCTGACATAATGTAATATAAAAAAAGTTAAATTAGTTAATAGTGTTTTGTTTATGACATTGGCATATTAAAGCTTTATAGAACACCCAATGGCTCTTGTTTTTTTAACCTCCACAGAGGTTCCTGATAATAGCGCATCTACAGCATTTTCAACATATTTGGTATTCACCAAAGTAGCATCTTTATAATTATCATCAATCGCACCAATATATTGTACAACGGCGCCCTTAGCAGTCGCTTCTAAAATGTAAATGTGAGGGGTTTTGGTGGCCCCAAACTGAGGATATATCGATTGATCGGCATCCATTAAATATGGAAATGTAAAGCCTTTTTCTTTAGCACGTTGCTGCATAGCTTCCATAGAATCGCCTGGTTTTGTACTGACATTATTTGGCATAATAGCGATGACAGGATAGCCTTTTTTAGCATACTTTTTGTTGAGGGCTTCAACACGGTCTTCGTAGGCTACTGCGTACGGGCAAGTATTACATGTAAAAACAACAATAAAACCTTTAGCATCTTTATAATCTGATAATGACACAAAATTTCCGTCTATATTTTCCAGTTTAAAATCGGTTGCAATATCACCAATTTCATAACCGTTATCGGATATGCTACTCGTAAATGCAAGAGTAGTGAGCAGTACAATTAAGGAAAAAATAGTTTTCATAATAATTTATTTTGAGGGTTATTAAAAAAATGTTTTAAGTTCAGATTCTAATTCATCGTAGGTTAATGTACGATTATAAAACAAGCGTTTTGAAGTATTATAAATAAGTGTAACAGGAATAGCACCATCCCATTTTGGATTCACTTTTGGAATCCAGGAATTCATGTCTGGATCGTCTAAAACAACAACTTTTGATTTTAATTGATGTTTTTGAATGAACGGCTTTAGTTTACTCTCGTACTGATGCGGAAAATCTAAGCTGACTAGAATAACCTCTATATCCGATTTGTAGTTTTTCTGAAGCGTTTCAAAATGAGGGAGCTCTTTGACGCAGGGCGCGCACCATGTTGCCCAAAAATTAACAACATAGGTTTTAGTACCTTCTAGATTTAGGTACGGCTCAATCCCAACAAAATCATGAACTTCTAAAGCAATAGGCTCCTTTTTTTCAGTTTTGCATGAAAGGTTAAAAAAGACCACTAAGACCAGTAGATGTTTCATTTTACAAAGTTAACAAATCAGTTAAATGATCTCTAAAGTTTTAACATAAAATTACAAGCATTAAAAGTATTATGCAATCAAAAATTTATTTAATTTGTAATGAAAGAAAAATAATTAAAAAAATGAAAACTATATTTTCAAAATCGTTTGCAATTTTATCACTCATAGTACTTGCAGCGTTCACCACTACAGAAACAAAAAAAGTGGATACCAACAAAAGCATCATTAATTGGGTGGGCCATAAAGTAACTGGACAACATGAAGGTACAATCACGCTTCAACAGGGCGCTCTTGAATTCAATGCTAATCAACTTACTGGTGGTAATTTTGTAATGGACATGACCTCGATTAATACTACCGACCTAGAAGGAGAGTACAAAAACAAATTAGATGGTCATTTAAAAGCTGATGATTTTTTTGGTGTTGAGACACATAAAACTGCTGCTTTAGTATTTACATCTGTTACCAAAAATGGAGAAACTTACAGAGTTGTAGGCGATCTTACGATCAAAGACATCACAAATGAAATCACTTTTGAGCTAGCCGTCTCAGAAAACACAGCATCGACAACATTACAAGTAGATCGCACAAAATACGGTATCAAATACGGATCTGCCAGTTTTTTTGACGGATTAAAGGATAAAGCGATATATAATGAGTTCGATTTAACGGTTTCTTTAAAATTTTAAAAAACTTTTAAATTAATTTTGCAAAACTAAAAATCGTCCCTACATTTGATGTATTAAAATAAATTATGAACCTTACTTTAAACAATACTTGGTGGTGGTACTCTCGAAAACAAAATTCGTGACACACCCTTGTATGTTTAAATCAAAATATCTAGGCTTGTCATAACGACAAGCCTTTTTTTATGAAAAAATTTGAATTAAAAACACATTACAAAAAAATACTTGCTGATACCATATCGCCTGTAAGTGTATACCTGAAAATTCGGGATAAGTTTCCGAATAGTATTCTCTTGGAAAGTAGCGACTATCACGGCAATGACAATAGCTTCTCTTACATCTGCTGCAATCCTATTGCATCTATAAAAGTAGACGCTAATGTGGTGACTAAAACGTATCCTGATCAAACAGTAAACACTACGACGGTAGCTTCTGACAAAGTCACTCAAGAAATTGATGCGTTCACAAAACAATTTGACACTCAAAAAGACACCGCATTTAAGTTTATTAATAATGGGATGTTCGGATTTACAGCTTATGATGCTGTTAAATATTTTGAAGATATTCATATTTCTAAAAAGGAAAAATCAATTGATATTCCTGATATGTATTATGCGGTATACCAAAACATTATTGCCATTAATCATTTCAAAAATGAGGCTTATATTTTTGCACACTGTTACGAGTCCGAAAACAATATTGATGCCATAGACCATTTGATTAAAATGCAAAGTTTTTCTTCCTATGATTTCGAGTCAAAAGGAGACATTAGCTCAAATTTGACAGATGAAGAGTTTAAATCTCATGTGGAGTTAGCGAAAAAACATTGTGCTCGCGGCGATGTATTTCAATTGGTATTGTCTAAGAAATTTCAACAAGATTTTAAAGGCGATGATTTTAATGTTTATAGAGCTCTCAGAAGTATCAACCCATCACCCTATCTGTTTTATTTTGATTATGGAAAGTTTAAAATCTTTGGAAGTTCACCAGAAGCCCAACTAGTTGTCCAGGATCAAAATGCAGAAATCCATCCGATTGCAGGGACATTCGCACGCTCTGGCGATGACTTAAAAGATGCCGAATTAGCCAAAAAACTAGTTGCTGATAAGAAAGAAAATAGCGAACATGTTATGCTTGTTGACTTAGCACGAAACGACTTAAGTCGTCATTGTACAGCTGTTGTTGTCAAGAAATATAGAGAAGTCCAATTTTTCTCTCACGTTATTCATTTGGTCAGTAAGGTCATTGGGAAGGTTCGAAAAAACACCCCAACAATGCAAATTGTAGCTGACACCTTTCCAGCGGGAACGCTTAGCGGTGCGCCAAAATACAAAGCCATGGAGCTTATTGAAATGTACGAAAAAACAAGTCGAGCCTTTTATGGTGGCGCTATTGGGTTTATGGATTTTAATGGCAACTATAACCACGCCATTATGATTAGAACGTTTTTAAGTAAAAACTACCAACTGCACTGGCAAGCTGGCGCAGGAATTGTATCAAAATCAAGCCCCGACAACGAACTTCAAGAAGTATATAACAAACTAGGTGCCTTAACAAAAGCCATTAAACTCGCCGAAACCATTTAAACCCATGAATAAGATATTAGTCATCGATAACTACGACAGTTTTACGTTTAATTTAGTGCATTACCTTGAAGATTTAAAGTGTGATGTTACAGTGCTTCGTAATGATAAATTTGATCTTGAAGACATCAAACACTTCGATAAAATAGTGCTTTCACCTGGCCCTGGAATCCCTGACGAAGCGGGTCTTTTGAAAGCCGTAATTAAACGTTATGCTTCGAGCAAAAGTATTTTGGGTGTTTGCCTAGGACAACAAGCGATTGCCGAAGTTTTTGGCGGAAACATTATAAATCTGGAAGAAGTCTATCATGGTGTTCATACTAACATTACTATTTCTGTTGACGATGAACCCCTATTTAACGGCATGGACAAGACCATTGAGGTTGGACGTTACCATTCTTGGGTGGTCGATTCCAATATTCCCGATGCTTTAGAAGCTACCTCGGTTGACGATAATGGACAAATTATGTCTTTAAGACATAAAACTTTTGATGTAAAAGGCGTTCAGTTTCATCCAGAATCGGTACTCACACCCAATGGAAAACAATTACTAGAAAACTGGATAAATTCATAAACAAATGAAACACGTTTTAAACAGACTCATTAACCACGAAACTATTTCAGCTGCCGAAGCAAAACAGATTTTGATTAATATTTCCAAAGGGGACTATAATCAAAGTCAAATTGCAGCATTTCTGACTATTTTCATGATGCGAACAGTTACTCTTGAAGAATTGAGAGGATTTAGAGACGCCCTTTTAGAACTCTGTGTTCCTGTAGATTTAGCAGCCTACAATCCTATTGATTTGTGTGGTACTGGTGGTGATGGCAAAGACACCTTTAACATCTCTACGCTTTCCTCTTTTGTCACAGCCGCTGCAGGCGTTCCGGTAGCAAAACACGGCAATTATGGCGTGTCCTCTGCTTGTGGATCTTCCAATGTTTTGGAATCCTTAGGCGTAAAATTTTCAAATGATGTTGACTTTTTAGAACGGGCTATTGCGACAACTGGAATTTGTGTGTTACACGCACCACTGTTTCATCCCGCTATGAAAAACGTCGCGCCCATTCGACGCGAATTAGGAGTCAAAACCTTTTTTAATATGTTGGGGCCTATGGTAAATCCAGCCTTTCCAAAAAATCAAATGGTCGGCGTGTTTAGCTTAGAGTTATTACGACTATATAACTATTTATACCAAGACAGCGACAAAAATTACAGCATTGTTCATGACCTTGGTGGCTATGATGAAATCTCATTAACCAATACTGTTAAAATTGTATCCAACCATTCTGAAGTCTTGTTTTCAGCCGAAGATTTAGGATTACAAAACAATACACAAGAAGCAATCTTTGGCGGAAATACTGTTGCTGACGCCTCAAAAATATTTAAAACTATCATTAGTGGAAACGGTACAGAAGCTCAAAACAATGTGGTCTGTACCAATGCAGGGCTAGCCATCGCAACATCAAAAAAAATCGCACATATAGAAGGTTTTGAACTGGCTAAAGAAGCCCTACATTCCGGAAAAGCAAATGAATGTCTCACAAAATTAATCGCCTTATAATGAGCAGTATTTTAGATCGTATTGTAGCAGATAAACGTCTCGAAGTTGCTCTTCGAAAACAATTGATTCCAGTACATCAACTGGAAACATCCGTGCTATTTGAACGCCATTGTCCATCCCTAAGTACGCGACTAGTAGAAAGCACTTCTGGATTGATTACAGAACATAAACGCCGTTCGCCTTCAAAAGCCTGTATCAATCAGGATTTGAATGTTCAAGACGTGGCGCAAGGTTACGAATCTGCAGGTGCCTGTGGAATGTCGGTATTAACCGATATGAAATATTTTGGGGGCAGTTTAGAAGATTTATTGACTGCCAGAGCCAGTTGCGAGATGCCTTTACTTCGAAAAGAATTCATTATTGATGCCTATCAAATTCTGGAAGCAAAAGCATATGGCGCCGATGTCATTTTGCTTATTGCTGCCATTTTGAGTCGCAACGAGATTCAAGCATTTTCAACACTCGCCCAAAGTCTAGGCATGGAGGTTTTATTGGAAATCCATAACGAGGAGGAATTACATAAATCTGTGATGCCGTCCCTCAATATGATTGGTGTGAATAACCGAAACCTTAAAACGTTTGAAGTTAGTTTAGAAACGAGCAAAACATTGAGTGCGCTGATCCCAGATGAATTTGTAAAAATTTCAGAAAGTGGAATTCGTACTGTGGAAGATATCCAGAGTTTACAACCTTTTGGTTATAAAGGATTTTTAATCGGTGAGAATTTTATGAAAACAGATAATCCTGGCGCAAGTGCATCAGCATTTATAAAACAATTGAACGGATGAAACTAAAAGTATGTGGCATGCGCTATGATGACAATATTCAGTTGATCGCTGCGATCAAACCTGACTATATGGGTTTTATCTTCTTTGAAGGTTCGTCACGACACGTATCTGCATCTACGCCTACCCTTCCGTCGACCATAAAAAAAGTTGGCGTTTTTGTGAATGCTTCTTATGATACTATTGTCGAAAAAATCAATACCCACAACTTGCAAGCGGTTCAATTGCATGGCGAAGAAACGCCTGAATTTTGCAAATCTTTGCATCCACTCAATATAGAGATCATTAAAGTATTCTCCATTAAAAATGAGTTTAATTTTGATACTCTAAGTCCTTATGAATCGGTTTGTGACTTTTACCTCTTTGACACCAAAGGCCCTTTGGCTGGCGGGAATGGCTATTGTTTTGACTGGTCTGTTTTAGAACTCTATCCTTCAACAAAACCCTATTTTTTAAGTGGTGGTATCGGGTTAGAAAACACCGATCAATTACAAGCATTTAAAACAAGTACGGCAGCAACCTACTGTCATGCGGTGGATGTGAATAGTAAATTTGAAGATTCACCCGCTAAGAAAAATAAAAATAATTTAGAACACTTTAAACATTTATTATGAGTTATCACGTGAATGAAAAAGGCTACTATGGCCAATTTGGAGGGGCATTTATTCCAGAAATGTTGTATCCCAATGTCGAAGAATTACGTCAAAATTATTTGAAGGTAATGGCGGAACCTGATTTCAAAAAAGAATTCGACCAACTCCTGAAAGACTATGTAGGCAGACCGACGCCTTTGTATTTTGCCACACGATTGTCTGCAAAATACAATACCAAAATATATTTGAAGCGTGAAGATTTATGTCACACCGGTGCGCATAAAATCAACAACACCATAGGTCAAATTTTGATGGCGAAACGGCTCAAAAAAAAGCGCATCATTGCTGAAACTGGCGCAGGACAGCATGGCGTAGCAACGGCGACTGTTTGTGCTTTAGCAGGCTTGGAATGTATTGTATATATGGGTGAAATAGACATTGCACGACAAGCGCCTAATGTGGCACGTATGAAAATGCTCGGTGCAGAGGTTCGTCCGGCATTGTCTGGAAGTCGTACCCTAAAAGATGCGACCAATGAAGCGATTCGCGATTGGATTAATAATCCTGTGGACACCCATTATATAATTGGAAGTGCTGTGGGACCACATCCCTACCCGGATATGGTGGCGCGTTTTCAGTCGGTAGTATCGGAAGAAACGAAATGGCAATTGAAAGAGGTTGAAGGCCGCGAAAACCCTGATTACGTCGTGGCTTGTGTGGGTGGTGGAAGTAATGCCGCCGGTGCCTATTACCACTATTTGAATGAACCCGGCGTCAAACTGATTGCAGTAGAGGCTGCTGGAAAAGGGATTTATACAGGCGAAAGTGCTGCAACTTCGGTCCTCGGAAAAGAAGGGGTGATTCACGGCAGTAAAACCTTATTGATGCAAACTACGGACGGACAAATCACAGAGCCATACTCCATTTCGGCAGGCTTAGATTATCCTGGCGTTGGACCTATGCATGCACATTTGTATGAAACCAAACGTGCCGAATTTATTTCAGTGACGGATGATGAAGCCATGACGGCTGGACTGGAATTATCACAGTTAGAAGGCATAATTCCAGCGATTGAAACCTCTCATGCTTTGGCCATTTTTGAAGATAAAAAATTCAAACCTGAAGATGTAGTGGTCATTAGTTTATCAGGGCGTGGCGACAAAGATTTGAACACCTATATTGATTATTTTAAACTCTAAGATTGTGAATAGAATACAAGCAAAATTACAAGACGATAAAAAATTATTATCCATTTATTTCACGGCGGGATATCCTAATTTAAACGATACGGTGACGACGATTGAAAACTTAGAGAAAAACGGTGTTGATATGATTGAAATTGGATTACCATTTAGTGATCCGTTGGCGGATGGCCCCACCATTCAAGCGAGTTCTACACAAGCCTTACACAATGGCATGACCTCAACGGTATTGTTTGATCAACTAAAAGACATCCGAAAAACAGTGTCTATTCCTTTGATTTTGATGGGCTATTTTAACCCAATGCTGCAATATGGCGTTGAAGCTTTTTGTAAAAAATGTCAGGACGTAGGCATTGATGGATTAATTATTCCTGATCTGCCAGTGGAAGTGTATCACGAGGAATACAAAGCCATTTTTGAACGGTATGGCTTACTCAATGTCTTTTTGATTACACCTCAAACAAGCGAAGCACGCATTCGTTATATGGATAGTATCTCAGATGGCTTTATTTATATGGTGAGTAGTGCTAGCACCACAGGAAGCCAAAGTGGTTTTGGAAACGAACAAACAGATTATTTTAAACGTATTGCAGACCTAAAGCTTACCAATCCACAGGTTATTGGATTTGGAATTTCAGATCATGAAACCTTTAGTCAAGCCACGCATTATGCCAAAGGCGCGATTATTGGTAGTGCGTTTATAAATTATGTGACTGCCCATGGGGTGGATGATTTGGGAGCATTTACAACACCTTTACTGAACAGTTAATAAAGGCACTTCACTTATTAAAATCACGTATATCTTAGGATGTAGGTGATTTTTTATACATTTATAATTGATTTTGACCCCAAGTTTAGATCTTCATAAGCAGCTTATCCGAAGCTTATAGCTTTAAATCAAGTCCGTGCATCAATATCAAAAAGTCTTATCAAACTTGAAACCCTAACAAAACCTAAATGTTTATTGTCTGAACAACCGAAAGATTAATACCTTCTTAACGCATTTAAGAATTCTATATTCCGATATTTGTAAGAATGACAGGGATAGATTTCAATTACGGAAAAGGGTTTACGTTTAGTAAACACATCGCCAAAGACGTATCGAATTTTGATCGAGTGTTTGGCGTGTTTAAAGAGTTACTGACCCATACATCTGGTGATATTGAAGAGGCTTTTGAATGGCTAAATACGCTTGACCAGGAGTATAATATCTTTAACGAAAACTATTCCTTAGAAGACTTTGAAGAGGATCTTAAAAAGCGAGGGTACATCAAAGAAGAAAATGACCCTGACGCGGTCAAAACAGGAAACGGAACTGGAAAAGGAAAAAACAGGCTTACTGCGAAGCTTGAATCGGCGTTGCGAGATTATGCCCTCAACCAGATTTTTGGGAAATTAAAGAAAAGTGGTCTCGGAAATCATAACACAAAAAAAATTGGTGTTGGAGATGAGCGTGATGGTGAAAATCGAGCGTTCCAATTTGGGGATGATTTATCTAGAGTCAACATGACGGAGAGTTTGAAAAATGCACAAATCAACAATGGAATCTCAGACATTCGATTAACAGAAAATGATTTAATTGTTGAGGAAACAAAACACAAAGCTCAAATGAGTACTGTGTTGATGATAGACATTAGTCACTCGATGATTCTGTATGGTGAGGACCGCATTACGCCTGCCAAAAAAGTAGCGATGGCGTTGGTAGAACTGATCCATCGGAAGTATCCAAAAGATTCTATTGATATTATTGTGTTTGGAAATGAAGCCTGGCCCATTAAAGTGAAAGACCTCCCCTATTTAAAAGTAGGCCCGTACCACACAAATACAGTTGCTGGATTGGAACTGGCAATGGATATTTTACGACGAAAACGGAATACAAACAAACAAATTTTTATGATTACGGATGGTAAGCCGAGCTGTATTGAGCTGCCGTCTGGAGAGTTTTATAAAAACAGTAACGGCTTAGATGATATGATTGTCTCGAAATGCCTTAACAAAGCGGCACAAGCACGGAAATTAAAAATTCCTATTACCACGTTTATGATTGCCCAAGACCCTTACCTCCGTAAATTTGTGGAGCTGTTTACGGCTCAAAATCAAGGAAAAGCCTTTTTAACGGGACTATCTGGTTTGGGAGAAATGATATTTGAAGATTACGAAAAAAACAGAATTAAAAGACTATGAGCAAAGACATCACCTTTAAAGAGTTGAAAAAATCAGGTTATAAAGATCAAACCATTAACCAAGAGATTCAGGCAAATTTAATTGCACGTATCAAAGCTAATCAACCTGTTTTTGAAGGGCTTTATGGGTATGAAGATACAGTTGTTCCCCAACTTAAAAAAGCAATTATTGCTGGACATCACATCAATTTATTGGGGTTACGAGGTCAAGCAAAAACCAAAATTGCACGTAGCATGGTAGAGCTTCTCGATGAGTATATGCCGATTGTTGAAGGTTCAGAAATTAATGACAGTCCGTTTCAACCCATCTCAAAATATGCACGGGATTTGATCGCCGAAATGGGAGATAAAACCCCCATTTCCTGGGTACACCGCTCAAACCGATTCTTTGAGAAGTTAGCAACTCCAGATGTGAATGTATCTGATTTGATTGGAGATATTGATCCGATTAAAGCAGCAACTTTAAAGCTCCCTTACTCTGATGAGCGTGTCTTACATTACGGCATGATTCCGCGAGCAAATCGGTCCATATTTGTATTAAATGAGCTTCCAGATTTACAGGCACGCATCCAAGTATCTTTGTTTAATATTCTACAGGAAGGCGATATTCAAATACGCGGGTTTCAACTCCGAATGCCACTTGATATTCAATTTGTATTTACTGCTAACCCTGAAGATTACACCAACAGAGGTAGTATTGTAACGCCTTTAAAAGATAGAATTGGCTCACAAATTTTTACGCACTATCCAAAATCAATTGCGCTAGCGCGTGAAATTACAGCTCAAGAAGCAAAAATATCTGAAGAAGATCAAGCTTCTATTAGGGTTCCAAACTTAGCAAAAGACTTGTTGGAACAGGTCGCTTTTACCGCACGTAAAAGCGAATATGTAGATGCAAAAAGTGGCGTGAGTGCACGGCTATCCATAAGTGCTATGGAAAATCTTATGGCAGCAGCAAAATTACGGTTGTTTGAAACAGCTGCTGAAAAAACAACGGTGAGATTGGTGGATTTTATGTCTATTATCCCTTCCATCACAGGGAAAATTGAATTGGTTTATGAAGGTGAACAAGAAGGTGCTGATGAAGTTGCCAAAATACTTATAGACAATGCCGTGATGATACAATTTGGTCAGCTATTTCCTCGCATTTCGAAACTAGAAAAAGAAGGCGTTAAAACACCTTACACAGATTTGATTGAATGGTTTGACACTAATTTCATTGAGTTGAATTACACTGACACCGATCAAGAATTCTATACTAATCTTAACACTATAAAACCATTGGTGGCTATTGTTGAAGAACATGCTTCTAAATTAAGTAAAGAAGACCAAACCTTTTGTATGGAGTTGGTTTTATGGGGATTAACACTCCATAATAAGCTAGACAAATCGGAAAATAATACCGCTTTTAAATTCGATTCTGCTGGAATTAATCAGTATTTTAAATAAGTTTGATAAAATTAATTACAATCTGAAAACTGTATTAAAATTCTTATGGACTTAACTATTGGTGTTAAAGCGCTAAAAATATGACTATAAAAAACAGCACCTTTGATGATATTTCTGAAATATTTAGATTATATGATTTGGCAACTAATTTTCAGAAAATAAAATTCCCGACGAACACTTGGCCTAAGTTTAGCGAAAGTCTCATCATCTCTGAAATTAATGACAATCGACAATTTAAATTGCTTATTGCTGATAAAATAGCATGTGTTTGGGCCATCACTTTTAGCGACCCACAAATATGGGAAGAGAAAGAAAATGAGTCTTCGATGTACATACATCGCATCGCTACAAATCCAGAATTTAGGGGAAATAATTTTGTGCAAACTATTGTTGATTGGGCTAAAAAATATGCACTTAAGTATAACAGGCAGTTTATAAGAATGGATACTTGTGGAAACAATGAAAGACTTATTAGTCATTACAAAGATTCTGGATTTAATTTTTTAGGAATAAACAAATTACAAAACACATCTCAATTACCCTCACATTATCACGATGCAGACGTTTGTTTTTTTGAAATAAAACTAAAAAAATAACCCAAAATCTAGAATAATCTACGTTTTATAAACAAGCGCGTTCTAAAAATTCACAAATGTGATCAGATTGAACTGATCGCGGCTAGAGGTTTCAAAAAGCTGACTCATATATCCAGCTTCTACACGAATATTTTTATTGATTTGATATCCGAACCCACCATACACACGGTTGCGGTCAAAAACAGCGCTTTCCGTATTTAAAAACACTTCGTTATATGCTGACAAGTACAGTTTCGAAGGCATTTCTTCTGTTTTAACTAATGGAACTTTAAAGGCCAAAAAATACCGCAATCGCATCTTAAAATCAGCTTCTACAAAACGTTGTTCGAATCGGTAACGATGCGTTAATGACAGGGCACCAATCTTTTGTTTAGACGTGAACTGCTGGAAAATACGGTGTTCATTTATGGTTATTTTTTCCGATGTATCTCCAACATAGTTTTCAGAATTGATATAGCCATACCCTAATAATACATTATGATTGTTTTCGGATAAGTTATATCCAACCCCCGTGCGTAGCAATAATTGCTCTAAATCTCCAACAGCATCATAATTTCGAAACTGAACTTCATTGTGAACATTCCACTTACTATTCACTTTTTTACTGCCGATATAAATCAGCCAATTTCCGAAATCACTACTTTGGGCAACTGTTACATAAGGCAGCATTAACACACAGATTAATGCTGCCACAAAGAGATTAGATTTTTTAAGCATAAAACGTGACTTTACCGTTGGCGATGTCATACATCCCTCCTATTATTATCAATTCACCATTAGATTCCATTTCCTTAAGAATAGTGCTTTTTTCACGAATATCGTTTAAGGTCATTTCTACATTTTTAGCGGCAACAGTATTCACAAAATTAATGTTACCCGATGTTCTCGACGCTTCATCTTCTGGAAGAGTAACCGCTTCAACTGCAGGTTCAATTTTATTGATTAATGCCGTTAAATTGCCCATACGCGCATGATCACAGGCGCCTTTAACGGCACCACAAGCGGTGTGTCCTAGAACTACTAGTACTTTGGTGCCTGCGAGCTTACAAGCAAATTCCATACTTCCTAAAATATCTTCATTCACAAAATTTCCAGCAATACGAATACTGAATAAATCGCCAATCCCTTGGTCAAAAACATGTTCGGCTGATACGCGTGAATCTATACAGTGTAGAACCGTTGCAAAAGGGTATTGCCCTGTGCTGGTTGCCGTTACCTGAGCATTTAGATCTCGTACAACTTGCGTTGCATTAATAAAACGTTCGTTTCCATCTTTTAAAGCTTGTAAAGACGTTTCTGGCGTCATTGCTGCTTGACTTTCTTTAGTGTGTGCTTTCATATGTTTAAATTTAGTGTTAATTATTTATTATTTTATTAAACTGTTTGTGGACGTAATTGGAAAAACTGTATGAAACTTTCAGGATTTTCCACTACGCCTCTGATAGATATTAATTTGATGTCAATGTGTCTTTGACGTGCTTTTTCAGAAAAATCTTCTAAAATCTCGATAATATCATTATCAAGATAGCGTGTTTTGGTGACATCTAGTTCCAAATAACTTTCACGTGGTAAATGGTCCAATTCTTTTAGAATAGCGCCTTTATTAAAAAAGGTGACTTCTTCTGCCAAAGTCATTTTAATTTTATGGACACCATTACTCTTATCTTCAATATGTAAGAAATGTGAGTTTTGGAAACTTTTAATCAAAATTACAACAATTCCAACGGCAAGACCTAATGCGATCCCAATTAAAAGGTCTGTAAATATAATTCCTAATACCGTCACAACAAAGGGAGTAAACTGTTTCCATCCCAGTCGATACATTTCTACAAACAATGCTGGCTTCGCTAATTTATAACCTACAATAAACAGGATGGCTGCCAAAACAGAAAGTGGAATTTTATTTAATAAATTAGGAATTAAAATCACCGATATCAATAATAGAAACCCGTGAATAATTGCCGACATTTTTGTTTTCCCACCCGATTGGATATTGGCCGAACTCCGTACAATCACTTGTGTTACAGGTAACCCCCCAATTAATCCAGAGACAACATTTCCAATACCTTGAGCCAATAACTCTCTATTGGTAGGTGTAACACGTTTTAACGGGTCGATTTTATCTGTAGCTTCAACACATAACAAGGTTTCTAAACTAGCAACTAAAGCGATGGTAAACGCAACAATCCATATTTCAGGGTTGCTAATAGCTCCAAAATTTGGAAAACTAAACTGCGCAAAGAAAGAGGTTGCATCTTCTGGAACTGGAACACTAACCAATAAATCTTGCGAAATACCCCATTGCGTACTACCTTTTGTACTGATGAAGTAGATAATCCCAGCAGCAACCGCTACCAATGGTCCTTGAACCAATTTAAAGAATTTTCCTTTATCGTTTAACACCTCACTCCAAAGTAGCAATATGGTCAATGCAAAAAGGGCTATAATTGTAGCTCCAGGACTAATGAAATTAATGGCATTTAATATTTCTGAAAACGTGTTTTCGCCATCAACTTTAAAAAAGGCGAAATTCCCTTCTGGATCAGAGTTATATCCAAAAAAATGAGGTATTTGTTTTAGGATGATAATAATTCCAATTCCTGTTAGCATCCCCTTAATCACAGAAGACGGAAAATAATAGCCTATAACCCCCGCTCTAAGGATACCAAACAAAAATTGAATTGCACCTCCTAATACAACGGCGAGTAAAAAGTTTTCGAAACTACCAAGTGTTCCAATTGCGGTTAAGACAATAGCTGCCAAACCTGCTGCAGGACCACTAACGCCTACTGATGATTTACTAATTGATCCAACAACGACACCACCAACTATTCCGGCTATAAGACCTGAAAAAAGGGGCGCTCCACTGGCAAGCGCTATTCCTAAACATAGTGGCAACGCTACAAAGAATACGACAATACTTGAAGGTAGGTCTGATTTAAAATTTTTAAATGGGTTTGAACTGTTCATTATACTAATATGTGATTATTGAGCAACACATAAGTATTGCTTAAATTTGATTTTATTTATTTTAAAGAAATTGCATTATTTTAAATGTGACTAACAACAAGGGATATCACTTTAAAATTGAAGTGTCTAGATGACTTCAGGTGGCGGATTGTGTGTATCGATAGTAATATCGGATTTCAAGTACTGTCCGCCATAAATAGAACCTCTTTTAAGATAGGAACTTAAAGGGGGTTCTTCCTTTAAAAGTCGAAGCTCAACTTTTTTATTTTTAGAATCTTCTACTTCTTGATTTTCTTTTTCACTAGAATCATTTTCAGCCTCTATATCCAGCCAAGAAAAGGCTTGTGGCTCAGAAACTGCCATCGATTCAACGACTGGTTGTAATATGATGGACCCAAATACCAATGCGAATATCAGTACTCTAAACCCTAGTGCGATGATGTAGGACAACTGTTTCATTTGTCTGACAGGGTATTAAAAACTAAATCTGTGTAAAACCGTACGATATTGTTTTTGCCTTCTTCAAAATCGGTGAGCGAAGGCAAGTGTTTTGAAAAATACCGCTGGTGGTGTGCGCCTTCAATTACGGTCGAAATTAACATGTGTGGAAATTCATAACTCGAATTGATTTCTGTGACTAGAGCACTCACACGTTGTACGACGCGTTTGTATGTTTTATAATAGCCTTTTTTGTTTTCGCTATCAATAGCCTTGGTATGGTAGGCTTTAGAAGATTCCGAAATAATAATTTTATTTAGCAGGACTTCATTGATGTATGAAAAGGCATTATCCTCCGTAACCTCAGCGGTTAATATCAAAATCGCTTGGGTCAAGCGGTCATGTGCAGACGGCACATTTAAGGTTGCAAACACCAATTTGTACTCGATCCAACTCCAATACCAATTAATCAAATAGACCAAAAGGGCGTGCTTGCTATCAAAATAACGATAGACCGAACTTTCGTTAGAACCAATTTCAGTACCTAATTTTTTAAACGTAAAATCTTCAAAACCTAAAGCATCTATCATCTCAATACTTTTAGAGACAATTTTTTGTCCTAAGACAGAAGATTCCGGGTTCTTTGTATAAAGATCCGAACTAATGGTGATATGTATTTGCAAGTTTTCCATGGTAATACAATGCAAATATAATAGTATTACTATTAATGTTAAATAGTTTAACATTTTTTTCACAAACTTAGAACCAAAAGCCAGAGTAGAATTTTATTAAAAATAGCAATTGTAATTACAACAAATAAAAAACACCTCCGCCCTACTTCGTTTTCAAAAACTTTAAATAAAGGTTCTCCACTTTGGTACGTGCCCAGGGGGTGCGTCTCAAAAACTTAAGGCTAGACTTTAAGGTAGGTCCGTCGGTAAAACAACGGATATTTATTTTCTCGCCCATCACTTCCCAGCCATAATGAGCTTCAAGAGCAATAAGTATTTGTTCCAATTTTACGCCATGTAAAGGATTATTAGGTTGAGATTCCATAAAATTAGCGGCGACGGTTATGGTTAGAGCGGTTACCTCCACCAGCAGAGCCTTGACGGTTGTTGCTAGGGCGTCCACCTCCGCGTCTTTGACGACCACCACCTTGTTTTGGCGGCACTGTAGATGCATTTGGATCAGGTTCAAAACCTTCAACAATTTCTTTCTTGAAACGTTGTTTAGTTAGTCTTTCTATAGAGGATAAGTAAGAAGTTTCTTCGGCACAAACTAATGATAATGCCACACCATTTGCTCCTGCACGACCTGTACGTCCTATACGATGCACATAATCTTCTGGAATATTTGGAAGCTCATAATTAACCACATGTGGTAACAAAGGAATATCTAAACCACGTGCTGCAATATCCGTTGCAACTAACACACGAATATCATGATTTTTAAAACCTGCTAAAGCGCGTGTTCGCGCCCCTTGACTTTTATTACCATGAATGGCCATCGCAGAAATTCGGGCACTTTCAAGTTTTTTACAAAGGTTGTTTGCGCCGTGTTTGGTCCGTGTAAAGACCAATACTTGTTGCCACTGCCCGTCTTGAATCAGTTTGATAAGAAGGTTTGTTTTTTTCTCTTTAGCCACTCTATATATCTGTTGAGCAATCGCTTCAACAGTTGTGTTTTCTGGTGTTGCTTCTACAAGTGTAGGACGTTGTAAAATGGTTTGTGCTAAGCTTTTTATTTCCCTTGAGAACGTTGCCGAAAACATTAAATTTTGACGTCTCGATGGAATCAATGATCGAATTTTATCAATATCACGTTTGAAGCCCATGTCCAACATACGGTCGGCTTCATCGAGTACAAAAATTTCTACTTTAGATAAGGACAAATGCCCTTGATTTTCCAAATCGAGTAATCGTCCTGGAGTAGCTACCAAAACATCAACGCCATTGCGAAGATGTTTGATTTGTGGGTTTTGATTCACACCACCAAAAATAACAGCGGCACGAAGGTCCAAAAATTTACTGTAGTGTTTCACATTTGTAAATACCTGATCTGCTAACTCTCTTGTTGGCGTCAGCACCAAAGCACGTACAGGACGGCGGTGTGGCACTGGGTTTTTAGATAAAATTTGTAGCATTGGCAGGGTAAACCCTGCTGTTTTCCCTGTTCCTGTTTGAGCCGATGCGAGAACATCAAGGCCTTCAAGAATTGGGGGGATTGCTTTTTGTTGTATTGGAGAGGGCGTTTCGTAGCCCTGTAAACGGACTGCTTTAAGTAGGGCTTCAATAAGTCCTAAAGATTGAAATGTCATATATTATGTTTTGAAAATGACAGTATACAATACGATAGGTCATTCTGAACGATGATACAAAGGTACGTCTTATTTTAAATACATTAACGTGTAAACACCAATTTAGTGTCGGTTGATAGATTAGAGTCATAGGCATAGCCATCCGTTGTAAAGGTTTTTAAACCATCAATCGTTTCTACAGCATTTTCAATAATATGACGTGTCATATAACCACGTGCAAGTTTCGCGAAAATAGCAATGGTTTTATACTGTCCATTTTTTAACTCTTTAAAATCAACTTGAACGACTGGCACTTTAAGAACCTTAACATCAATAGCCTTAAAATATTCTTGGCTAGCTAGGTTCACAAATAATTCACCATCTTTTAGCTCATCGTTCAAGGCAGTGGTTACCTTTTTTCGCCAAAATTCATATAGGTTTTTAGACTTCCCTACTGGAAATTTTGTGCCCATTTCCAAGCGGTAGGGTTGCACCAAATCTAATGGTTTCAAAATTCCATAGAGTCCCGATATAATTCGAACAGCGTCTTGTAACGCCTCTAGTTTTGAGTCTTCAACGGTATAGGCATCTAACCCACGATAGACATCGCCGCTAAACGCATAGATCGCAGGCCTTGCATTTTGGGATGTAAAAGGCGCCGTCCACTGTTGGTTACGCTCATAATTGAGCTGTCCCAAATTAGGAGAAATATGCATCAATTCTGAAAGCGCTTTAGCCGACTTCTTTTTAAGAAGTTTGTTGAGCTGTTGCGCTTCTCCCATAAAACAACTATTGGTGCTTAATGTGGTAGGTAAATCACTCTCGTAATTTAATGATTTAGCGGGTGAGATGACAAGTTTCATGTGTTTATGTTTATTGTTTTTTAACGATCACAAGGTACATCCGTATAATCATTTCTTTGGGTATCAAAATTTAGTTATGGATGTTTCATATATCTATAATTAGTACTCAAAGTTAACAACTAAGTTTTGAACTCTAAACAAAAATAGATTTATAATTTCTATGTTGCAATATTCAGAATCGATTCTTTTAAGGCTTAGTCTTCAGCAACATGATTCGAATAGGTTTTCCATTTCTCAACACAATTTTGTATGTCTTTAGGTATTTCAGACGTAAACGACATCGTTTTACCAGAAGTAGGATGCACAAAGCCTAAAGTTTTGGCATGCAAAGCTTGACGCGGAAGGGTTTTAAAGCAATTATCCACAAACTGCTTGTATTTGGTGAAAGTTGTCCCTTTCAAAATACGTTCACCACCATAACGTTCGTCATTAAAAAGCGTATGTCCAATATGCTTCATATGTACTCGTATTTGGTGGGTACGTCCTGTTTCAAGGCGGCATGACACCAGAGTAACATAGCCTAAACGTTGTAGTACTTTATAATGTGTAACAGCTGGCTTTCCCTTGTCTGCTTCATCTCCAAAATAGACTGTGTTTTGTAATCTATTTTTAGGGTGACGCCCGATATTGCCTTCAATAGTACCTTCATCTAGCTCAACATTCCCCCAAACTAAGGCTACGTATTCACGCTCACTAGTTTTAGCTTTAAATTGTGCCGATAGATGCGCCATCGCGATTTCGGTTTTGGCAACTACGAGCAAACCGCTCGTATCTTTATCAATCCGGTGAACCAAACCTGGTCGGTTACTGCTGTTATTTGGTAAATTATCAAAATGAAATAACAAGGCATTAATCAAGGTACCCGCATAATTCCCATGTCCTGGATGAACAACCATACCAGGTATTTTATTAACGACCAATAGGTCATCATCTTCATACACGATATCAATTGGAATATCTTCAGGAACTAATAAATTTTCATAAGGTGGATGTTCAAACAAAACTCGAATTTGATCTAACGGCTTAACCTTATAATTTGATTTCACTGCTAATTCATTGACGAGTATACTACCATCTTTAGCAGCGGCTTGTATTTTATTTCTAGTGGCATTTTCAACAAAATTCATGAGGTATTTATCAATCCGCAAAGGTTGTTGACCTTTTTCGACTGTAAATGTATAATGCTCATGCAATTCGCTTTCGTTCACTAAAAATTCATTGGATTCTTCCATGGCTAATTATTGCTTTCGAACACCGTTTCCTAAAACAAGGTCGATTTTCGAGGTTTTTGGAAGCAGTCTACCTGCTTCAATGATTTGGCCTTTATGGCGTAGTTCTAAAACTTCATCTTTCCCTAAATCATCTACATAAGTAGTTGCTCCAATTTTAAAACCTAGCGCTTCTAGTGTGGGTTTTGCTTGTCTAAATGTACGACGAATAACATCTGGTACTGGAAGTGTCTTGTAGGCTGAAGGGTTAAGAATTAGGTATATTTTCCGATCTTCTTTAACTTGACTTCCCGCTAAAGGATCTTGTTCAATAACTGCGCCTTTTGGATAGTTAGGATTATAATTTGATGAATCTTGAACCTCACTTCTCAACTCAAGATCTTCTAAAAGAACTTTAGCGGATTCAAAGGTTTTCCCTGTAAGTGCTGGAACCATTACAAACGATCCGTGATTGGTATAGGACTTAAGCCACTTTAGCGTTAAAAACCCAAAAATAGCCAAGGCAATACCCGCAAAGACTAATTGCTTTATAAATGATTTACTGAATAAGAATTTAATGAAATTCATGGTATGTAATTATAAAGTAACAAAGCTAAACAAATATTTGCGTCCTTAAAATCTTTAGCTTGTTTAGTTTGAAGTAAATAAATTTTAGTTTAAAATGATTTTGATTTGATATAAAAGTAATATTTTTACTGTATAAACGTACAAATGAAAAAAAATATTGCCATAATAATGGGTGGATATTCTAGCGAATATCTAATTTCTTTAAAAAGTGGGAGCATGGTTTACGACAGTTTACCAAAAACGCGTTACAACGCCTACTGCATTCATATTTTCAAGGATAAATGGGTTTATGTCGACGATGACTTGAAAGAATACCCTGTAAACAAGGCTGACTTTTCTGTTTTAGTTAATAGTACAAAAATTAATTTTAACTGTGTGTTTAATGCTATTCATGGCGCGCCTGGCGAAGATGGTACGATGCAAGCTTATTTTGATCTACAGTCCATTCCTCATACCAGTTGCGACATGTATCAAGCAGCTTTAACATTTAATAAAAGAGATTGTTTGAGCGTTCTAAAGCCTTATGGAATTCTTATGGCTGACTCTTATTTTTTAAATTTAGGAGACCCTGTAGACACTTCAGCCATTGAGAAAGCGGTTGGATTTCCTTGTTTTGTAAAAGCCAATAAAGCTGGAAGTAGTTTTGGTGTCACTAAAGTCTATTCAAAAGCAGATTTACCCAGCGCCATCGCCACTGCGTTTAAAGAAGATGACGAACTTATTATTGAGTCCTTTTTAGAAGGAACAGAAGTATCCGTTGGAGTCATTCGTTATAAAGGAGAAATTACAGTCTTGCCGATCACAGAAATTATAACAGAAAATGATTTTTTTGATTATGAAGCAAAGTACTTAGGTAAATCTCAAGAAATTACCCCTGCACGATTAAATAAAAGCCAAGAAACATCAGTCCGTAAGCTGGCAAAATCTATATATACTATTTTGAAACTGGATGGGTTTTCACGAAGTGAATTTATTTTTAAAGATGGACAACCTCATCTTTTAGAAATAAACACTATTCCTGGACTAACTAAAGAAAGTATCTTACCACAACAAGCCGCACAGGCGGGAATTTCGATGCCCGATTTGTTTGATAACGCCATTCAAGAAGCACTTCAAAAAAATTCTTAACTTTACATTATGAACAAAGCCATTTTTCCAGGATCATTTGACCCGATTACGCTAGGGCATGTGGACATCATTAACAGAGGAGTAACCTTGTTTGATGAAGTGATTATTGCTATCGGCGAAAATTCTTCTAAAAATTATATGTTTTCTTTAGAAGAACGTATAGCGTTCATAAAAACGACTTTTAAAGATAATCCAAAAGTATCTGTTGTGTCTTACAGCGGATTAACAATTGATTTCTGCAAAGCCATTGGAGTTGAGTTTATATTGAGAGGGCTTAGAAATCCTGCCGATTTTGAATTTGAAAAAGCTATTGCACACACCAATAGACATTTATCGACTATTGAAACTGTCTTTTTACTGACATCTGCAAAAACTTCATTTATTTCATCTTCTATTGTGAGAGAGATTATTCGTTATGATGGGGATTACAAAAAACTAGTTCCTGACGCTGTTCGCATCAAATAACTTTATAGTTTATATTCTGTCAAGCTTTTAGAAAATGCTTCCGGATTTTCTGCTAAATAGTATCGCGGATCATCAATAGCCTCTAAGATTACATCTTTAAAATCGGGGCTAGATTTATATAATAAAACCTTACAGTCTTCACTAAGATGTTTTAGGTAAATTGTTTTCCCTTCTTCTTTATATTTAGTGACTATATT
>JAQXCA010000026.1 GCA_029252105.1 Flavobacteriaceae bacterium | reverse complement strand
GGGAGCGCATTTTCAGTCAAACTCTCCTTATAATACAATTCTGCGAGATAGAAATGTGCCTTTAGGCGTTGAGAACCTTTTGGAAATCGTGCGAGATAATCATTAAATAAATCGATAGCTTTAGCCTTTTTAGCCTCTAAATAGTGTTTTTCAGCAGCCTCATAAGTCGCTTCATCAAGTTCACTGTCAGTTATACCAGCATAGTCCAGTGTTTTTACCCAATCTGCATAAGCTTCTACCTGACCTAGATCGATATAAATAGAGCGCGAGGTAATGATGGCTTGAAAGGCTTCGGGTGTGGATGGATAATTAAGGGCTACCACATTTAAATTTTGTAGGGCTAATTGTGAATCCCCTAGATTATATAATATTAATCCTTTTCGCAATAAGGCTTTAGATACCAAAATACTAGACGGAAAATCACTAATTAGCTGACTATAGTATGGAAGTGCTTTTTGCGGATCGTCTTGATTTACATACGTATTTGCTAATTCAAAAAGAGCTTGATCTTTTAAACGCGATGTTTTAAAGGACATTACTGTTCTTAATCCTGAAATTTTTTCTGAAGTCTTGCCTAAATACCCGTTACTGACAGCAATTTGAAAGGTCGCGTAATCCGATTCAATTTTAGCTAATTTCAAAGCCTCTTTATAAGCATCTATTGCGGGACTGTACTGAGTGGTCACAAAGTAGGAGTCTCCAAGTCTCAAAAATGCATCATTCAATACAACTGAATTTTTAGGTTGTGTGGCTATAAACGCCTGAAACGATGTAATAGCTAGTGCGTACGCTTTCAGTTTATAGTAGGTGTAGGCTAGGTTGTAGTCTAGATTTATAAATTCATCTAACTGGGTATTGAAACGCCTATTTTTGAAGTCTCTAAATCCGTCTAGAGCTGCTTTATAATTAGATAACTGATAGGCTGTTTCGGCTCTCCAATAGGTTGCTCTAGCTTTGAACGTTGGGTCAATTGATCTTGACAACGAGTTATCGAACTGCTTTTTCGCCTCGGCATAATTCGCAGTATTGTACAGTTCTAAACCTCTATAAAATGTCACTTTTTGATAGGCCTCTTTATGATAGGAACGGGATTTGTTTTCTAATAATTCAAGAGCTTCTTTAAAATTATTTGAACTGATATAAGAATCGATTAATAGCGATTCTATTTCTATTTTAAAAGGCGATTTTGGATAGAGTTCTAAAAACAACGTAAGCACTTCAGGTGTGGACTGGTATGGATTTCCAATATCGTAGCTAAGTTTAGCATAATTCAACCATGCGTCTTCTTTGATGTTGAGATTAAAATTCATTTCAGAAGCATTTTTAAACGCATTGAGTGCTTCTTGTTTTTTATCTAAGTTTATATAACTTTCGGCTAAATGGTAATACGTATTTTGCGCAATTGCATTGGACCCCTCTATTATTTTATTAAATTCGTTAATCGCCTTTTGATAGTCGTTTTGTTTATAGTATGCATATCCCAATTGATAAAAATCGGTATGATTCCAGCGGCCTCTTTCGCCTTTATAAGCCTTCAAAAATGGAATAGCTTCCGCATAATTTTGAAGATTAAAATAGCTCTCACCAATAATTTTGGAAAGTTGTGATTGTTCTTTTGCGGTTCTTTTTTCTAGTTGTGCCTTTGCTAATTCAATGGCTTTGGCAAACTTTCCCAATTTAAAATTCAAATCGGCTTGATAATAGGATAAATTGTCTTTGTAGGCTTCTGAATTTTCTACTTGATCAAAATAAGCAGATGCCTGATCATAATCATCCCCTTCATACGCCATAAAACCAATGTAATAGTTAGCTTGTGAACCGAAAGCTTTAGAGGTTTCAACTTTTTTAAAATACGATTTAGAAGCTTTAAAATTTTTAGTAGCATAAAGACTATACCCATACTTAAAATAAAACGGCTCGATGTTCGAATTTGAAAGAGAAGACACCTCAACTTTGTCGTACCATTTTCGAGCATAGGCATATTTAGCATTATCAAAATAGTAATTAGCAACTTCAAAAAAAGCGGAATTACGTTTGATACTAGAAGGGTAATGTGCTACAAAAGATTCTACAAGTAATTCTGCATTGGGCTGATTAAGTCGCACGGCACAGTTTGCATTGTAATAGGCTGCATTGGATTTTAATAAATCCTCTGAGGCATTGGATTCTATCGATTTAAAAAGCACTTGAGCTGACTGGTATTGTTGTGCATTATAGAGCGCTATAGCAGATTGATACTTAACATCTTCACTAGAATAAATAGTCGAATTCTGAGCAAATCCAGCACAAAAGAAACACACAAAAACAAGACGAACTAAATATTTTATGGAAGTCATATACTGAAAGAGTTTTATTACATTCAAAGATAAAATATATCAAGTTGATAACGGAAAAAATTTGGCTAAATTATAAGTTGAGTAAAATATTAACATAAGAAGACCGTTTAATGCAAGTGATATTTGATAATTAAATCAAATAGTAATACTTTTATAAAAATTAATTTTTAGGAAAGATACATGTCAGATTCGGTATTAAAATTAGAAAATGTTTCCATTTTTCAAAACGACAACTTAGTATTGAGTGACGTCAATGTGGATGTCAAAGAAGGTGACTTTGTATACTTGATTGGGAAAACAGGTTCAGGAAAAAGTAGTTTTCTAAAAACATTGTATGGTGATTTAAAACTAAGCAATGGCGCGGGGTCAATCGTTGAGTTTGACTTAAAGACGATGAAAGAAAAAGACATTCCTTTTTTAAGACGAAAACTGGGTGTTGTATTTCAAGATTTTAAACTTTTAAATGAACTTAGCATAAATGGTAATCTCGAATTTGTTTTAAAAGCTACGGGGTGGAAAGACAAAACATTAATCAAAGCCAAAATTGAAACTGTGCTCACAAAAGTAAATATGCAGGCCAAAGGGAGTAAGTTTCCTTATGAACTTTCGGGAGGCGAGCAACAACGCGTGGCGATTGCTAGAGCTTTACTAAACGATCCGAAATTAATTCTAGCTGACGAACCTACAGGAAATCTAGACCCACAAACGAGTATGGAGGTGATGGAAGTCCTTTTAGAGCTCAATAAAAAAGGCCATACTATTTTTATGGCAACACATGATTATGCGTTGATTTTAAAATACCCTAGTAAAACACTCAAATGCGAAGACACTAAAGTCTTTGAGGTGGTTCAACGTAAAAATTAAGAATGCTTTCTATACTCATTCCAACTTATAATTACAATGTTGAGGCATTGGTATCTGAGCTGCACATCCAGTCAACCGCTTGCAGTATCGAATTTGAAATTCATATTGGAGATGATTTTTCTTGTTCGGACGTAATACGCAACCCTCATCTATCGAGGATGGAATTTACCTATTTACATCGTAGTGAAAAATCTATAGGACGTACTGCAATTAGAAAACTTCTATGCTCTAAAGCCAACTATCCATGGTTATTATTCGTTGATGCTGATATGCTTCCAAAAGATAAAAACTATATTGATAATTACTTAGCTGAAATCTCTAAAGACATTAATGAAAGTGCTTATTTTGGCGGCTATTCTTATCCAGAAAATTATGACTACAAAGAACGCTTGAGATACCGTTACGGGATTCAAAGAGAGTATAAATTAGCTGCAAAGCGGAATAAAAACCCCTATAGAAACATTTATTCTGGAAACATGCTTGTTCATAAGTCGGTCTTTATTCTCTCAAATACAGCACTGGAGAACAGATATGGACTAGACTTAGCATTTAGCAGAAGTTTAGAAACACAAAAGGTAACCGTAAAGCATTTAGATAACTACACAGACCATTATGGAATTGAAGATAATTCTACTTTTTTACTAAAGTGTAAAAGTGCTGCTAAGACGCTACGTCAACTCTATGATTCAAGATTCATTACAGCCAATCAAAGTAAGTTAATAAAAAGCTATAAGTTATTGGAGAAACTAAAACTTATCGGAATTATTAACTTAATAGGCTGGTTTTTAAATCCTATTTTGTCATGGCTTTTAATAAACACGAAAGCCTCATTTGTTGTTTTAGACTTCTATAAGATGTATCATTTTAGTAGTAAACTTAAAAAAAATAAATGCCTTTAATATCCGTAATCATTCCGTTATACAACAAAGAGCAGTTCATCGAAGCAACGCTATTAAGTGTATTGAATCAAACGTTTTCTGATTATGAGATTATTATTATCAATGATGGCTCTACAGATAAAAGTTTAAGAAATGCCACAAAAACCCTGAAGGGTTATAACAACCACAGCCTAATCACTCAAAACAACAAAGGTTTGTCCGCTACAAGAAATGTTGGAATCTCTCATGCTAAAGGTGAGATTATTGCGCTTTTAGATGCTGACGATTTATGGGACAGGAAATATTTGGAGGAGATTAAAGAATTGTATTTAAAATATCCTGAAGCAGATTTATTTGGAACCGATTACATTGAAAAATATACGGACTTGAATGTTTTAGAACCTACAAAAAATATAAATTTAATCAAAAAGAATACAACTTTTTTGGTGAATGACTTTTTTAAACTCAACTTATATCAACCTATAATAACTCCAAGTAGTTTCTCTTTTAAAAAAAATATCTTCAGAAAAATAACGTTTAATGAAGCAATTGATTTTGCCGAAGATGTAGAGTTTTTCATTAAAAGTAATATAAGTTACAGATTTGCCTATAGCTATAAGCCTTTGGCTACAGTTCATTTTGACATCCCAAATCAAATGACACAAGTAGGTTTCAAAGGAAAAAGGCTTCCAAATTTTGATCAGTTTGAAGTACACACAGGTCAGCATACTACATTAAAAAAATACTTGGACACCAAACGCTATTATTTGAGTATTCTTTGTCGAATTTCAAATGACCAACAAAATTTAACGCTATTAAGAAAGCAACTGAATGTATCAAATTTAAAAATTCGTCAACGTATATTATTAAACGCTCCACTTGTAATACTAAAAGGATTGATATCTATTAAAAAACACTTTTTGAAGAAAAATATCCGATTAACATCTTACTAATCTAATAACTGCTCCCACATTGATATTACATTTTTAGCAGAAAACTTTTCAACTGAAGTTATAGCATTACTTTTACAATAATTATAAAATTCTGCATCTGTATGCATTTTGTCCATAGCATTGATAAGGGCATCAAAGTTTTGGTTTTCAACTAAAATTCCATTCTCTCCGTCTTTAATCAGTTCTGAAGGTCCTGACGGACAATCAAAAGATACTACAGGCGTGCCTATTGATAATGCCTCTAACAATACCATTGGAAAACCTTCGGTATGACTAGACATTACAATGCATTTTGCAGCTTTCATATAATTTTTAACTTCAGATTTAAACCCTAAAAGACACACTAAATTTTCTAAGTCACCTTGTTTTATTTGAAACTCAAGTTGCGCCTTATCTGGTCCTTCGCCAACAATATAAAGCGGGACTTTGTCCTTGAAAAAGATAGTTTTTATATAAGCCTCTATTAGCTTATCAAATTGCTTAGTACTATTATCTAAGCGCCCCACAGCCAAAAGAAATGGTGTTTGAATCTCGGCATTAAAAGCTGTTTTATGTAACGGTTCAGAATTGTAAAAATTAGGGATGTATTTTAAATTAGAAAAAGGAAAAAGAGAAACCAATCGATTAATAATCCCGTTGGAAACACCTATTACAGCTGGCGCTTTGCTATAGTCTTTAAAAAACCATTTGTATTTTGGTATATGAAAAAAAACCTCATAACTATGAATTGTAAAAATTATTTTTGAGAGGTCAAAAATAAATTGATGAAAACACCATTCCATAACTGGACGATTGCGTGTACGAAAATCAATATAATAATCAGAATTAGTTATCTTGTATGCGTACTTAAACTTAAAAAACTTTGAAAGTTGTTTAATAATCTTAAATTTAGATTCTTTAAGACCTAAATTATACAATTCACCTTTAAAAGGATAAGTAATTTCGTCTCGCAAACAAATAATTGAAACATCATAACCCATTTTGTGAAGCTCAACAGACAATTTCGCCGCTATACGTTCTGCGCCTCCTAAAGACAGAGAATCCGTTATTATAGATATTTTCTTTTTAAAATTTTGCATGACAAACTAAAACTATTAAATTACAAAAAATATAATTTTTTATGCGAATACTTTTATTAGGGGAATATAGTAACTTTCATAATACCCTAAAAGCTGGACTTGAAAAAAATGGACATAGTGTCCTATTAATGGGCAGAAAAGATGGCTTTAAAAATTATGCTGTGGATATAGATTTAGAACCCGTTTTGTTTTCAAAATTTTTATTCAGAAAAGTAAAAAACGTATTATTTCTTCTTTTTAATTTTGACATTGCTAACTTTGAAGTTTTTTATAATTTTTATAAAAATCGACATCAATTTAAAGATTTTGAAATTGTTCAATTAATCAATGAATTTCCGTTTAAAACCACTCCGTTTTGGGATAAAAAGATTTTGAAATTCGTTTTCAAACATAACAAAAAAGTAATTTTATCCGCTTGTGGAGATGACGTGACTTACTTAACTTATTTAATCAACTCAGATTTACCTCATCATGTGTTGACGCCGTTTCTAAATAATAAAAAACTAAAACCTTATTTCAGACATAGTTTGAACTATTTAAAACCATCATCTAAAAAATTAAGTGAATTTGTAAAAACGTATATTACCTATATTATTCCAGCAGATTTTGATTATGAAATGGCATATCAAAATCTCCCAAAAGTAAAACCCCTGATTCCTTTCCCTATAAACCTTGAGAAAAATAAATTTAAGCCTTTAAAAATTAATGGTAAGGTTAAAGTTTTCCATGGTATCAATCGTAGTAATTATTACAAAAAAGGTAATGATGTGTTTGTTCAAGCTTTGGAACAAGTTCAAGAAAAATACAGTCATAATATCGAAATCATTCAAGTAGAAAACATTCCTTATAAAGACTATATTAAACTCTATAATGAGTCTCATATTCTATTGGACCAAGCCTATGCCTATGACCAAGGATACAATGCATTAGAAGCTATGGCGCAAGGTAAAGTAGTGTTTAGTGGATTCAGTGATGGATTTAAATCGCATTATGACATAACTAAAAACATTGGAATTCATGCCACGCCTGATGTAGAAGAACTTGTTAAAAACTTGAGTTGGCTTATTGAAAATCCAAAAGAAATTATAAAAATTGGCAAAAACGCACGCGCTTATATAGAAACGTACCATGATTATGAAAAAGTGGCAAAAACCTATTTAAATACCTGGAATTCTTAGTTAGGAAAATTGTTTTTTAAACGTTTCAAAGTCGCGAATATAATCCGCCTCATCGTATACCTCCGAAGCTAACACCAAACATACGGCTCCAGATGAGAAATTCTCCAATTCTCGCCAAATACCGGGAACGATTAATAATCCTTTATTGGGCTTATTTAATGTAACTGTTCGTGAATTTTTACCATCTTTTAAAATCACGTCAAAACTACCACTTAAAGGTAATAAGAATTGTTGTAAATTTTTATGAGCATGACCGCCTCTGTAGGCATCACTAGGGACATCATATAAATAATAAACACGAGCAATTTCAAAGGGTAAAATTTCTTTTTCTATAACCGATAAATTTCCACGTCCATTTTCATCGCTAATTTTAGGAAGTTCGATAAGAGATACGGATTCTATAGTATTGTGTTTCATAAAACTTTGTGTTGATAATCTATATCAATTTTTATTTAAGAGTTTACAGATTGTTTAATAATATATTATGTTATAATTTCATTTTAAACAATAATATTCAATATAACTATCTTTACTGATTAAATAAAGGTTTTTGTGTAATTCAAATTGAAATAGTTGTTTTAAAATATTATGGTTACAGTATTACAGTAAATCTAAACCACTGGGTGGGGTAGAGTTTTTATTATTTTTGAAATGGTACCAAATCGCTATAATCACCACAATAAAATAAACAATATAGCGTAATAAGTGAGCCATTACAATGCCCTCGATTCCATGGGAATCGAGTAATAGTTTAGAGAAAATATAAAATAAAATAATTGAAATAAATTCAGTTAAAACATAACTAATTAACATCTTTTTAGCCAAAAATTGATGTGCTAAAACCAAAGCAGAAAGTCTAACGAAGTCAGCCGCTAATTGCCATTTAAACAAGGGCTCCATTCCATAAAACCCTGGATATATCACATCTATAATTAGCATTCTAAATATATAAATGAGTATCATTCCAACGGCAAAAAGTGGTAAGATGGTTTTGTAAATATAAAACACTTCATTTTTAAAGTCTTGAGCAGAATAAATTTCTGCAAATCTGGGAATCACATACAACGTAAAGAGTCCAGTAGAAAATACCATATAGTTTTTTGAAATGATAAGTATTGCAGTCCAATACCCCGCTTGATTGCTACTGATCTGATTGGTGATTTGGGAACGGATATCAATTTCGATATAATTTATCAGTACCGTAGAAATAAAAGACATGGCAGCAAAGGTGAGTAATGCCCTAGTAAATGACGAATGTAGACTTAGTCCTTTTAATTTTATTTGGGTTTTTAGTACACTCCCAAACACAAACAACAGAACCAAAAGCTGAACTATTGGTGCTATAGCTATAGCTATTAACACACCATTAATATTATAATTAAACAGACCGTAGAGTAGCAAAACACTTGATGTTAAATACGCAATAAGTTCTATTTTTGCATACTGTTTATATGCAGAAAGCCCGTTGACAACTCCACTAAAAATACGATTTAAGGATATTGCAGGAACTACAAACGCCGCTATTATAATGATAAACTCAAAAGTATCACTTCCAAAAAGTTGTATGGAAATCCAATTTGAAAAAATAAATAAAATGATGGTACTTATGACAGTGCCTAAAATTGAAAAAATAAAGGTTGTTGAGAAAAATTTCGCGAGAAGTTCTTCTTCTTTTTTTAACTCGGAAGTATATTTCACAACCCCATTAAAAACGCCTAAGGAAGATGTGCTCGTTAGAATTACCATCAGGTTTCTTAGCTGACCAATTTTTGCAATACCAGAAGCTCCAACCAACTCGGCAAGTAGCTTTTGAATAACTATTGCAATAACTAATCTAAAACCAGTTACCAATGAATTAAGTGAAACTATTTTTAGAAGAATACTTTTTTTAAAATGCTTTAGCAGTTTTTTTAACATCATTAATAGGCATTGATAATGTTAATTATTTTAAATACTTCATCGACCTCCAGTACAGGGCTCATTGGAATACTCACTAGCTGTTGGTGAATTGTCTCTGTAATGGGAAGGTTTAAGTGACGATACGATTTTAAAGCCTCTTGTTGATGGGGAGGAATTGGATAATGAATCAAGGTTTCAATAGCATTATCTTTCAAATAGGTCATGAAATCATTTCGATCTTCTACTAAGACAACAAATAAATGAAAGACATGATCTTTAGTATCCGAATAATAAGGGAGTTTAATTTTTGTGTTTTGGATACCTTTTAAATACTGTCTTGCAACAAAACGTCTTTTGGCGTTGTCTTCATCTAAATGTGGGAGTTTAAGATTTAAGAAAGCAGCCTGTAGTTCATCTAATCGACTATTATAACCTACTACTGAGTTTACATATTTTTTGGGACTCCCATAATTTCTTAATTTTTTAATAAGTTCCGCCAATTGTGTGTCATTGGTTGTAATAGCTCCTGCATCCCCTAGTGCTCCAAGATTTTTGGATGGGTAAAAACTAAAAGCCGCAGCATTCCCTATACTACCCGCCTTTTGCCCCTTAGCGTCTACAGCTCCGTGCGCTTGCGCAGCATCTTCGATGACTAATAGATTATGATGTTTAGCTATGGTTTGAAGTTCTTTCATAGGGGCCAATTGCCCATATAAATGAACAACTAGAATTGCCTTGATATCAGATGTTAAAGCTTCTTTTATTTGTTTTGAAGTTAAATTATATGTTTCTATATATGGCTCAATGAGAACTGGCTTTAAACCTGCGTTTATAATTGATAATATACTTGCTATATAAGTGTTTGCAGGCACTAAAACTGAATCTCCTGTAGATAGTTTACCCAACTGTATGTAGGCTTTAAAAATCAGCGTTAGTGCATCCAACCCATTAGCAACACCGATACAATGTTGAGTATTACAATAAGTCGCATAATTGGTTTCAAACGTCGACACTTCAGACCCTAAAATATAATGACCCTTTGACAAGAAATGGTCAAAACGGTTTTTAAAAGCGGTCTTGTATTTGTCATTGATTGCTTGAAGGTCTAAGAATTTAATCATTGTAGTATAGTGTTAAGTAATTCATACTTTTCAACATCTATAACGTAAAAATCCTGTGAAACCGTACGTGCGCCAAAACCTTCTTTCCAGAACAACAATCCGTAATTAACTTCTTGTCCATTATTCTTATTGGAATTGCCAAAGTCAAAAAATACTTTATCATTAAACACCGTATTAATCAAGTGAGCGTGTAAGAAGTCCAAACTACCAAGACTATTATTGTTTTCATTCCCAGAAATATATTGGGTATGTGCACCTCTAACAGATTCAAAAACAGTTGCTCCCGCTACAATTTTATTGTTTTTATAAACATTAAACTGCCTAATATTTTCTGGGAAATATGATTTTAGAGTCGTTATTTCCTGTAATGAATGTACGGGTTTTGTATTGTGTTTTGATATTAGATTTGGAATTAATATAGCATTCCAAAACTCTTCGAAACTAGCAACCTCTTTAATTTCCAAATTTTGTTTTTGCCCCCTAGAAACGCCTTCTTTTCTACTTTTAGATAAGGAAACACCATCTGAATAACGAATCACTGAGAGTGTGTCTCTACGGCGTAATTTCGCCTGGAGAATGAATAAAAAGTATAAAAATTCTTCTGAAAGTTTAGAATTATAAAATTGAGGAATTGGGTTTAAATATAGTTTATGATGTCCTGATTTTTTTAAATATCTAAGAATAGTCTCAAACACTTCCAAGCTATCTTTAAACTTTACATCTTTCGTAAAAACAATCCCTCCATAGCTAAGTCCTTGATGCGAATAAACTATGTTTTCATTTATATTTGCTGGGAGTAAAGCAACAAGCTTTTCCTTTTTGTAGACCATCAAAGAATAATCCTCAAACCGATCTTTATGATAATCCATGAAATCTCGTTGAAACAAGAATGTTGCATTCTTTGCTTCAACTACAAAACTATCCCATTGGGATTTTAAATCAGGATTATATTTTGTGACTGAAAAAATACGAGATTGATTAAATTAAATTGCAGTGTGAAATTACTGATTTTTCTTGAAAATCTGGCAATTTATATTCCATTAAAAAACTCAAACATCCTGTGTGTGTATATAGCTAACCTATGTAGTGACAGGAATGAATACTTATTATAGCATTTTAATTGGTTAATAAACGATCCATTAAAATCGTAAATTTCTCTGCACCTTCACGGTTTAGATGATCTGCATCTAAAAAATCGGATTGCTTAAATTGATTGTCCGTTAAAAAGTTAAAAAATCTACAATTACTATATTTACTGTCTATGAACTTAGCAGCAGAAATAGTTTTTTCTAATTGGTTTTGATTTAAATGTTGTACATAACTTTTATGAGCAGGCATCATTACTAGTACCACTTTCACTTCATTTTTCTGACATAAATCGACAATAGCTTCTAACAGTTTATAATTTTCTGTATAAATTACCTCATCATTTATAGTGTGTTTTTCGGCTATTAACTTCCCAACGGCATCTATATTTTGAGTTTTTTCTCGAGCTGTGTGTGTTCCCCAGCCTTGATTACTTACAAACTCAGAGTTTTCTTTTAAAAAATAAAAATCATTGATTCGTTTAAGGTTATTTTTCAGTTTGACACTCAAAATTTCAGAATGATATTTTAATTTTGAGTTAAAGTTTATATCCGTATATATTTCGTAATCCTTTATTCTCCAGCTTTCATCTCCATTTTCCAATTGCTCAAACAAAGTAGCATAAGACATTCGAATAACGATAGTCTGCAAAGCTTCTAAAGTATTTATATGATGATTAATTATTTTATAATCAACGTCTATAGTTTGGGAGACATTCCCATAATTGAGTGCTTTTTCAGTTAAAAATTTGGGGTTAATCCCATATAGAATATGGGAACTTCCAACTAAAAGTGTTTTTATAGATTTTTTATTAGATTTTAGATAATCTGATTTTAACGCATACCCATTTGGAATGTTTCTCAACAATAATTCCATGGTTCCGCAAACGATGAAAACTGGTAGACTAAAAATTAATAATATGAACAAAAATTTCTTCATTTAAAACTGGAAATATATAAACTGTTGTTGCTTTGCATAAAAATAGAACATACAAAAAATAATGACATAATAACACAAAAAACGCCTAGGTCTATCTAATTTAAATAAAAATTTCTCGATGGCGTATTCATTGTTTCTACCAAACCATTCAACAGTCATAAAAACACTAATTAAAATAAAGACAATTACAGCGTCTAATCTGTTAGGAAACTTCGGAATATCAAAAATACTTTTGGAAAAAATTATGGACAAATAATTTAAAGCATCGGTTAAACTATCTGCTCTAAAAAATATCCGAACAAGCACCAAAAACACAAAAGTCTTTAGCATATTAAAAAGCTCTATAGTTGAGGGAAACCATTTATTATGAGCTACAAAATGCTCATATTTATCGCTCTTTCCTTTCAAAATTCCAGGGACAAAATGTAGTGCGTTTATAAACCCATAAACAATGAATTTCCAATGCGCCCCATGCCAAAAACCAATGACTAAAAAAATTAAAAATGTATTTCTTAATTGCATCAATTTACCTCCTCTACTTCCACCTATTGAAATGTAAAAATAATCTTTAAACCAAGAGGTTAATGAAATGTGCCAACGCCTCCAAAACTCTCTTATGTTTCTAGAAAAATAAGGGAATGCGAAATTTTTCATCAAATCAAACCCAAAGAGTCGGGATGTTCCAATGGCAATATCTGAATACCCAGAAAAGTCAGCATAAATTTGTATCGTAAAAAAGAATGCCCCTAAAAGAAGTGAACTGCCAGAATATTCAGAATAATTTTTAAAAAACTCATCTGCGAAAATTGCACAATTATCTGCAATAACCATTTTCTTAAAAAGTCCCCATAAAATCTGACGCAAACCATCTGTTGCTTTGTGGTATTCAAATTTTCGTTTCGTAAGAAATTGAGGTAATAAATGTTTAGCGCGCTCTATTGGTCCTGCTACCAATTGTGGAAAAAAACTGACAAATGCAGCAAAAACTATAAAATTTCTTGTAGGTTTTAGTTTCCTCTTGTAAATATCCAAAGTGTAACTTAAAGTTTGAAAGGTATAAAAACTAATACCTACAGGGAGTATAATGTTTAATGTATAGCTCTCTAAATCGAGACCAAAAAAAGAAAATGCTGCCGTAAAGTTTTCAATGAAAAAGTTGAAATATTTGAATATTCCCAGCATTCCTAAATTTACAACAATACTTAACCAAAGAAATCGTTTCCTAATGTGTTGATTTTCGTTATTATCAATATTGATTCCTACGATGAAGTCGACAAGTGTACTTAAAAAAATAAGACTAAGAAAACGCCAATCCCACCAAGCATAAAAGAAATAACTCGCTACGACTATAAGGCTATTTTGTGTTTTTAAATTTTTATTAAAAACAAACCAATAGAGTATAAAAACTAATGGTAAAAAAACAGTAAAATCTAATGAATTAAATAACATAAATAATAGCGTCCTGTATTTTAATTATGTTATTATATAAATTTAATTTCTATTTATAACAAATACACAACTTGAAAATATTGAAAGTAAATTCATATATAAATAGCTAATATAAATAAAATGAGATAATTTTCTCTTTATTTAACCCAACAATTAATGTTTCAACGTTTGTTTATAGAATCGTTTGTTTAAAATTAAACAAACACAACTAACTACTTTTTCTTCAAAAACAGGTAATAAACATTAACACAAAAAATAGCAGCATTGGATATTACGATTGGCCAAGAGGTCGCTAACAGAAAACCATAAGCGACAAACAAAGCACAAGCAATACTGTTTAGAGTTCTCAAACGACGCATATCTTTCATCAAAAAAGACAGCAATAACACGACCATTGCAAGATATCCAACCAGTTCTGTTGTGTTGATTTCCAAAAAATCCATTATATAATTTTATTACGTTTACGATCAACTTCCGTAAGGTATATTTTACGTAATCTTAATGATTTTGGTGTCACTTCAACGTACTCATCTTTTTGGATGTATTCTAAAGCTTCTTCTAAGGAGAATTTAATTGCCGGAACAATTTTGGCTTTATCATCTGCACCAGAACTACGAACGTTACTTAACTTTTTCGTTTTTGTAATGTTAATAGCCATATCGTCACCACGAGAATTTTCTCCGATCACCTGACCTTCGTAAATACTTTCACCTGGATCGACAAAAAACTTACCTCTATCTTGCAATTTATCAATAGAATACGGAATTGCTTGTCCTAATTCCATTGAAACTAGAGAACCATTTTGACGTTCTGGTATTCCACCTTTTAGGGGTTGATATTCTTTAAATCTATGTGCCATAATCGCCTCTCCAGCAGTTGCTGTTAATAGCTGATTACGCATTCCGATAATTCCTCTTGAGGGAATTATAAACTCACACACCATACGGTCGCCTTTAGCTTCCATACTTAGCATTTCGCCTTTACGCATCGTTACCATTTCGATGGCTTTACCTGAAACTGTTTCTGGTAAATCAATCGTCATTTCTTCAACAGGCTCACATTTAACACCATCAATAACTTTGATAATTACTTGGGGCTGTCCAATTTGTAATTCATAACCTTCACGACGCATCGTTTCAATTAAAACCGACAAATGTAAAACACCTCTACCAAATACCATGAATTTATCGGCACTATCTGTTGCATTCACACGTAATGCTAAATTCTTTTCTAATTCTTTATCCAGGCGTTCCTTAATATGTCTAGACGTTACAAATTTACCGTCTTTTCCAAAAAATGGAGAATCGTTAATTGTAAACAACATACTCATTGTTGGTTCATCAATTGCAATCGTCTTAAGACCTTCTGGGTTTTCAAAATCAGCAACTGTATCTCCAATTTCAAACCCTTCTAAACCTACAATTGCACAAATATCTCCTGTTTGAACCTCATCAATCTTTTTTCTACCTAAACCTTCAAAAACATGAAGCTCTTTTATTTTAGATTTCACAAGGCTTCCATCACGCTTTACTAACGAAATTTGTTGCCCTGTTTTTAGTTCTCCACGTGTCAAGCGTCCAATAGCGATACGTCCGGTAAACGATGAAAAATCTAAGGATGTAATTAACATCTGTGTATTTCCTTCAGGGATTTTTGGCGATGGAATATGCTCAATCACCATATCTAATAATGGCTCGATATTATCAATTTCATCCTTCCAATCCCAGTTCATCCAGTTGTTTTTGGCAGAACCATACACCGTTGGAAAATCTAACTGCCACTCTTCGGCACCAAGTTCAAACATCAAGTCAAACACTTTTTCATGTACTTCGTCAGGAGTACAGTTCTCTTTATCAACTTTATTGACTACTACACAGGGTTTCAAACCTAAGTCAATAGCTTTTTGTAACACAAAACGTGTTTGAGGCATTGGACCTTCAAAAGCATCTACTAACAACAACACACCATCAGCCATATTTAATACACGCTCTACTTCACCACCAAAATCGGCGTGACCAGGAGTATCAATAATATTGATTTTGGTATCTTTATATATTACAGAAACATTTTTTGCTGTAATTGTAATTCCTCTCTCACGCTCTAAATCGTTGTTATCTAAAATTAGATCCCCAGTGTTTTGGTTTTCACGAAACAGTTGACAGTGATACATAATTTTATCAACCAAAGTTGTTTTACCGTGATCGACGTGTGCAATAATTGCGATGTTTTTTACATTAGCCATAAGTGCCTTGTTTTAAGCGTGCAAAGTTACATTTAATTTTCTGACTTTTGCACTGCTTATTAATTTTATAACACCTTTTAATTTTGATTATATTTGCAACATAAATTTACACTAATGAATCTTCAAGATATTCCAAAATTAAAACATGCCAAATCTGATAATTTTTTCTTATTAGCTGGTCCCTGTGCTATAGAAAGCGAAACAATTGCACTTCAAATTGCAGAAAAAGTATGTTCTATTTCGGATACTTTAAAAATTCCTTATATTTTTAAAGGCAGTTTTAAGAAAGCAAACCGTAGTAGAATTGACAGTTTTACCGGAATTGGCGATGAAAAAGCCTTGAGAATTTTAAGAAAAGTCTCTGAAACTTTTGACATTCCTACAGTCACCGATATTCATGAAGTTTCTGATGCAGCCCTAGCAGCGCAGTATGTAGATGTATTACAAATACCCGCATTCTTAGTAAGACAGACCGACCTTGTGGTTGCGGCAGCTCAAACCGGAAAAGTAGTCAATTTGAAAAAAGGGCAATTTATGAGTCCTGAAGCGATGAAACATGCCGTTCAAAAAGTCAAAGATGCTGGCAACGAAAACGCATGGATTACAGATCGTGGTACGATGTTTGGCTATCAAGATATGATTGTTGATTTTCGTGGAATCCCAACAATGCGCGATTTTGCACCAACAGTTCTAGATGTAACACACTCGCTCCAACAACCCAATCAAACCAGTGGTGTTACTGGCGGACGTCCCGATATGATCGAAACGATTGCACGAGCTGGTATCGTTAATAATGTAGATGGTTTATTTATTGAAACACATTTTGATCCTGCGAATGCAAAAAGTGATGGTGCTAATATGCTTCATATTGACCATTTAGAAAAACTATTAACCAATTTAACAGCGATAAGACGCACTATTAATTCTCTTTAAAACCAATGCACAAAGTACTTTTTATTTGCGTATTTATTGGATTAAGCACCCAAGGATATGCTCAAGATATAATCACAGAACCCATCACCACTGAATTTGACTTTAAAACCAAAAATAAAGGTAAATTTTACTTTTATTGGGGATGGAATAAATCACAATACAACTATTCAGACATTACATTTAAAGGAGACGACTACGACTTCACACTTAGTAATGTGGGTGCCAAAGACCGTCAAACACAATGGGATTCAGATGTATATATGAATCCTACAAATATGACTATCCCTCAAACGGTTGGACGTATTGGCTATTATTTTCATGACCATTGGAATATTTCGATAGGCGTTGATCACATGAAATATGTCATGGTGTCCCAGCAATTTGCAACTATAGACGGTTATATTGATTTGCAAGATCCAGTCTCAGAATTTAATGGCGTATATGATAATGCGCCTATTTATATTGATGAAGATTTTTTAGAATTTGAACACACAGATGGTCTCAACTATGTAAATATGGAGATTTCCAGAGTTGATAATCTTGGTGACTATCTAAAATGGAACTCTAAAAAAATACAATTAAATATTTTAGAATCTTTTGGTATAGGCGTTTTGTATCCGAAAACGAACACAACTTTATTGTCTAAAGAACGGTATGATGAATATCACTTCTCAGGATTTGGATTGTCTTTAAAAGGAGGTATAAACCTAACTTTATTTGATCACTTTTTTGTTCAAGCAGAACTTAAAACAGGGTATTTAAATATGCCTAACATTCGAACTACCCCTTCAACAGCAGACTCTGCTTCTCAAGAATTTTTCTTTTTTCAAAGAAACATTTCGTTTGGATATGTTTTTCAGCTTGTGAAATAACATCTTAATCCTTTAGTTTTGGCGTTGTTTCTATAGTGTTAAATCCATACTTATCAATGAGATACACTAAAGATGTCATCGTTGCTGCGCCTAATTCTAACTCACGTTTGTTGACCGCATCAAATGTATCATTTGCAGCATGATGGTGATCAAAATAACGTTGTGAATCTGGTCGCAATCCGGCCAAGACATTCGTACTCTTTTTCAACGGTCCAATGTCTGCACCACTTCCTCCTTTTTTGAAGTAATGAATCAGATAAGGCTCAAACAAAGGCTTCCATTTTAAGATTTGGTCTATTTTATAATCTGGTCCATCAAATGTAAAGCCTCGAGGCGTAAACCCTCCTGAGTCACTTTCAAGCGCAAAAATATGGTTTTCTCCTTTTCGAGTGGCTTCCTTTGCATAAGCTTTTCCGCCTCTTAATCCATTTTCTTCATTCATAAACAACACAACTCTTATCGTACGTTTGGGTTGAATACCAGAAATTTTCATTAAGCGCAGTACATCCATCGACTGTACACAACCAGCACCATCGTCATGAGACCCATCTCCTAAGTCCCAAGAATCTAAATGTCCTCCAACCGTAATAATTTCATCTGGAAATTGAGAACCTGTTATTTCACCAATCACATTATATGATAGAACATCACTTAATTGTCGGCAACTTTGTTTAATATATAATTTAAGACTCGGGTCTATTTTTAACATTCCGCTTAATATCTCAGCATCATTAGTGCTAATTGCGGACGAGGAAATGCGTTGAGATACTGGTGTTTTTCCATAGGACATTGCTCCTGTATGTGGCAGGTCATCTAACCTTAAATTCATAGAACGCACAATCATAGCAACGGCTCCTAGTTTACCCGCTTCTTCAGCCCCATTGTAGCGTTGATCGACACAACCACCATAAGCCTCAAATGTGAGTATTAAATCCGCTTGCATAGGACGGTTAAAAAATACGATCTTACCTTCTACTTGGCTTCGGTCTAAAGCTTTTAACTCCGCTATCCCTTGCACTTCAATCACTTCAGCTTTAGTGCCTTGAAGAGGTGTGGAAACCGAGCCTCCTAAAGCACATATATTCACTGGAATCGTTTTGCCAGGCGCTGTTTCAATATAGGCAAACTCAGGAGTGCCACGCACCCACTTAGGAACCATTACAGGCTGTAACCAAACCTTGTCAAGGCCTAAGTTTTCCAATTCGGCTTTGGTGTATTCAACGGCTAATTCCGCGTTTAAGGATCCCGACAATCGGCCTCCAATTTCATTAGATAAATAGTCTAACCATTGGTAACTTTGGCCATTAGTTAGAGCGTTTTTGTAGATAGTTTTAATGTAATCTACGTCGGATTGTGCGCTTAATCCTAGAGTTAAAAAACCGAAAATAATGAGTATGAGGTATTTCATATATGTATTTTTAATGGGTATTGCCAACATCTATACAAACAATAGCTTTGAGCTTCAAGTTTGGATTGTTTTTGTGATATAGAAATTATAACAGTAAAACTAAGACTTGTAAATTAATAGAACGTTAATAATACTATAAAACTTAAGTGTTTATATTTAAGTCAATTACGCAACTACATTGGTTGTCTTAGTTAAAAATCTCACAGATTTATTTGCTTGCAAATGCCTTTACATCGGTTTCCGTAACTTCCGTGTTTCCGAGAATAATGAGCCTTTCAACTACGTTTCTTAACTCTCTGATATTTCCCGTCCAATCATAAGCTTGAAGCAATTTGAGTGCCGCAGTAGAAAAACGCTTTTTGGCGTTTCCTTGTTCAGAAGCAATTTTATGAGCAAAATGATCTACTAAAACCGGAATATCTTCGCGGCGATCGTTTAGTGGTGGCACCTTAATCAGAATTACTGCCAGTCGGTGGTATAAATCTTCCCGGAAACGCCCTTCAGAAATTTCTTTTTTAAGATTTTTATTGGTGGCTGCAATGACACGAACGTCGACTTTAATATCTTTATCACTTCCAACACGCTGTATACGACTTTCTTGTAGGGCGCGCAACACTTTTGCTTGTGCAGATAGGCTCATGTCCCCTATTTCATCTAAAAAAATACTTCCGCCATTAGCGGCTTCAAATTTACCTGCACGATCTTTATGGGCGCTTGTAAACGCACCTTTTATATGTCCGAACAACTCACTTTCTATAAGTTCACTCGGGATAGCAGCACAGTTTACTTCGATCATTGGCCCTTTGGCACGCTCACTCTTTTGATGTAACCAATGCGCTACCAGTTCTTTTCCTGTTCCGTTAGGACCCGTCACTAATACCCGCGCTTCCGTTGGGGCTACTTTGTCTATAATTGATTTTATAGTCTCTATTTCAGGGCTGTTACCAACCATTTCATACTGTTTACTTACTTTCCGTTTAAGGCGTGTGTTTTCGACAACCAACTGTTTGCGGTCGAGTGCATTTCTAATGGTATTCAATAAACGGTTTAAGTCTGGTGGTTTGGATATATAATCAAAAGCGCCCATGCGCATAGTATTCACTGCTGTATCTAAATCGCCATGCCCAGATATCATCACCATAGGAATTTCGGGCTTGATTTTTTTGACCGCTTCCAAAACTTCAACGCCGTCCATTATGGGCATTTTAATATCACATAACACCAAATCAAAATCCTCTTTTTTGATCATTTCGGTTCCAATCAAACCATCTTCTGCTTCAAAAACTTGATACTTCGCATTCTCTTCTGTTAGTATTTTTACGAGCACACGACGAATTGAAGCTTCATCTTCTATGATTAAAATTCTAGACATTCAATGTGTATTTAGTATGCATTAATAACGTGTTTTTAAAATTAATATTTTAACCATTTATAAAGTTCTCTATACGTTGGTTTTTTGCCATGCATTAGGATTCCAACACGGTAAATTTTTGCTGCAAACCATACTATAAAAATAAACGTAACTATAAGGATCAAAAGAGATACGAGTTGTTGCCATACAGGAACACCAAACGGAATTCGCATCAGCATCACTACGGGAGACGTAAATGGAATAAATGAAAATACGGTAGAGATGGTGCCGTGCGGGTCTTCGATCACCGTAAACATTCCTACATAAATCGCTAAGATTAACGGTAAAATCACAGGCAACATAAATTGTTGTGTATCTGTTTCATTATCCACTGCGGCACCAATGGCTGCATATAACGAACTAAATAGTAGATACCCGCCAATAAAAAACAAGATAAAGGCGATCACTAAATTTCCGAGCGGTAACATCTGAAATTCGTTGATTATCAGTTGAAGTTTATCGATTGACTCCGGGTTTTGAAGTGTTTGATTTACCAACTCCTGTTGTGGAGTTTGCGACATTTCAATACCAAAAATGGCTGAAGCAGCGAACATAATTACACCCCCTAAAACAATCCAAATTGTAAATTGTGTAATCCCTGCTAAAGAGGTCCCAATGATTTTACCTAACATCAGTTGGATGGGTTTCACCGATGAAATAATAACTTCAATAATTCGACTGGTTTTTTCTTCTATAACACTCCGCATAATCATGTTCCCATATACTATGATAAACATAAACAACAAATAGCCAGCGAGGCTTCCAAAGCCCAATTTCATAAGGCTTCCCACCTTAGAGGTTTTGACACCTTCAAAACTTTCTTGGTTGATATCTACATTCATTTTAGAGGCATCAATTAGGGCTAAATCAACACCTTCGCTTTGTAATTTTAGTTCGGATAATTTAGCTTCAATTTTTGATTCCAAAGAGGATATAAAGGAAAGAGAAGGAGATTCTTCTGAGTAAAATTTAATAAAATTTGATACCGTCTCAATTGACATTTCTGGAATGTAAAGCAATCCATAGGCGTCTTCTTGGTTTGCTAAGGCTTTGGCGGTTTCTAAATCAACTTCTGAAAGGTGATTATAGATTGTGTAATCCGTAGTTTTAAAAGTCTCAGATACAAAACCCGTATCGTCTAAAACATAAATGGTGCGGACTGTATCATTATTTATATTTGACAAATAGCCTACAAATGAAAATAAGCCAATCATAATGAAAGGCGTCAAAAACGTCATGAGTATAAACGATTTGTTCCTGACTTTCGTCATGTACTCACGTTTAATGATTAAAGGAAGATGATTCATGACTTGTTATTTTGGATGGTTTGAATAAAAATATCGCTCGCACTTGGAATTAATTCCTTGAAATGGAGGACTTGTGATTGCGACGTTAAAAACGCTAACAAATCATTTGAAGTGCCTTCAGAACCCAATGAAATATTAAGTTTAAGATCGTCATGAAGCGATTTGAAATCTGCTGGAGCTACTTTAAATTTCGCTTCGATGGTTCGTTGTAACACTTTTTTATTATCAGACAACAAGCCGACTTCAAAAGAATTTGTTTTATAGTCGCGTTTGATGTCATTGAGTTTGCCGTCTAATATTTTTTTAGACTCATGAATTAAAGCAATATGATCGCAGAGTTCTTCTACAGATTCCATGCGGTGGGTTGAGAAAATGACGGTTGCACCTTCATCGCGGAGTTGTAAAATTTCGTCTTTTATAAGATTTGCGTTGATAGGATCAAATCCAGAAAACGGTTCGTCAAAAATCAGCAATTTAGGTTGGTGTAAAACGGTCACCACAAACTGAATTTTTTGTGCCATACCTTTTGAGAGTTCTTCTATTTTTTTATCCCACCAATGTCCAATTTCCAATTTATCAAACCAGTATTTTAAGCGTTTTTTGGCTTCCGAGTAAGACAAGCCTTTAAGCTGTGCCAAATACAGAGCTTGTTCTCCAACTTTCATCGACTTATACAGCCCACGTTCTTCGGGCAGATAGCCAATATACTGTACATGATGGGGCTGTAAAGCCTCACCATCTAAGAGCACAGAACCTGAGTCCGGCATGGTAATTTGATTGATAATTCTAATCAAGGTGGTTTTTCCAGCACCATTAGGCCCTAACAATCCGAAAATACTATGTTTTGGGACTTGTATGGATACGGCGTCTAAAGCTTGAAAATCACCAAAGTGTTTTGAAACGTCTTTAGTTTCTAAAAGGGTATTCATGCGTTAATTTTAGTTATAAGACGTTCCAAGATAAGAAAAGTTACACTGAAAAAGAAAATACTTTGATTAATAAATTTAGGGCTGTTAAAATGTCTTGTATTTTTGGATGTACAGAATTTTTTATATATTTAAAACTGATTTAGATCCCAAATCTATGTCTTCATAAGTAGTTTAACCGACGTTGAGATAACGTTTTTTTGAGAATTATTGAGGTACACAATCGTTGAGCAGAAATGTGTGCACTAGTATTTTGTATAGTGAATCACAAAGGGGTGTTACTCAGAAATACATAAGCTTTCTCATAGAAAATTTGTTTAAATAAAATGCGTTGATAAAGATATGGATAATTGGAAAGAGCATACGAAAAGATACATCCCAGAAGTAGTGGATGAATGTTATGATGAAAATATTATTAATCCGATGATGTTATGAATAGAAAACATAAAAAGATCATGAATTCTTTAAACGTACTTAACCCCAGCTAGCTCCGGTCAGCAAAGTCTCCCGACTTTGAAGAATTTAAAAAAATTGTACCTCAAAAATAAAAAATGAACAAGAAAAATATAAAAAATAGTTTTCTATGTGGTATAGCTTTTGCAGTTGGAATGTCAGCATTTCATTATTTTAAAAATGGTAAGTTTAGTGTTTGGGATTTCCTTTTTTACTTCACATTTTTTGGAACTAGTATGTGGTTGATTAATCGAAAAAAATATAAATAATAACAGTTCCCAAACTAATGCGAGCGTACCATTAATAACTACAAAAACTTCATTTGTATGCCTTCTAGAAAACTACGAATGTGTCAACACCCACAGCTCCACCTCTTCCGAAGCCCGCCAATGTTGCTCACGTTTAGTTTTGTCAGAGGCTTTTTTAACGGCTCTTGTTAGGCGTTTTTCCAATTGAAATCTGCCACCTTTGGCGAGTTCCTTCTCAACAGGATGTTTGGTTGTGGCTTTTGTGAGCTGTGCTAAATTAGAGAAAATAACGACGAGTTTCCCATCAGGTAAAAGACGTTGTTTCGCGGCTTCAAAAAAGTCAGTAAAAAGTGTTTTATTGTAGTAAATTGCTTCATCATTTTTATCTAATTTATGCGTTGCTGGTAACCATGGCGGGTTAAAAACAATCAACTCTGTTGGTTTTTCCCACGTTCCAAAAAGCGATCCAAAATCCAATTCTACTTTTCGGGAAAGTTTTGTGTCGCCCATAGTCTGTTTAAGCCCTACAATAGCATTGGGATTGGTATCCGTTCCAAATACTTTTTGAAATCCGTGTTTCACCATTTGAAATGACAAAACTCCACTTCCAATGCCCACATCAATAGCCGACTTTTTTGATCCCTCATAGCGTTTGAGCCAGTTATCAAAAAGAATCAAATGATCAAAACGTGTTGGAAAATACGTCCCATAATACGGATGTATTTTATTTCGCAAAACCGGAACTGTAATTCCATTTTTATACCATTGCCACGAACTATTAAGACCTTGAATTTTTGTGAAAGGCAATAAGAAATTATTGATTTCTGGGTAAAATAGCTCCAGCCAACCAATAGAAGGTGCTTTTTTAACAATGAGTTTTTGATCTACAACTTCAATTAAAATAAGCTTAGACAGTTTGCGATACGCATCACGATACGCACGCTGTTCTTTAAAAGAATTGCCTGCAAACTTACGTTTAAGATGGGTTTGCAGTTCTTTAAGCAGCGTCAATCCGTTGCTATAAAAGGCGGTAATCAACACAGGTCTCCCGGATTCTAAAGATCGTATTGTCCCGTTCACATCTGAAGAACGATTAAACACCTCTAATTGTGCTTTGGAACTTGTGATTGGTGTTGGTTTATTGATATCCTTATGTGAAATCATAGTGTGGTTTTGGTATCATTTAAGCGTATGATTCGATTGCATACGAGTGTGACAAAGATACTTTTTTTTCACCCTCTAACTAAAATTGAATCGTATCAAATTTCGTATATTTGTTTGGTCTGTTGCATACCGTTATGAAATACTTTATATCCCCTAAAAAGTCATTTTCACGAAGGTTGATATTGATTTAGAAAGTTGTCACAATAGACACCAATTTACAATTACCCGTTTTATTCATGATTAACAAGCTTACCTATCTGATGCTGTTTAGCGTCTTCATGTCGTTTGGGCAAGAAACAAACTCAAAATTATTAAGCTTCACTCCCGAACTTCTTTTTTGAATTACGGGCGAACCAAACACGAATTTCCCCGATAGAGGGCTTCAAAAACAAGTTTATTTAAGTTTTGGTTGGCAACACACAACACATACCGATGTGTGGGCAAATTACTTAAAAAACGTAAAAACAGGTCTCTGTATTGGAGTTGCAGATTTAGGAAACACAGCTCAGCTTGGAACTATTTTTACGCTTCAACCCTTTATAGAATTTAAGGCCTTTAAATCTGATAAATTCAGTACTCATGTAGGGACCAGCATCTCTTACATTACCGAAAAACATGACCCTATTACCAACGAATTTAATAGGGCTGTGTCTACGAATTTTAATTGGTCTTTTAGACTATTTATGTACTACGCGGGTGTATAAATCCAAACCACGGGCAAGCCGAGTTTTCAGAATTGGCTATTGGTTATGTGAAAACGTTTACGTCAAGAAAAGACTAACTGTACTATTGATTTGAACAATAAATCAACTCTCTAACCATTAAACCTAAGTTTTACAACTGTAATTAGGAGTTCTTTTACAAAAAACTAAACACACTGAAAAAGTGACACAGACTCCCTAACAGCACACAAACATGAAAAATGGCATGGTTATAAGGAATTCTATTTATGGAGTACAGCAGTGCGCCTATCGTATAAAACACACCTCCTGCAAATAGAAGCTGCAAGCCTTCTGGAGACAACAGTTCCATAAGCGTTTTGATCACAAACACCACCTGCCAACCCATTAAGAGGTATAGTGTCGTAGAGAGTTTATCAAACCGTCCTGTATAAAACAATTTTAAGATAATACCCATCAAAGCAAAGGTCCACGTTAACCCAAAAACAGTCCAGCCCATTGTACTATCCATCAAGATAATTGTGTAGGGGGAATAGGTGCCTGCAATTAAAACATAGATCGCAGCATGATCAAAAATATTCAACTTCCGTCTTCGTTTTGGGTCTTTCGCAGCATGATATAATGTAGAGGCCGCATAAAGAATAATCAAGCTCAACCCATAAATCACTAAACTTGCAGGCTTCCAAAAGCCATCAAAACTATAGGCTTTAAGAATCAAAAATGGCAATCCGATTACACTTAATAAAAGTCCAAACGCGTGCGTAATTATATTTAATCGTTCCTCTTTGCTGGAATAATGTTGATTTAATTTCTCACTCATTTTTCAATAATTGAACTTACTAAGAAAACATGTCTTTTACCTTTTCAAAAAAGGACTTATCAGAGCTTTCAGGCTTTGGTGAAAAATGCTCATCCGTTTTCATTTTTTCAAAAAATGATTTTTGTTCTTTACTCAAGGTTTTTGGCGTCCAAACGTTAATATGTACTAACAAATCTCCGCGACTGTAACCATTGACGTTTGGAATTCCTTTACCTCTAAGACGTAATATTTTTCCAGATTGTACACCGGCTTCAATCTTTAAACGGACTTTTCCTGTAACGGCATCAATTTCTATAGAAGATCCTAAAATCGCATCGGGCACACTCACGTACAAATCGTAATGTAAATTGTCGCCTTCACGTTGTAGGGTTGGATGTGTTTCTTCAGTTATGGCTACTAATAAATCGCCAGAAATCCCGTTTCCAGGGGCTGCATTTCCTTTTCCAGTGACTTTTAATTGCATACCATCTACAACGCCAGCAGGTATTTTTATAGAGACGGTTTCTTCTTCTACAAGAAATCCTTGTGCATCTGAATTCGGTGGACGATTATCAATAATCTGACCTGTTCCTCCACAAACATTACAGGGCGAAGCGGTTTGCATACGACCTAAAATTGTATTTGTAATGCGTGTCACTTGACCTTGCCCATTACAGGTAGAACAGGTTTTATAGGTGACGCCTTTGGCTTGGGTTTTTCGCTTAACTTTTACTTTCTTTTCAACTCCGTTTGCAATTTCTTCTAGTGTTAATTTGACACGAATACGAAGGTTACTCCCTTTCATTACACGTTGACGTTGTCCGCCTCCAAAACCGCCGAAGCCACCACCGCCGCCGCCGAAAATATCGCCAAACTGGCTGAAGATGTCATCCATATTCATGCCGCCACCGCCGCCAAAACCACCACCTTCAAAGGCTTGATGACCATATTGATCGAAACGGGCTTTTTTATCAGCATCGCTTAATATTTCATAGGCTTCAGCAGCTTCTTTAAATTTATCTTCAGCAGTTTTATCATCTGGATTTTTATCCGGGTGGTATTTAACCGCCATTTTTCTATAAGCTTTTTTTATCTCTGCTGCAGAGGCACTTTTGTTAATGCCTAATATGTCGTAATAATCGCGTTTTGCCATCTCAATCTTGAAATTTTATGTCTTAATTAAATTAGTTCCCTATGACTACTTTAGGGAAACGAATCACTTTCTCACCTAACTTGTAGCCTTTTTCAATAACGTCTATGATTTTACCTTTCATATCGTCTGTTGGTGCAGGAATTTGAGTAATTGCTTCATGGTCATCCGCATTAAAAATATCTCCAGATTTCACCTCAACCAAACTCAACCCTTTTTGTTCTAGAGTAGATGATAATTTATTTTTAATCAGCTCCACACCCTTTGAAAGTTCAGTAGGTTCACTTTTAGACATTTCTAGCAAGGCACGGTCAAAATCATCTAATACAGGCAATAATACCTTAATTACATCTTGACTCGCTGTTGAAAACAATTCAATACGTTCTTTAGTAGTACGTCGTTTATAGTTTTCAAATTCTGCAAATAAGCGTAAAAATTTATCTTTTTCTTGTGCTAAATCTGCGGTCAATTGCTCCTCTACTGTAAGCTCAACGGTTGCTTCTGTAGCCGTTTCATTTACTATATTTTCTTCTGGAAGTTCAGCTTCCACTTTAGTTTCTTTTTTACTCATCGTATGTTTAAACGCATTGGGTGATTAATTTTATTTTTATAACAATGGCAAAAGTACTGCCATTATTAATAAAATGTCATAATGTCACTAAGTATTTTCATGAAATGAACACTTGTGTCCGATAAAAAACAATTCCATATTTAAGCTTAAAAAAATAACAGCTACAAAAATTGCGTGTTTACGCCATCAAATCTTCCAAAGCGGGCTCCAATTCTAAGAAATCGAATTTAAATCCAGCATTTTGAATTTTGCTTGCACAGACGCGTTGACTTTCGAGGGCAATGGCGCGCATCTCACCAAGCATGAGGCGAAGAGCAAATTCAGGAACATTGGGTAATACCAACGGCCGTTGAAGTTGTTTTGCAATTAATTTTGTGAGTTCGATTTGTTGAACCGGATTAGGCGCTACAGCGTTGTAAACCCCCTCTAGTTTTGACTCTAAAACAAACATAAATAAACGCACTAAATCGTTAATATGAATCCAGGATTGCCATTGATCTCCAACGCCTAAAGCAGCGCCTAGGTAGTGTTTAATTGGCGCCATAATTTTTGGCAATGCGCCTTCGTGCATGTCCAATACGATGCCAATGCGTAGCGCTGTTGTTTTTACGCCTAAAGTTTGAAACGGCTTTAAACTGCCTTCCCAAGATTTCACTACAGAACGTAAAAAACTAGCATCTGTACCTTGAAATTTCTCGTCATAATAGCGCGTTTTTGAGTCTGGATAAATGCCAATAGCGCTAGCAGAAATGATTTGTGTTATAGGAAATTTATGCGTTTCGATACTTGAATGCAACAGAGCTAATGCTTGTGTTCGGCTCGATAAAATAGACGTTTTTGCTACTTTACTCCAACGCTGAGCTATAGATGATCCCGCTAAATTAAAAATGACTTCAACCCCTTCAAAACAAGCTAAATCAATAGCATTATCCTGAGGATTCCAATAGAAGCCTTTGTAATTTTTTTGAGTGGCAATTTTAGATTTACGTGTGGTCAAATAATGTACTGTATCGCCCTGTGCTAAGCATTGTTTTACCAACGCCTTGCCAACTAATCCCGTTGCTCCAGTAATTAAAAGTGTTTGTGCCATCATTACAAAATTAGTGATAACAACTTCGAAAAGAATTGAATTGTGTTAGGTTTAACATTACTTTAGGCTTCCTTCTCTGTTATTTTGGGATAACACTAACAAAATTAAGCGGGCTTGGATGCTCTTAACATCTCACGTTTTCCGGGTGGACCTTCTAAACGTTCAACTACAAAGCCAACGGCCTGCATGGCGCGACGTACACTACCTTTGGCCGCATAAGTAACCAAAACGCCCTTGTTTTTTAGCGCCTTAAACATCCGTTTAAAAATAGCTTCTGTCCATAATTCAGGTTGAACTCGTGCACCAAAAGCATCAAAATAAATAAGATCAAATGTATTTTCATCCTCTATTTCAACAAAAAATTGTTGTCTTTTTTTTAATAAAAAATGAGCACTTATGGGCTGTAATTTTGCCCAAGGCGTTTGATGTAAGGCTTCAAAAACAGGGTGTTGGTCAGCATCAATTAAAGTGGCGTAATTTAATTGTGAAAGCTCATCCTCTAAAACAGGATACGCCTCTACCCCGTCGTACTGGATTTTAAGGTCATGGGTTTGAGCTTCTAAAGCCGTCAAAAAAGCATTAAGCCCAGTTCCAAATCCTACTTCTAATATGGAGAGGTTTTTGGGATGATATAGCTTTAAAAAATGATGGAGCCCTGTTTTGATAAACACATGTTGCGATTCTTGAATAGCACCATGAATAGAATGGTACTGCTCGTCCCAATCTTCAATTTGGATGGTTTTTGAACCATCTGAAGTTGTGATAACTGTGCGTTTCATGAGTAATTAGTTTGCTAAGAGTACGCCTTCAGCTTCAAAACTGTAGGAGATTTTTGGGCTTACAATGGCTTCAATCTCTTCTTCTGAAGCCCCTGCATCTTCTGCATAATGTTTTAAATCCTCTACTGAAGTTTCAGAGACATAAGCTTTACCATCAACAATAACAGTTCCTTTTGCATCTAGTGGCATAAAAAATCCATAATCTTTAAAACTTACCATCATATCTTTTTCAGATGCAGTTTCAAGAGTCATCCAGCAGCCTTTTTTAGCACAGATGGATTTAATTGTACCCTCAACTTTCGCAAATATCGTGTCAGTTTGGCGCATTGTGGATAATGAGGATACTAAGTTACTCATAGAACGAACCGATTGCGCATCTAAAGGTGCACCATAAGATTCATAAACTATTGAGCCAACTTTAACTGGAGACTGTGCGGGCTGCACCTTTTGCTTACATGAATATATGGAGATGATTGCTAAAAGTGTATAAACAGTATTTTTCATGGGAATAAATTTTAAATAACGCATAAATATAAGAAGTTTTAGAAGATTGATATTGTCGAAACATTTATTTCTGTAAATTTGTAAATACCTAAAGTTAAAAATTAACAAATGAGTACATTAAAAGTAACCCGAACAACGCAATCAAAAATTGATAGTATTGATTTTAAAAACCTCGGATTTGGTTCTGTTTTTTCTGACCATATGTTAGTCTGTGACTACAAAGATGGTGCTTGGGGTACCCCTAAAATTATACCTTTTGAACCCATTTCTCTTATGCCTTCTGCAAAGATTTTCCACTATGGACAGTCGATATTTGAAGGCATGAAAGCCTATAAAGATGCAGCTAAAAAGACGTGGTTATTTCGTCCTGATGAAAATTTTAAACGTTTTAATATTTCAGCCAAACGGCTGTCAATTCCTGAACTGCCTGAAGCAGTATTCATGGAAGGTCTAAAAGCATTACTTAAAGTCGATGAACAATGGATTCCTACACAAGATGGGAGTTCGCTATATATCAGACCCATTATATTTGCTACAGGAGAAGGATTCCATGCCTCACCTGCAGATGCCTACAAGTTTATAATTTGTACAGCACCATCAGGGGCTTATTTTGCAGGAAAAGTAAAGGTTTTAATTGAACAAAATTACTCGCGTTCAGCTAATGGAGGCGTTGGATTTGCTAAAGCTGGGGGTAACTATGCTGGACAGTTTTATCCTACTCAACTCGCTATTGACAAAGGCTATCACCAAGTGATTTGGACCGATGACAATACACATGAATATATCGAAGAAGCTGGAGCAATGAACATCTTTGTTCGTATTAATGATACTCTTATTACTGGCCCTACTAGTGATCGAATCTTAGATGGCATTACCAGAAAAAGCATTTTAGACATCGCCAAAGATGAAGGTATTAAAGTTGAAGTCCGAAAATTTACAGTCTCCGAAATTGTCGAAGCCTCTAAAAACGGAAGCCTGAAAGAAATGTTTGGTGCAGGAACTGCAGCTGTTATTTCTCCGATTGCCACATTTGGTTTTAAAGATACCGATTATGATTTGCCAGAACTTGAAAACCCTGTTGCGTTACAATTAAAACAACGTATCGTTGACATTCAAACGAACAAGGCTAAAGATGTTTTTGGTTGGACTGTTGATGTGTAGATCTTAGGATTCTAAAATATCTTTAATATTGGGTTTAAAATAATTAGGTCCTTTCAATACTTTACCGTCTTCTCTGTAAATAGGCTGACCATCATCGCCTAACTTGCTCATATTGCTGCGCTGAATTTCTTCAAAAACAGTTTCTATTTTGTCTTGCATTCCATGCTCTATAATAGTCCCACAAAGAATATAAAGCATATCGCCTAAGGCATCGGCAACTTCAACCATATCATTGTTATTCGCAGCTTCTAAATATTCTTCATTTTCTTCTTTCATTAAATCGAAACGAAGTGTGTTTTTAGAAATACCTAAATCGGCTTTTAAAGAGGTTCTATAACCAATTTTAAAGGCATCGTGAAATTGTTGAACTGCTTTTATTTTTGTTTTCATACTGGAGGTTTATGCATATTTATCTCCAACAAAGAAGTGGGTATAAACATGCTGTGGTTCTTATAATTTTTTATAAATTTGACGTCATTTACAAGCCTAAAAATACATAATTATGTTCAGTCAAGGACAACTAACTTTCGGAATTATCTTTGCCATTGTTTTTAGTGGTACTATTATCTATGCCTACCGCAAAGATTTTAATCTTCATCAAAAATATTACAAAGGCAGTTTATGGGTACTATTGGTTTTTATTGGTTTTATAACTGGTATTGCTGCTATTAAATTCCTTTTAGGGTACTAAAAAAGCCACTTACCTTTTGAGATAAGTGACTTTTAAATACTATTGAATTAAATACGCTTAGTTTACTTCTGGCAAAAAGTTATAAGTATCAGAGTAATACAACATCTGACCTACAAAACTTTCTACATAGTTGACTTCAATTGAAGTGATTTCTCCATTAACATCTGTTTGTGGTACCAATACGGGGTTTACAAACCCACTATAAGGCGCAGATGTAAATTGCTTATTACGTTCCAGAACATTAGCGTGAGTCACTTGGTCAACTTTAACGCCATAATTTTCTACTAAAGCCTGTACTGCTGCAAAATCACCTTCAGATTTAATACGTTGCGTTTCACGAAGCAACTGCCCAAATAAATCATGTAATTTTTCATAATCATTAATATTGAAATACGTTTTTCCATCACGTGTTACTTTTTCGATTACATTATCTTTAAGCCCTTTTTCGTAAACCCATGCACTCACCCATTGACGGTTTCTCATATGGGCTTCTTCAACATCATCTCCTAAATTTAATCGAATGAGTTGAGTCATTAATCCATTTCTAATATAGCCATCAAAAGCAGCTGTTCCATTTGATTTCCAATCGTCGACCAATCCTAATTCCTGTATTTTTGAATCATATGAATAATACAATCCAACCAAATCGGCACGGCCTTCCTCCAGAGTAGAAGCATAATTTTTCAAAGTTTCTTTGGTTTCACCTACGCCTGGATTTAATTGTCCAGACGCATGCCCCACCACTTCATGAAGTGCCGTGTGTAGCTTATCTGCTGACTGACCATATTTTATTTCAAGCTCATACTCTTTATCATCGTGAACAAATTCTTTAAGTCGTCCAGAGCTACCAGAATTGTTATGCGCATTTGTAATATTCCCTAAAGAGACTGACTTACTCCCAACCGCAGCACGTATCCAGTTTGCATTAGGCAAGTTTACCCCAATTGGAGTTGTTGGCGACGCATCTCCAGCTTCACCAGCAACATTCACTGTTTTATAACTAACGCCCACAACATTTTTCTTTTTATGCTCTGGAAGTAATGGAGAATTGTCCTCAAACCATTGGGCATTTTCAGAAAGAACCGCCATTTTGGCCGACATATCAAAATCCTTAATTTGAACAATCGTTTCATAAGAACCTCTATAGCCTAACGGATCATTATACACTTCAATAAAACTATTGATATAATCGATATTCCCTTCAGTTGCTGCAGTCCATGCCACATTGTAATCGTCCCAAGTTTGTAAATCTCCTGTATTGTAATATTGAATTAATAACCCTAAGGCATCGCCTTGTGCTTGATTTTCAGCAACGTCTTTGGCCAATGTTAGCCACTTTACAATTTCATCAATTGCTTCGCCGTAGAGCCCGCCTGATTTATACACACGTTCTTGTAATACGCCATTGACTTTTACAAGCTGAGAGTTCAAACCATAAGACAACGGTTTTTTGGGGTCTGGAGAACTGAGTTTTGAATAAAAAGATTCAACATCTGCATTAGTGACGCCTGGGCCATAAAAGTTTACGGCTGATGCTGCAACATTGTCAACATCTTTAGCTTGGTTTACTTTTTTAGCATCCTCAGCATTAAAGATCACATCAAAAGCTTTGCCTTCCAAAACGGTGTTTGTGGCTGCTAAAATTGCGGTCAAATACTCTGAAGAAAAATCAGGAACGATTTTCGCATTGCTGTAGTGGTGATGAATTCCATTACTAAACCAAATGCGTTTAAGATAGACTTCAAAAGCCATCCAATCCGTAGTGGATTTATCGCCTTCAAAGTTGACATATACATTTTCTAGAGCTGTACGAATAGTTAAATTATGGCGATAATTTTGATCCCACATAATATCACGACCCGACAAGCCTGCTTTTGTCAAATAATAAACCAGTTTTTGTTCTTTTAAGGTTAAATTTTCCCAACCTGGGATTTGATAACGCAAAACTTTAACGTCGGCAAATTGCTCGACCATAACAGGGAAATTTTCTTCAGCACTTACCGTGATGAAATTGGAATGCTTTGCAGTGTCTGAGTTATTCTCAGTTTTACAAGACCAAAAAAATTGAGCTAAAATAATGGAGCCCAATGCAATTTTTGAAAATAGTTTCATGAGTTTGAGTTTTTAGTTTGTTCTAATAGTTATTCAAATTTCTACGAATGTAATGTATTTTCATTGACTAATAAAAATCATTTTATGTCGTTTCTAAGAAATCTATTTTTAATTTAGCAAAAAACATTACATATAAACATATGAAACAGGTTTTATTGGTCTTTGTAGGTGGAGGCGTTGGAAGTGCATTACGCTATGTGGTTGGAACGTTTTTAAAAACTGTGTCCTCGGGATTCCCATGGGGCACCTTTTCTGTAAATGTTATTGGCAGCTTATTAATCGGAATATTTATGGGAATTGTCCTAAAAAACAGTAGTTTTTCTGAAAATCAAACCTTGTTATTAATTACAGGGTTTTGTGGTGGATTCACAACGTTTTCAGCCTTTGCTTATGAAAATCAAGTGTTTTTAAAAGAAGGCGATTTAACAAATTTCTTTATTTATACGCTGGGATCAATAGGTGTTGGAATTATGGCCGTCTTTTTAGGTCTTTTTATCTCTAAAAGTTTTTAATGTTTTTTAAAGCGCTTGACACCAGCCTTAATTTCTAAAGGCACATAATTTTCTCGTGGCACAATTGGACATGAGTACTTTTCATTATAGGCACAGTACGGGTTATAGGACGAATTAAAATCTATCATTATCTGATTACCTTCAGGAATACTTAAATCGATATAGCGACCACCACCATAAGTCGTCTCACCATTCGTTGCATCCAAAAAAGGTAGAAATAAATAATCAGAATCAACTTCGGAATCCGAATCTGGTTTCCCCTGATATACATTTAGTTTATAAATTAAATCAGAAATCGTAAACGATAAAACGCCAAAAACGCGCTCTTTAGTCACTCGATCGGTGGTTGTTTTCATCTCAAAAAAAGAAGAGTCTGGAGTGCGCATTAACTGCGCTTTTACAACAAAAAGTGAATCAATAGGAAAAAAATCAAGGCCTTCAAACACTTTCAAATCTTTGGATTTCAAAGGGGATTTAGAAGCGTCTTTAAAAAAACTATTTTGTTGAGCTTGAAATTCGGATTTTGATTTTATAGGGCGTTTTTGAGATTGACAACCCATAAAAAATAAGAAGACTAATACGCTGTAAAAGATAGAGTTCGTGTTCATTTGGGTGTAATTTTATGTGTTATTAGTATATAAATATAATTACTTTTTTAATATAGGTTGATTTGACACCGCATTTGATAGAATAATCTGAGTTTTCGTTTCGCCATACGTAATCAGTTGATCAATAAGTTTTTCGAGATGGCGTTGATTTTGAAGTACAACTTCCATTACAATGTTTTCATTTCCAGTAATGCGGTAACAATTGATAACCTCATCTAAGGTTTTAACTTTATGCAAAAATGGCTGCAAACGCCCCACAAATGCACGAACAGTAATTAATGCTCTAAAGTCATAGCCCAACTCATTATGAGATACCTTTGCATAATACCCTTCAATGATACCGGCATCTTCTAATTTTTTTATGCGTTCTGTAACTGCTGGAGATGAAATCCCAACTTCCTTTGCGATTGCTGTATTTGAGATTCGAGCATTACGCTGAAGGTGTTCTAGAATTTTAGAATGTAATTTATCTAGTTTCATTTTTAATGTATTTTACATAAATATATTAAAAATGAAAGAAATATCTAAATATATCTTTAATTTTTAAACACAATATTTTATTTTTTGTTTTAATTTTGAAGTAATTACAGATTAAGTCATGACATTTCAAAGTCCTTCAGAATTACATGCTGACTTTTATAAAAAAGCAGTAGAAATAGGATCGCTTTCTAAACTAGTTTCAAACTATTTAAAAGCTGATCTGTCTGGCTTAAAACCAAATGGGCAGGAAGATTCAAACATCTATTTCTCTGGAGACATTATTCGCCAATCCGACTGCTTAGCCCCTGAAATCATCAAAGCGCAACAAGAACCGTTTTCCGAACAAAAACACAAACATGCCGAAACACTAAAATGGCTCACAAGTCGCTTGTTTATCAATTTTAGACGTTTAGAAAAATGCGATAGTGATGGACGTGAATTTATATCAATCCTTAATAAAGAACTTCGAAAATTTAAAAAACTTCAGAAAAACTGGATGCTGACAATTTAGGGGGAAGTTTATAAAATTCCAGACATCAAATCTGCCATTTCCAATTGAAGCTCCTGCGCTTTTTTGGATGCATGCGATGCGAAATCTAAACCCTTAGATGCATAAATAATTCCTCGAGAAGAATTTACTAAAAGTCCAATTTGAGAATTCATTCCATATTTACACACTTCAGCCAAACTTCCACCTTGTGCACCAACGCCGGGAACCAATAAAAAACTATCAGGAACAATATGTCGTATCTCAGAAAAACAAGTCGCTTTGGTAGCCCCTACAACATACATTAAATTTGCAGAATTTTTCCAGTTTTTAGACGTTTCTAAAACGGTTTGATATAGTGGTTGCCCATCCGTTGTTAGCGTCTGAAAATCAAAAGCACCTTGGTTAGACGTCAAGGCCAACATAATGGTATGCTTGTCTTTAAACTCTAGAAAGGGTTCAATAGAATCTTTACCCATATAGGGCGCAACAGTAACACTGTCAAAGGCTAAATCCTCAAAAAACGCCTTAGCATACATGGCGCTTGTATTTCCAATATCCCCACGTTTTGCATCTGCAATCGTGAAAATTTCCGGATAGTTAGTGTTTAGATAAGTGATGGTTTTTTCTAGAGACTTCCAACCATTTAAACCATAGGCTTCATAAAATGCAATATTTGGTTTGTAAGCAACACATAAGTGATGTGTGGCGTTTATAATGGCTTTGTTAAATTCAAAAATTGGATCGTCTAACTCAAGTAAATGAGCAGGAATTTTCGTCAAATCAACATCAAGTCCAATACAAAGAAAGGATTGTTTTTTTTTGATTTCTGAAACAAGTACTTGAGTCGTCATATCCTATTATATTGTACCGTTATCAGCTTTAAGTTTTTCAGTATTTTCGGCCATCATAAGTTCACTAATTATTTTCTGGATGTCGCCATTAATAATGTTTGACAGGTCATATAATGTCAATCCAATACGGTGTTCTGTAACTCTTCCTTGCGGATAATTATAAGTTCTAATTTTGGCACTTCGATCTCCTGAAGACACCATACTCATACGTTTCTCAGAATCTGCAGCTTGTTTTTTAGCCAATTCCATTTCGTACAAACGTGACCTTAATACTTTAAGTGCTTTTTCTAAATTTTTGTGAGATGATTTTTGATCTTGACAACTTACAATCATACCTGTTGGCTCATGATGTAGTTTAATTGCTGAATAGGTGGTATTCACTGATTGTCCTCCAGGTCCTGTCGAGGTTGTACGTTCTATTCTGACTTCCGTCATATCGAGCTGAACATCAAATTCTTCGGCTTCAGGCAACACAATAACAGAAGCTGCACTTGTATGTACACGGCCTTGTGTTTCCGTTTGCGGTACGCGTTGCACACGGTGAACACCAGCTTCAAACTTCATAGTTCCATATACATCTTCACCACTAACTTCAAAAATAACTTCTTTAAACCCTCCTGAAGTTCCGTGATTAAAATCTACAACATCAACTTTCCAGCCTTTAGATTCACAATATTTTGTATACATTCGATGCAAATCTCCTGCAAAAATACTGGCTTCATCGCCACCAGCTCCAGCACGAATTTCGATCACTACATTTTTAGCATCATCAGGATCTTTTGGAATTAAAAGAAATTTCATTTCTTCTTCAATAGCAGGAATTTGCGCTTTGGCTTCATCCATTTGCATTTTGGCCATTTCTACCATTTCTGCATCACTTCCATCTGAAATAATCTCTTGTGCTTCGTCGATATTAGACATTAACGATTCATAAACAAGACCGAGATCGACCATTGTTTTTAAATCTTTATATTCTTTATTGAGCTGAACATAGCGTTTCTGATCTGAAATAATATCAGGTTGAATGATTAAGTCATTGACTTCATCAAAACGCTGCTTAACTATTTGTATTTTTTCTAACATTTACTTTGGAGAATTATGTTGTAAAAGTACTGTTTTTTATGGATTCAGAGTCGTGTATTAAAACCTCTAGTATTCAAAGGTTCCAAATTCACTTTTAATGGTTAGCTTTTTGGTGTCTGCAGCTTCCACTCGTCCTATAATTTGAGCTTCGACATTATATGATTTTGAGATGGATATAATAGCTTCTGCAACAGCGGGTTTTACATAGAGTTCCATACGATGTCCACAGTTAAAAACTTGGTACATTTCTTTCCAATCGGTATTGGATTGTTCTTGTATCAATTTAAAAAGCGGTGGCACAGAAAACATGTGGTCTTTTATAATGTGTAAACGGTCTACAAAATGAAGTATTTTGGTTTGTGCACCTCCACTACAATGTACCATCCCATGAATTGATTGAGCATCATACGAATCTAAAATTGTTTTTATAATTGGCGCATATGTTCTTGTAGGTGACAGTACTAATTTCCCTGCATCAATTGGAGAATTTTCAACAGCGTCGGTTAATTTCATTTGGCCAGAATACACTAAATCTTTAGGCACTGCAGCATCAAAACTTTCAGGATATTTATCTGCTAAATAGTGTTCAAATACATCGTGTCTTGCAGAGGTTAATCCATTACTTCCCATACCGCCATTATAAGACGTTTCATAAGTTGCTTGACCATATGAGGCCAATCCAACAATCACATCGCCAGGTTGTATATTGGCATTATCAATCACTTGATGTCTTGGCATTCTGGCAGTCACCGTAGAATCGACGATGATGGTTCGTACCAAATCGCCTACATCGGCAGTTTCACCACCTGTAGAATGAATGGTTACGCCAAAGCCTTTAAGATCTTCTATAAGTTCTTCCGTACCATTGATAATGGCTGAAAGCACTTCACCTGGAATAACATTTTTATTTCTTCCTATTGTTGATGAAAGCATGATATGATCAGTAGCACCTACACATAATAAGTCGTCTATATTCATGATAAGTGCATCTTGAGCAATGCCTTTCCAAACAGAAATATCACCAGTTTCTTTCCAATACATATAGGCTAAAGCACTTTTTGTTCCAGCACCATCGGCATGCATGATGAGGCAAAAATTCTCATCATTTGTTAAATGATCGGGGACAATTTTACAAAAAGCTTGCGGAAACAATCCTTTGTCTATATTTTTAATTGCCTTATGAACATCTTCTTTAGATGCTGAAACACCGCGTTGGGCATAGCGTTTACTTATCTCGGTCCCCATATAATATATTTGATATGCAAAAGTAAGAAAGTATTTAAGAAAAAAGACTAAAGAGTCATGAGAAAAGACCTAAAACATAGAATGAGTATATGTAAGAGTTTAGACTATATATTTTTTTAAATCTAAACTTTTTTATATCAATACTATCTACTAATATTTTGATCCTTCTACTTTGTGAAAAGCAATTCGCGATACTTAGCTAACGGCCATAATTCATCATCAATTAGTAATTCTAATTTATCACAATGGTAACGGATATCATCGAAAAGTGGTTTAACTTGATTGCAATAGGCTGACGCTTTTTTCGTAGTGTCTTTAATAGTATTTGCTTTTTTACGAGCATTGGTCATCGTTGTAACTCCAGAATTAATAGCTTCAATGCGTTCGGATATATCAGCAATTAAAACCAATTGTTCGCTAGCAAATTTTTTGAAGTCTTTACCAAAAATTTCTTTTAAGCCCTTGACATTGTCAATTAGTATATTTTGATATTTAACTGCCGTAGGAATGACATGATTTCTAGCGATATCTCCCAAGGTTCGTCCTTCAATTTGAATGATGTGTACATATTCTTCAATTTCAACGTCGTATCGTGCTTCAATTTCCACTTTATTCATGACGTTTAAACCTTCATAAAGCGCGATGGTTTTAGGATCAACTTTAATTTTTAGCGCTTCAGGGGTGTTTTTATTATTGCTCAACCCTCTTTTTTTAGCTTCACTTTGCCAGTCATCGCCATAACCATTTCCTTCAAAAAGAATATTTCGAGACGTTTTTATATATTCTCTCAAAACATTAAAAATGGCTTCATCTTTTTTCAATCCTTTGGCATTAATTAACTCATCTGCTTCAGCCTTAAAATCAATTAATTGACGTGCTACAATAGAGTTTAAAACGGTCATTGGATTGGCGCAATTGGCAGTGGAACCTACAGCACGAAATTCGAATTTATTGCCTGTAAATGCAAAAGAAGACGTACGATTACGGTCAGTATTGTCTAATAAAATTTCAGGAATTTTTCCAACCACATTCAATTTTAGATCTGTTTTTTCTTCTGGGGATAATTTTCCTTTGGTCACTCCTTCCAATTCATGAAGTACTTTAGACAATTGCTCGCCAATGAATACAGACATAATTGCTGGCGGTGCTTCATTTGCTCCAAGGCGGTGATCATTAGTAGCTGATGCAATAGACGCTCGAAGTAATTCTTCATTGTCATGAACTGCTTTAATTGTATTTATAAAAAAGGTAAGAAATTGTAAATTACTCATTGGCGTTTTTCCTGGAGCTAATAAATTAACTCCTGTGTCTGTACTTAAACTCCAATTATTATGTTTCCCAGAACCATTTACTCCGGCAAACGGCTTTTCATGAAATAAGACTTTAAAATGATGACGATCTGCCACTTTCTGCATCACATCCATAACCAACGAATTATGATCGACCGCTAAATTGGCCTCCTCATAAATAGGGGCCAACTCAAATTGATTTGGAGCTACTTCATTATGGCGTGTTTTTACGGGAATCCCTAACAGCATAGATTCTGTTTCAAGGTCGCGCATAAAATTTAAGGCTCGCGCAGGAATGGTACCAAAGTAGTGATCATCGAGTTGTTGATCTTTGGCAGAACTGTGACCTAAAAGCGTACGTCCGGTCATTTCTAAATCTGGTCGAGAGGCGACTAAAGCCTTATCAATCAGAAAATATTCTTGTTCCCATCCTAAAGATGCTGTCACTTTTTTGACTGTTTTATCAAAATAACGAGCGACATCGGTTGCCGCATGATCGACTGCATTTAGCGCTCGAAGTAAAGGGGTTTTATAGTCTAAAGCCTCACCAGTGTAGGCCACAAATACAGTGGGCACACACAGTGTAGTTCCGTAGATGAAAGCTGGTGAAGTGGGATCCCACGCGGTATACCCACGCGCCTCAAAAGTATTTCGTATGCCCCCATTGGGAAACGAAGAAGCATCAGGCTCCTGTTGTACCAATTGGTTGCCTTCAAAACGTTCCAATGATTCGCCATTTCCAAGGGTTTCAAAAAAGGCGTCATGTTTTTCGGCAGTAGCACCTGTTAGGGGTTGAAACCAGTGTGTATAATGCGTAACGCCTTTAGCCATAGCCCAATCTTTCATAGAAGACGCAATTTGATCGGCAATAGAACGGTTGATTTTATCACCTTTATCAATGGCGCGCATGAGGCTTTTAAACGCATCTTTAGTCAAAAATTGACGCATCGTTTTGAATCCAAAAACATTGGCTCCAAAAATTTCAGATTGTTTAACTTCTTTTCCAACCTGTGTAGGGGGACGGTCTAAGGATTGTTTGAGGGCATGAAATCTAAGTGTTGACATAACTATTAGGGTTTAATGAAAATCTTGAATACAAAAATAAAATAATCGTATTAAAAACGAGCCTGCGTGAAAATATTTATTAACAAATATAAAATTTACTAAGCCTTAAAATATGAAAAATATAATGAAACCCATAAAAAAATAGGGTATTCAATAAAAAGATGGTGGTGTTGATAAAATATACCCTTAAAAAATAGAGTAACTCTCATTATTTTTATATTTGTTGTCATTATATTAAACATTTAAAAAATTATGGCAAAAATTAAATTAGAATATATTTGGTTAGATGGATATTTTCCAACTCAAAATATGAGAAGTAAAACCAAAGTCGAAGAGCACGAAAATTTTCAGGGAACAATAGAAGAACTGGATAACTGGTCTTTTGATGGTTCATCTACAAAACAAGCATCTGGAGGTGCTTCTGACTGTTTATTAAAGCCTGTTGCGATCTACAAAGATCCTGCAAGAATTAATGGATATCTGGTAATGACAGAAGTTTTGAACGCAGATGGTACTGCTCACGTTTCTAATGGAAGAGCCACTATTGATGATAATGATAATGATTTCTGGTTCGGTTTTGAGCAAGAATATTTTATCATGGATACAAAAACACAATTACCTTTAGGGTTCCCTGTAGGAGGATATCCTGCTCCACAAGGCATGTACTATTGCTCTGTTGGAGGTAAAAACACTCATGGTCGTGCTTTAGTTGAAGAACATGCAGATTTATGTATTGATGCCGGTTTAAATTTTGAAGGGATAAACCAAGAAGTTGCATCTGGACAATGGGAATTCCAATTGTTTGCAAAAGGCGCTAAACAAGCTGGTGATGAAATATGGATTGCACGTTATTTATTGGACCGTTTAACTGAAAAGTATGGTTACTATATTGATTACCACCCAAAACCATTAGGAAAAGATATGGACTGGAATGGTTCTGGTATGCATGCCAACTTCTCTAACTCAATTTTAAGAACTTGTGGAGACAAAGAAGTTTATGCTAAGATTTGTGAAGCATTCAGACCTGTTGTTAAAGAGCATATTGAAGTTTATGGTGAGTTTAACGATCAACGTTTGACTGGCTTACACGAAACGGCTGCAATTACAGATTTCTCTTGGGGAGTTTCCGACAGAGGCGCATCAATTCGAATTCCAATCATTGCTGTAGAAAAAGGTTGGAAAGGCTGGTTAGAAGACAGAAGACCTGCTTCTAATGGAGATCCTTACAAGATTGCAGGACGTATTATCAAAACGGTAAAGTCTGCTAAAATTTAATTACTACACTTTATATATATTTTAAAAACGTTTGCAAAGTTGCAAGCGTTTTTTTTTGGAATCAAACCACCATACTTGTAAAACAAAACACCAACTTCTCCCTTCAAAACTAGTGTTCATAGCCATCTTTTTGAACATGTTGGTTTCTCTTTTTATATACCTACTAAATCTGGTCTAGAACGGCTTTCTCTGTTGGTGTTTAAAAAATTGTATTATAATACAGTAAAATAGCAAGTCTTAGCCTTACTTATTGTAATACAAATTTACCTCAACATTTCAATTTGAGTTCTTAAATTGCTTCTAAAAGGTATGGCTATAGAATGTTTAATTATAGATGATGATCAGAAAACCGTTGATTTCATAAAAACTGTAGGGAATGAATACACACAAATAGCCTTTAGTATTATACGTGAAAACCAAGACGAAGTCCTAAATGCTATTTTAATTAAAAAACCTGCGATTATTTTTATTAACATAGAGTCTAATAAAATTAATTTCCTTGAAATGCTTTTTGAAACGACACTTTTCATGGATGATAGTCCTATCTTTATAGCGCTTTCTTCCTCCGAAAAACAAGCTTTTAATGCTTATAAATATAACTTTTTATACTTTCTTTTAAAACCTATGGATGAGTTTTCTATTAGAAAGTGTCTTCTAAAAACACTTAAATGCCTACCCAAAAAAGAAATTGATACTATTTGTCTAAAATCACATAAAGATTATCATTATCTAGATATTTCTGATATTATGTATTTAAAAGCCGACAACAATACAACCGATTTTTACATGATAGACGGCAAAGTCATTAGTGCCTATAAAACCCTTAAGATTTTTGAAAAATCGCTACCTAAGTCTTTTTATAGAATTCATAAAAGTTATATCATAAACATAAATTGTATTTCTAGGATTCATTACGGGAAATCCACGTGTATTATTAAGAATTCACATAAGCTGCCCTTTTCAAAAACATTTCTAGGCAATATTCAGGAAATTAACGAGGTGTTATCTGAAAAAGCACTGTTTACGCTAAATTAACTTCCCTATCAAAACTCGGGTGTTCACTAACAAAACGCTTCCTATCACTAAAAACAACTGTTAACGTAGTCGTTATTACAAGGCTTCATTGTATGTTTGCCGTAGGAATTCCTTGTAACTAACTACTACTCTACTCATCATTTATAATATGAATAGAACACACCACATTTGTGACTTAAAAAAACAATTACTAACCTATAAAATTTTGAATTATGAAAACCCTGAAACTAATTTTTTCTTTACTGACAATCACACTATTTTTTGCGTCTTGCAGCCCACAAGCTTTGGAAGATGACCGCACAAACGCTGTAGAAGACACCCAAGCCACTGGCGATGATTCTGCTAACGTGCAAAATGGCGGTAAAGAATAATTCCTACACCACATAAAAAAAAGCCTTTAATAAAATTTATTAAAGGCTTTTTTTAGTACTTTGCTTAAAACCCCTTTCTTTTTGAAACCTAACTACATATACCAATGGCTTGCCGCAGGCGTTTTGTTTGGACTCATGGCCCACGCGAATGAGAATGAACCTATCCGAACACAATATGAGTTGTTGTTTTCTAAAATTGATAGTGTAAACTATTGGACGAAAGCTTCTAAAAACACAACCTATACCCTAGAGCAACGCAAACAGTTTTTACTAAAATGCTACCACAGCATTAAAGCTAATCGTACTGACACCCTTCGAACACGGAAGTTAACCTCAAATGCTTATCAGCACCTAAAACTAGGCGATACACTATTATTTAAAGCACATAACGCCGAAGCTTTGAAGCTAGCAACGACTCTAAAAGATTCGTTTGCCATAGGCGACGCCCATTGGAATTACGCCACTTATTATGTGAACAACGAAGCCTATGACAATGCCTATTACCACTTTAACATGGCTCAAGACTATTTTGAAAAAATTGGACAACTGTCAGAATTAGCGTATGTCCAATATGGAATGGCATTTATTAAAGGGCGCTTTAAAGATTATACAGGAAGTGAAGTTTTAACGTTTAAGGCCATTGAGATCTTTAAAAAAACAGAAAACTACAAATCTTTATTTTCATGCTATAACCATTTGGGCAACTTACAAAACGACATTTCGAAATTTGATAAGGCTTTATTCTATTTTGAAAAAGCCATTGAAAATCTTAAGAAGGTAAAAAACAACAACAATCTTCGACAAGCTGTTTTAAATAATATTGGAAACACCTATTTGAAAAAAGGAGATTATATAAATGCATTGCAAAACTTTAATGCCCTTCTAAAAAACAAACATTTAAAGGCTTCAAACATAGAGAATTATGCGCGTACCATTGACAACAAAGCCTATTGCCAACTGTTAATGAAAGACACCACTAATGTTGCTAATGCACTGCAAGAGGCTTTGGACATACGAATGAATCAAGACCGTAAATCGGGTGTCGTTATCAGTAAAATTCATTTTGCACACTATTATGCCTACGCTCAAGACACACTCAAAGCTATAGCATATGCAAAAGAAGCCAACGCATTAGCGAAAGACATTAGAAACGGTCGGGACTATTTGGAAACACTATCTGTTTTGGCGCACTTGGACAAAAGAAATTCGGCAATTTACTTAAAAAAGCACATCGATTTTAGTGATAGCTTGATCGTAATAGAACGTAACATTCAAAATAAGTTTACACGAATTGCATACGAAACAGACGAATACATCGAGGAAACCCAACGCCTTTTACAGCAAAAAATATGGATTATAACCATTAGTTCAATATTGTTTTTGGTCTTTGGGTTTTCAATTTATATAACGGATGAAAAATCAAAAAAAAGAGCACTACTTTTTGAGAATGAACAACAAAAAGCAAATGAACAAGTGTATTTAATCTCTTTAAAACAACAAGAGAAAATAGAAAATGAACGCATCCTTGAACGTAACCGAATAGCAGAAGATTTGCATGATGGTGTGCTAGGACGTTTATTTGGGACCCGGTTAGGTCTTGGATTTTTAAATATCGAAGGGAATGAAAAAACGAAAAATGATCATGTTTCATTTTTAAATGAATTACAAACAATAGAAAAAGAAATACGAGATGTATGTCATAAATTAAGTGACAACACTACTAGTTCTCAGATAAATTTTTCAAGTATCATTCATAATCTAATGGAAAGCAAAAGTAAGTTGGGAGACTTCACATTTAAACTGGATTTTGATCCGGCTATTGACTGGCAACACATAAATCAAATTACAAAAGTGAACCTATTTAGGATTTTGCAAGAAGCATTACTAAATATACTCAAACACGCTTCAGCAACAAAGGTAACATTGAATTTCTGGTTTCATAATAAAAAACTATTGATGGAGATAAAAGATGACGGCGTCAGTTTTGACGCAAAGCAAAAGCGTAAAGGCATTGGAATCAAAAACATGAAATCTAGAACAGAGAAATTAAATGGCAAATTCAGTATCGTTTCAAAACATAACAAAGGGACTCAAATAATAATCAAAATCCCAATTTAAACAACTCAAAAATGGCAATTAAAAAATATCCAGTTCTAATTATTGATGATCATCCATTAATTGTAGAGGCATACAAAACAGCACTAAAGTATTATACAGCACAACAAAGTGCTATTAATTTCACCATACAAATTGCTGAGAACTGTGACAGTGCACTGCAATTAATTAATGGATATAAGCGAAAAGGAAAGGAGCCTGGTTTGGTGTTTTTAGACATGAAACTACCACCGTCAAAAGATCACAAAGCACTTTCAGGAGAAGATTTAGGTTTGAAAATAAACAAATTATTCCCTAAAACAAAAATCATTGTAGCTACAACATTAAACGACAACTACCGCGTGGACAGTATTCTTAGAAGTATCAATCCCGATGGTTTTTTAATAAAAAACGATATCACTCCTAAAGAACTCATTCAGACGATTCACACCGTTCTGACAGATCCGCCCTATTATAGTCATACAGTACTTAAATTACTTCGAACTCAAATTGAAAATAATTTTTTTATAGACGCTATTGACAGAAGAATTTTATATGAATTGTCAACGGGAACTCGAATGAAAGAACTTCCAAATATTTTACCGCTTTCAATAGCGGGCATAGAAAAAAGAAAACGACAACTAAAAAAGATTTTTGATGTCTCAAGTCTTGAAGACAAACAACTGATTATTGTGGCTAAAGAAAAAGGATTTATTTAATTGTGTAGGAGTAAAACTATTTCTTACCATAAAACCACCAATTCATGTCTCGTGTAATTTTATAACCTAATTTTTCGTAAAGAGGAATCGCTGAGTTGCCTTTATCTGTATGTAAAATAGGGAGTTTATGAGATTTTAAAATTTCTTTTGTGGTGTGTGCAACCAATTGTTTTGCATAACCTCTTCGCGTATAATCTGGATGTGTAACCACTGCACTTACTTCAATGAAATCATCTGTTTGGAGGCGTTGACCAGATATTGAAACCAATTTACCGTGTTTTAATATTCCGAAAAAATTACCCATTTCAAAGGATCTTTTTTGATAATATCCTGGCATCACCAACCATATTAAATCATAAATTTCATCGCGATATTTTTCTGTCAAAGGAACAATTTGTTCTGTAATTTTAACATCAACTAAATGGTCTAAAATCATTTGACACCCTTCAATTTTTTTTTCTAGAATTACTATTTTAGAGTCTATTAGTGGAGTTTCATTTTCTGAAACTAAAAAGAAATTTTGGGACGATTTTGAATACGTATTTAATGTATTGGCTGTTTTAGTAACATCCGTAAAAGCGCCGAATGTACAGACTTCTGGATGGTAAAACTGAACACCGTCAAATTCTATTCTAAACTTTTTATGGGTCTCATTTAATGAAAACCACACAGGGTTTTTTAATTTTTTTTCTAAAGTGGTCATTTTTTAGCGCAAAAAAACTCGCGAAAATTGCAAGTGTTTAAATATACTATTTTTTAAAAACTTTATGCTATTATGCTTATAAGTTTTTGTGTACTATGGATTAAGGCGTATTTGAAAAATTAATTCCAAAAAATGATTGTACATTAGCCGCCGTATATAATTAACCAATTTACAAGTGGCTTAGCATGGGGAAACTTCCAAAACAATATCAGTTTTTAGACTTATCCGACTATGGTCGTAGCGGAGGCAATTGGATTGCAAACCAGCTTAAACACACGCGATTCACACCAATTCACGTGACAACACTTTTTATTGTAGCTGGACTTATAGCTATTGGATGTATGCTTAATGGCTACTATAAAACTGCTGCATTTTTCATCATTCTAAAATCTATTTTAGATGCTGCGGATGGCGAATTGTCACGATTAAAAAACACGCCTTCTTATACAGGACGATATTATGATTCTATTGCCGACTTTATTCTTAATTTTTGTTTTCTATTAGCTTTTTGGTACATTACAGATGGGTCAATACTGTATATGTTAGCTGCTTTTTTTGGGATTCAATTGCAGGGTACCGTCTACAACTACTATTATGTCATTTTAAGAAATGCTGTAGAAGGCGACTCCACAAGCCGTGTTTTTGAGGATGCTGCACCAAAAGCGCTCAAAGGCGAAAGTCAACGTGCCGTTAATATCTGTTATAAAATTTATGATGTTTTATACATCACTTTTGATAAGATCATGTATTATATGGATAAAAATGCAAGTGATAGTCCTCCATTTCCAAAATGGTTTATGACGCTGGTATCCATGTACGGGCTCGGATTTCAGCTTTTATTTATGGCAGCCATGCTGGCTTTACAACTAGAAGCTTATGTGATTCCATTTTTTATAGGGTACTCCGCTTTTATATTGGTATTTGTAGGCCTTCGAAAATTAGTTTTGAAACCCTTATAGGGTAGGCGCAACTTTGGCAACAGCCGCAATTGTTTCGTCCAAATCCTCATAAGTTAAAGCATCCGTAATAAACCAAGTTTCAAAAGCACTGGGTGCAATATAGATTCCTGCATCAAGAAGCCCATGAAAAAAGGTTTTAAAACGAGCGTTATTTCCTTCAGCAGCCGTTTCGAAATCTACTACTGGAGTTTCTGAAAAATGAATCGAAATCATAGACCCTACTCTGTTAATCGTATGTGAAATTTTGTGTGCTGTTAAAGCAGCTGCAATTCCTTTGTGTAAGTAGGCTGTTTTTTCTGCCAAGCGATCAAACACTTTAGCGTCCGACTCTAATGCCTGAAGCATCGCATACCCTGCCGCCATTGCTAAGGGATTTCCACTCAAAGTTCCAGCCTGATAAACAGGTCCTAAAGGGGCTAAATGGCTCATGATTTCATGCCGTGCTGCAAAAGCACCAACTGGCAATCCGCCGCCAATTACTTTTCCAAAACACACAATATCGGCAGTAACGCCATACAATTCTTGAACGCCTCCTTTTGCCAAACGAAAGCCCGTCATAACCTCATCAAAAATTAAAACTGCCTGATGAGAGTCACATAAAGCTCTAAGACCTTCTAAGAAACCAGGTTGTGGTGGAATACACCCCATATTTCCCGCAACGGGTTCCACTATAATACACGCAATTTCAGATGGATTTGCTTCAAAAATTGTAGCTACAGCTTCCAAGTTATTATAGGGTGCTAATAGTGTGTCTTTCGCAGTGCCTTCTGTGACTCCGGGGCTGTTTGGACTTCCAAAAGTTACCGCACCACTTCCCGCTTGAATTAAAAAGGAATCTGAATGTCCATGGTAACAGCCTGCAAATTTTATGATTTTTTCTTTTCCAGTAAATCCTCGTGCCAAACGTACAGCGCTCATACAGGCCTCTGTTCCAGAGTTCACAAACCGAATTTGATCTATACTTGGAACCATAGAAACCGCTAATTCAGCAATTTTGGTTTCAATTTCTGTGGGCATTCCAAAAGATGTTCCCAGTTGTGCTTTCTCAACCACAGCATCTATCACAGGTGGATAGGCATGACCTAAAATCATTGGCCCCCACGAATTGATATAATCGATAAGGCGATTGCCGTCGGCGTCATACAAGTAAGCGCCTTTTGCTTTATTGACAAAAATAGGCGTCCCTCCTACGGCTTTGAAAGCACGAACTGGTGAATTGACACCACCGGGAATAACATCTGAAGCGGCTTTGAATAATTGACTACTGCGTTGATATCTCATGTAATTAGTTTGAAGAAATGATAAGTTGTTGTCCAATAGTTAAAGCTGTTGATCTCAAATTATTTTGTTGCTTTATAGCGTCAACAGTAGTGTTATATAATCTTGAAATCGAATACAAAGTATCTCCCTTTTTGACGGTATACTGAACTTTTGAAGACGGCGATGAAGATTCATTTTTGGTACGTGACTTTTTGGACTTCACATCATATTTATAAAGCTCATACCGTTCAATTAAGCTAATTAACTTTTGAGGGTATTTCGGATCGGTAGCATAGCCCGCTTTACGGAGACCTTTGGCCCATCCTTTATAATCGTCTTTTTTTAATTTAAATAAACCCGCATAGCGTTTCCTATTTGCCAAAAATTCTGAATGATCCCGAAAAGATTGACTAGGGTCTTTGTATTTCCGAAAACATTCTTGAGCCTTATCGTCGTCATGATATACACGCGCACCTTTCCAATCGTGGCATTTGATACCGAAATGATTATTTGCATCACGTGCCAAACGCGCTTTTCCGGAACCAGATTCTAAAATACCTTGAGCTAAAGTGATACTCGCAGGAATTCCATAAAGATACATTTCACTGATAGAAATCGATTTATAATATGATATATAATCTAAAGCATTATTGGTAACAGGCGTGTTTTTTGAAGGCTCAGGCTTAGAGGTCTTATTTATTGTGATCTCCACTTTTGAAGACATTACCTTTAGTTTTGCCTTACGTCGCGCCCCACAACTTGAGATTAATAGTCCTAAAAAAATAACAATAATAATGCGTTTCATATGTTTAATGTTTTTTAGTAATCACAAAGTTTATTCTTTTAATATTTTTCTTGGGTTTCAATTTCAAACTTTGGATGCTTCATAACTAAATTATGAGTTCTAGTTGCTTTCGTTTTAATTTTAAATTCATCCCTTCAACCCCTTGTAGTCCTCCAGTATGAATAGCTAAAACTTTAGCTTCTTTTGAGATTCTTCCTATTTGAATCGCATCAAAAATGCCATACATCATTTTAGCTGTGTATACAGGATCTAGAGGAATATTATAGATGGCTTTAAAATGGTTCATAAATGTTATTAATTTAGAATCCACTTTGGCATAGCCTCCAAAATGATAGGTATCCCAAAGCTCCCAATTTGACTGTGTTGCAAATTTACAAATATCTTCGTTTAAAAAACCGCCTTTGAGCGCCGGAAATCCAATAATTTTTTGCGACGGTAAACTCGCGTTAATAAGCCCTGCTATAGTACCCCCAGTTCCAACAGCACAACAAATGATATCAAAAGCCTGATCTTTTTGAGTTAAAATTTCCTCACACCCTTTAACAGCGAGACCGTTTGAACCTCCTTCTGGAAGGATGTAAAAATTTTTAAAGGGTTCTAAAAGTGAGTTCAAATACTCTGGATCAGTTTTTTCTTTATACACAGAACGCGTTACAAATTCTAAATGCATACCACAAGATTTTGCATAACTTAGCGTGGCATTCAATTCCGCTTTAGACGCTAATTCTTCCCCTCTAATAATACCTACTGTTGGGATATTCAATGCCTGACCTGCTGCCGCTGTAGCAGCAATATGATTTGAAAACGCCCCACCAAACGTAAGAATTCCTTTATGATGTTCTGAGCGAACTTTTTCTAAATTATACTTTAACTTTCTATATTTATTCCCTGATACCGTTGGATGTATCAAGTAATCTGGCTTCAGAGACACCTGAGCGTTTAAACGAATATTATCTAACGATTTAATAGAGAGCATTGCTGTAAAGTCTAAAACGTAAAAATACTAAATACTTTCACAATAGTGTTCAGTATCACAACAATAAAGCTACAGTTCCTAAGAAGTTAGGTCTCTAAAATTTACATTATATTTGTTTATATGAAAAAACACATTCCCATAGAAGAGGATGATTATTACCTCACCGAACAGGGATATCGTTGTTTTACGGAACAATATCATCTTAAACGCGGGTATTGCTGTGAGAGCGGTTGTAAGCATTGTCCGTACGGCTATAACACCAGTACTAATACACAAAAATCAACGAAGTGAATACTATAGAGCTTACATTTAAAGATGAAATTTTAGAAGGCATACCAGCAACACTACCACCCATACGTCCCTATGATGACAGCTATAATCATGCCCCTAAACGAAAATCAATTTTAGGCGCTGAAGACGTAAAATTAGCACTTAAAAATGCGTTGCGTTATTTTGACAAAAAACACCATCCAACACTTATTAAAGAGTTCAAAAACGAATTGGATACTTATGGACGTATCTATATGTACCGCTTTCGTCCTACGCATAAAATAGTAGCACGACCAATTGATGCTTATCCCGCAAAAAGCAAACAAGCTGCCGCCATCATGTTAATGATTCAAAATAATTTAGATGATGCGATTGCACAACACCCCCATGAATTGATTACTTATGGTGGAAATGGAAGCGTGTTTTCAAATTGGGCACAATACCGTCTTACCATGCAGTACTTATCACAAATGACCGACACTCAAACCTTAGTGATGTATTCTGGACATCCGATGGGATTATTTCCGTCGCACGTCGAAGCACCAAGAGTGGTCGTCACCAATGGGATGATGATTCCTAATTACTCCAAGCCAGACGACTGGGAGAAATTTAATGCCTTAGGGGTTTCACAATACGGTCAAATGACGGCTGGTAGCTATATGTATATTGGTCCACAGGGCATAGTTCATGGTACCACCATTACGGTTTTGAATGCTTTTAGAAAACTAAACAAACCGCCGCTAGGAAATATATTTTTGACAGCAGGGTTGGGTGGTATGAGCGGCGCCCAACCAAAAGCAGGAAACATTGCGGGTTGTATTACAGTCTGTGCAGAAGTTAATGAAAAAGCACTTTATACGCGCCATTCACAGGGTTGGGTCGATGAAATGTTTACAGATCTAGAAACGCTCGTTCAACGAGTTCATAAAGCAAAAAAAGATAAAGAAATTGTTTCCATTGCATATTTAGGAAATGTGATTGATGTATGGGAAGAATTTTACGACGCTAACATTCATGTCGATTTAGGAAGTGACCAAACATCATTACATAATCCTTGGGCAGGTGGATATTATCCGGCTGGAATGGGCTACGAAGAAGCAAACATACTTATGGGTTCTGACCCTGAATTATTTAAAGAAAAAGTAAAAACATCCCTAAGACGTCATGCAGCCATAGTTCAAAAGCATACTGACAGAGGCACTTATTTCTTTGACTATGGAAATGCTTTTCTATTAGAAGCGTCGCGAGCTGGTGCCGATATTATGGCCGAAAACGGAATTGATTTCAAATACCCTAGCTATGTTCAGGACATTATGGGTCCCATGTGTTTTGATTATGGGTTTGGCCCCTTTCGATGGGTTTGTGCTTCAGGAACACCTGAAGATCTTGCAAAAACAGATGCTATCGCGTGCCGGGTTTTAGAAACTCTAAAAAAAGAAGCTCCGCCGGAAATTCAGCAACAAATGACCGATAATATTCAGTGGATTAAAGGCGCACAAGCTCACCAATTAGTCGTCGGGTCTCAAGCACGGATTTTGTATGCCGATGCCGAAGGACGCATGAAAATTGCAGAAGCATTTAATACCGCTATAGCAAACAACGATATTGGCGCTGTGATTTTAGGACGAGATCATCATGACGTATCAGGCACCGATTCGCCCTACAGAGAAACAAGTAATATTTATGACGGCTCTCAGTTTACAGCAGATATGGCCATTCAAAATGTGATTGGCGATAGTTTCCGAGGCGCAACTTGGGTGAGTATTCATAACGGCGGTGGTGTAGGCTGGGGCGAGGTGATTAACGGCGGCTTTGGTATGGTTATTGATGGTACTAAAAAAGCAGAAAGACGTTTGAAGTCCATGTTGTTTTGGGATGTGAATAATGGTATCGCAAGACGTAACTGGGCTCGAAATGAGGGTGCTATATTTGCCATCAAACGAGCGATGGCTGCTGAACCATTGTTAAAAATAACTGTACCAAACGGTGTTGATGAAACGCTTTTTAATAATCTATAAAAACAATTCTTATGAAAACTAAAATACTATCTTTTGTAATTGCCGTATTAGTTCTAAGCTCGTGTCAATCGGTACGTGTGGTGACTGATTATGATAAAGTAGCACCATTTAAAACGTATAAAACGTTTGGGTTTCATAAAGAAGGTGTAGATCGTGCAGAAATAAGTGACTTAGATAAACGTCGTATTTTACGTGCTATCGAAACTGCCCTAGTAGAGAAAGGTTTTACGAAATCAGCAACTCCCGATTTGTTAGTCAACTTTTTTACAAAAGAAAAACAACAAATCAATGTCCAGAATAATAATTTTGGTTCTTTTGGTTATGGTTGGGGTTATGGCTGGGGTTTTGGTCGAGGGCCTTTTTTTGGAGCACAGTATAACATTTCGAATTCCACACAAGGCACTTTATATATCGATTTGATTGACGCCAAACAAAAAGAACTTATTTGGCAAGGCATTGGTCGTGGAAATCTTACTACAAGCGTAAAGTATAAAGACGAACGCATCAATTCATTTGTGAATTCAATTTTATGTAGTTATCCCCCTGAAATGAATAATTAAGCTTTCACATCCAAAGCATCCCTCAAGGAATTTCCGATCAGCATAAAAGCCATTACCAAACTCATGATACACAATCCAGGAATGAGTGCTAAGTAGGGTTTTCCCAAAATGATATAATTATAATGATCTTTAATCATTGCGCCCCAACTAGACATTGGTGGTTGTGCGCCAATACCTAAAAAACTTAGTCCACTTTCGATTAGAATCGCAGCGGCAAAATTAGCCGCAGATATTACAATAATCGGTGCTAGAATATTTGGTAAAATATGTTTCGAGATAATTCTGAAATCTGTATATCCTAAAGCTCGGGCCGCAGTGACATATTGCATTTCTTTCACACTCATTATCTGACCTCTAACGATACGAGCGACTTCAACCCACATGGTGAGCCCAACGGCAATAAATACTTGCCAAAACCCTTTCCCTAATGCCAATGTAATTGCAATAACCAAGAGTAACGTAGGAATTGACCACGTCACATTAATAATCCACATAATAAATTTATCCCATTTACCTCCAAAATAACCAGCAATACCCCCTAGTATAATCCCAATAAGAAGAGAAATAAAAACAGCGACAAAACCAATCGAAAATGAAATTCGTGCTCCGACTAAGATTCGACTTAGGAGGTCTCTTCCATAGTTATCAGTTCCAAAATAAAATGTTTTTTGGGCGATAAAAGGGCGTAATGATGTTTCTAAATTTTCAGGAATCTCTACCGTTTTTTCTAACCCCTGAAGGCCTTCTGAGGCATATTCGGTATATTTTATTTGATGCAATTCAAACTTGGAACTTGTTATTGGTATTTCAGAGGGGGGATTGGTAGCCCCAAAAAACATCCGATTCAAAAAACTCTGATTCGTTGATAAATTGTTCGGAATGATAAGCATGTCTATCGTAAACCCTGGTTGTTTAGAGTGTATCGGTAAATGCATTTGGTTCGCATACTGAGAATTATCAGGTGCTAAAACATAGGCAAATACCGAAATAAATGCCAAAAATATAATAAACCAAAAACTAAAAACACCCCATAAACTTTTTTTAAATTTTTGGAGTGCTAGTGTCGTTAGTCCTTGTTTTTGCATTCGCGATTAATCTTTTATCTGTGCTAATTTATTAATTTTATACGAATTTTTTAAATCGCTTAACACATTAATAGCTTCTTCAATGTATATATCTTTACTTAAATTTTCATGCCAGCGGGTTCTATTAATTTTTAATACGGAGTCTTGTGCCATTAAAGGGAGCTCGTAGGGCAAAGACTCAAAGCTTAGATTTGTTTGGTATTCTGATAGTTTATCAAAGCGTTTTGCTTCTGATTCTTTCTGTTCGAGATTTTTTGAGTAGGCTGAGAAATTCAATTGGTATTCAGATTGATCTCTCATGGTTTTCACCCAGCGTGCATTATCATCAATAAGCTTAATTCCGGCACTAGTATTCATACGGTCTTTACTGTTTTGAATGGTCTTATCGTAATCAAAGGTACTTTCCCAAATCGTATAATTTGCAGGCGCAATTTCATCCCATGCCAATGGGTTGTCTTGATCTTTTTCTCCGATATCTATATAACTGTAACGGTCTGGAACAACTACATCACTCTTGACGCCTTCTAACTGGGTGGAGCCGCCATTGATACGGTAATATTTTTGAGTTGTAAACTTAAAAGCTCCCATGTCCCCGTTGGTATTTCCTCGAATCATACGGTTCAAATCTACAATATTTTGAACGGTACCTTTTCCGTAGGTTTGTTTACTACCAATGACAATCGCACGTTTATAGTCTTGCATTGCAGCGGCTAAAATTTCGGAAGCTGATGCCGATAATTCATTAACTAAAATTACGAGTGGCCCTTTCCAGTCAATAGATCGGTCTGTATCTTTTAAAACTTCTTTGTCTTCGCCAGTAGAACGCACCTGAACAATAGGACCTTCTTCAATAAATAAACCTCCCATATCAACAACAGTCTTTAGAGAACCTCCACCATTATTTCTTAAATCTAAGATTAATCCTTGCATGCCTTCAGCTTTTAAACGTTCAATTTCTTTTTTGACATCACTTGCCGCATTTCGATTGTTGTAATCTTCAAAATCAACATAAAATTTTGGAAGATTAATGACCCCAAATGTAGCACCCTCTTTTTTGACGGTAGACGATTTGGCATAGGTTTCTTCTAGTTCTATTTCATCTCTAGGAATACTTAAGTCCTCTATGGTTCCAGTAACTTTTTTAAGCGTTAATATAACGTTTGTTCCTTTTGGTCCTTTGATCAGTTTGACTGCATCATCTAGGCGCATACCAACTACATTGACGGCCTCAATTTCATCTTCTTGTCTCACTTTCAGAATCACATCACCAACTTCTAACTTATTTTGACGCCATGCAGATCCACCAGAAATAAGTTCCGTAATACTAATTTCATCCATTCGTTTTTGAAGACGTGCTCCAATGCCTTCGTACTTTCCAGACATTTGGGCGTCAAAACGGTCTTTATCTTGAGGCGCAAAATAAAATGTGTGCGGGTCAAATTCTTCGGCAATCGTATTAATATAAATCGATAACCAATCGTCTCGTCTTAGATCATCCATATAACTCGCCGTTTCATTTAAGGACTTTAAAATGGCTTCTCTGGCTTCAATTTCTAAATCTGTATTTGATTTTTTTTCGTTGTTATAACCGTCGTCGTCTTTTTCTTCATTAGTTACTAAATCATAATAATTTGAAAGTGTAGAGAACTTAAGCTGTTTACGCCAATTTTCTTTCATCTCAAATTTGGATGTTGGGTAGGCTTTATTTTCGTAATCTGTACTGAATGTTTCTTCTAAATTGTAATCAAATGGTTTGTTTAAAACTTGACTGTAAACCTCTCTAGAATTTTCGATACGTATCATTAAACGCTCATAGACAAGATTGAAAAAACGAACCTCTTGGTCTAAAATTTGATCGTCAATATCAGTTTTAAAACGCTCAAAATCATCAATATCTGATTGATAGAAATAATTTTTAAACGGATCAACTTGATTTAAAAAACTTGTATATACGCCCTCGGAAAAATCATCGTTTATAGCCTTTGGTTCAAAATGCCCCTCTTCCAACAAATAGGTGATCAATTGCATTAAAAGCTTGTCTTTATCTGGGTCATCAAATGATTTGGGTGTAAAACTACAAGACGCAAAAGCAATAAGGATAGAGACTAGAAAAAAGTTTATATTTCGTTTCATAGGAATGTATTGTTTTTTGGAACTTATAAATAATATTCTAAAGTATAAGAAAAAATAATGCTAACCATATGGAATGGTAATAATTTTTTGTTAAAGCGTCTCAAATCATCAAATACGCTACAAATTACTTACTTTTGTAGGAACTTAAACGTATCATAAATGACAAAAAGACCTTTAATTTTGGTCACCAATGATGATGGCATCACTGCACCAGGCATTCGTACTCTAATAAAAGTTATGAATACTATTGGAGAAGTTATCGTTGTAGCACCAGATAGTCCACAAAGTGCAATGGGACATGCGATCACAATTAACGATACCTTGTATTGTAAAAGAGAACGCATTGATAAAGGTCCGCAAACGGAATATAGTACATCTGGAACTCCTGCAGATTGTGTAAAATTAGCAGTACACGAACTCTTAGATCGTAAACCAGACTTGTGCGTTTCTGGCGTCAATCATGGCTCAAACTCATCAGTAAACGTGATTTATTCTGGTACAATGAGTGCCGCCATTGAAGCGGGTATGGAAGGTATTCCTGCTATTGGATTTTCACTTTTAGATTATAAATGGGAAGCAGATTTTAGTCAAATTGAAGCGTTTATAAAAACAGTCACTTTACAAGTCTTAACACAAGGTTTACAAAAGGGGATTATTCTAAATGTTAATTTTCCAAAGCTTTTAGAACAGGACATCAAAGGAATTCGTGTTTGCCGTCAAGCGAATGCCAATTGGATTGAAAAATTTGATAAACGCCAAACGCCATTTGGCCGCGATTATTATTGGCTTACTGGAGAATTTAACAACTTAGACAAAGGTGAGGACACAGACGAATGGGCGCTTGAAAATGGTTACGTTTCTATCGTTCCTGTGCATTATGATTTGACCGCACATCACTATATACAAGAATTAAATAAATGGGATTTTAATGACTAAAAAAGAGTTTTTACAAGGATTTATAGTAGGCCTTTTAGCTAATATAATTGGGTTATTTACCGCAGGCGTTATCTTAGGCAAATTATCGGGTAGATCCGACAGTATTTTTAAAGTTTTGGAGGTAGCACAATCCGAAAATTTTATGGGAAAACTTATAAGCTTAGGGGCCATTTTGAATTTAGTTTGTTTCTTTTATTTTATTAGAAAAAAACAAGATTCTCGTGCTGGTGGTGTATTGGCTGCCACTATTTTGATCGCTGTTGCAACATTTTTAATTAAATTATAAATGAAGTATTACATTATTGCTGGAGAAGCCTCAGGAGATTTGCATGCAGCAAACCTAATGAAGGCCCTAAAAAAAATAGATGCGAACGCAGAATTTAGATTTTGGGGTGGTGACTTGATGCAAAATGTAGGCGGTACTTTAGTAAAACATTACAAAGAATTGGCCTTTATGGGCTTCTTTGAAGTTGTCATGAACTTAAGAACCATCGCTAAAAATCTAGCATTTTGTAAAACTGATATCCAAAAATTTCAACCTGATTGTCTGATTTTTATAGATTATCCAGGATTTAATATGCGCATTGCTAAGTGGGCAAAAATTGAAGGCTATAAAACCCATTATTATATTTCTCCACAAATTTGGGCTTGGAAAGAAAATCGAATTTCCGCCATCAAACGTGATGTTGATAAAATGTATGTCATCCTTCCTTTCGAAAAAGGATTCTATGAAGACAAACACAATATGCCAGTGGAATTTGTTGGTCATCCACTTATTGATGCTATTGCGGACAGAATACCAGTGGATGAAATTGTTTTTCGTAAAACACATCAATTAAACAACAAACCTATTATTGCGCTTCTTCCGGGAAGTCGCAAACAAGAAATTAAAAAAATGCTTTCCATAATGTTAAGTATTGTAAAATCATTTCCCGACTATCAATTTGTGATTGCAGGAGCTCCGAGTCAAGACGCAGAATTTTACAACTCTTTTATAGCCAATGAAAGTGTTCATTTTGTAGCCAACTGCACTTATGATTTATTAAGTATTTCACATGCAGCTATGGTCACCTCAGGAACTGCTACCTTAGAAACAGCCTTGTTTAAAGTACCCGAAGTCGTGTGTTATAAAACGAGTTGGATTTCGTATCAAATTGGAAAACGATTAGTGAAACTGAAATTTATTTCCTTAGTAAATTTGATTTTAAATAAAGAAGTCGTTACCGAATTAATTCAAGGAGAATTTAATTCAGAACGTTTAACAAAAGAGTTGACTGCAATCTTACAAGGCCCAGTTCGTGAAGCCCAATTTGAAGCGTATTATGATCTTGAAGTAAAACTAGGAGGATCAGGCGCCAGTCTAAAAGTTGCAGAATTAATTTATAATTCATTAAATTAGAGGCTTAAGAGTAACCCCTAATCTAAACCTACTTCTGATCCATTAACCAATGGTTCGGCATCTCTACTGCAATGAACTCCCTTAATTACCCAATTATAAAGCTCACTTTTTGTCTCCTAATTGGCATCCTTATCAGTAACTACATTTCTATTTCTATATATTCAATTCTAGGGTTTATTGGATTATTAACTACTGTATTAATCGTGACACACTTTTATTGTGAGTCACAAAAAAAAACAATGCATTGGCCCTCATTTATTGTATTACTTGTCATGATTTTAATCGGTGTTTTTATATCAAAAATACAGTCAGCTACACTTCCAGAATCTCATTACACTCATCTTGATAGCATCACGGATGAGCGTTTACACAACCTTGAATTTATCATAAAAAAACGATTAAAACCGACGACCTATAACCAACGCTATTATGTACAACTTTTAAAAATTGATTCAATTCCTGTTTCTGGACTGCTCTTAGTGAATTTCAGTAAAACATCTACTAAAGAAGATTTGACGGTAAACGCAAGAGTGTTGGTCAAAACATTAATAAAACCAATTCACAAACCATTAAACCCCTATCAATTTAATTACAAAAACTATCTTAAACGTTTAGGAATTTACCGCCAAGTATTTTTAAAAGAACACGTTGTTTTGGTTAGTCCTCAGTCGCCAAAAACCATTACAGGCTATGCGCAATCGATTCGGAACAATTTGAACAAACGTCTCGAAACACTCTCTTTAAAACCAATTGAACGCGCTTTTGTTAATGCCTTATTTTTAGGTCAACGCCAAGACATTACAGCTGATGTATACGAGGCTTACAAGAAAGCAGGGGCTATTCATATTCTTGCTATTTCAGGACTTCATATAGGAATTCTATTGTTAATTCTTCAATATGTCATGAAGCCATTACTGTATTTAAGGCATGGGAAATTTATCCGTCTTCTCATTATACTTTGTATCCTATGGAGTTTCGCTATTGTTGCGGGCTTATCCCCTTCTGTGGTCAGAGCGGTAACGATGTTTAGCTTATTTGCAATCGTTAAGGGCTTGAAACGGTCATCAAACTCATTAAACACCTTAGCCATTTCCGCATTTATTCTTTTGTTGGTTCGACCAGCATTTTGTTTTGATGTCGGATTTCAACTCAGTTATGCAGCAGTTGCGTCCATTATTATAATCAAGCCTATATTAGATTCGTGGTGGAGTTTTAAAAATAAGATTGCTAATTGGCATCTTGATTTACTAAAAATATCTATTGCCGCTCAAATTGGCGTCTTTCCCCTGAGCCTTTATTATTTTCATCAATTTCCGGGCTTGTTTTTTGTGAGCAACCTAGTAATCATTCCGTGTTTAATGCTGGTACTCGGCTTAGGAATTGTATTGTTTGTGTTGCTTTTAATTTACCAACCTCCAGAAATTTTAGTCCATAGCTTAGGGTGGACAATTCAGTTTATGAATGGGTTTGTAGACTGGGTCGCCTCTAAAGAAGCGTTTCTATTTGATAAAATTTCATTTGATATGACAGCGCTTGTGTTCTCCTATATCTTCTTATTTTTATTGGGTTTATTTTATCATAAAAAAACCTTCAAAAACCTGATGCTTTTGGGAGGTTGTGTCCTAAGTTTTCAAGTTTTGGCAAAACAACTTCCAGCTTTAAGTCCTAAAAATTCATTTATTGTGTTTCATCAATCTAGACATAGTATTTTTGGATTTCAAACCAATCAACATCTAGAAATTCACCACGATTTAGAAAGTTTGAAAAACCAACGAATGGTAAATGACTATAACATTGGTGCCGCTATAAAAACGCAATCTACTGACAGCATCCACGGGCTCTATAAAATTAACGATAAATTGCTTTTAGTGGTGGACAGCCTAGGGATATACAATATTAATAGTGTGAAACCCAAGTGGATAATATTGAGGCAATCTCCAAAAATTAACTTAAACCGTTTGATTGACAGCCTTCATCCTGAATTAATTATTTGCGATGGAAGCAATTATAAAACGTACCAAGAACGTTGGAAATTAACGTGTGAAGCAAAAAAAATCCAATTTTACCAGACTAGTGAAAAAGGCGCTTTTTTTGTCAATTATTAAAACAAGCGACATTATAAAGTAACATTTAAAATTAAAAACTACTTGTATACGTCGGTTGGTTTAAATTTTAGCCATTCAGATTTTTTGAGGTTATACCAATTGCATGTGGATCCTTCAAACTTAAATGTTTCAATAAACTTTAGTCCAATCTTCTTAAGTATTTTATTTGAAACTAAATGATCAACATCAGCAGCTGCGCCAATTTCTTTTAAGTCGAGTTTTTCAAATCCATATTTAAGAGACTGGATTGCTGATTCGGTCGCTATACCTTTTCCCCAGTATTTTTTTCTAAGTCTGTAACCTAAGTCATAATAACTGAAGTCCACTCTTAATCCTTGTTCGTATTTTAATCCAGTCCAACCAATAAAATCATCTGTTTTTTTATCAATAATAGCCCAACGTCCAATTCCATTATCAACATATTGATTCCTTATAAAATCAATCACTTGTTTGGCTTCGTCAATAGTATTTATTGGATTTTTTCCTAGAAATTCGTGAACATCGGGGTCTGAATCGAGTTGAAAAATTCCCTTAGCGTCATATTCCTCTAAATCTCTTATGAGTAGACGTTCCGTCTCAATATGAACTTTCATTTATTGAGTTTTAGGTTAACTAACTACGGGGTAAAAGAAGGCACAATCGCTTTTTAGTAGTTATTAAATGCATCTTGGTTGTTCATTTCTTTATAGGTATCATCTTTAAACAATTTCAAGTACAGCTCAAGTTGTTGAGCAGTTTGATAGCCGGGAATTGGAGCGAGTAACTCAGCATCTAACCCTAAAAACACCATTGTCGGATAGGCATTTACTCCTAGATAACGAGAAAATTCATGTGAACTATTTCGACGCTTAGCCATCTCGGGCTTATAATTTGGATTCGTAAATTGTTGCCCATTTAGGGTTACATCTTCATTGCCTTCAGCATTGAATTTGACAGGATAATAATGTTCATTAACAAAAGCTATCAAATCTTTATTGGTAAATGTATTTCTGTCTAGCATTTTACAAGGCCCACACCATGTCGTATACATATCAATGAGGATTTTTTTGGGAGCTTTTTGTTGCAACGCAAGGGCTTCGTTCATACTTACCCAATTAATATTTTGTGCAATAAGTGTTGTCGTGCCCAACATGAGCACTACAACTATGATATGTTTTTTCATTTTATGTTCATTTTTAAGTAAGTAACAAATATAATACCAAAATTATCGAACACCATGCATTAATTTCTTAATTACTGGATAGAGTAACGCAGACAACACCCCTAGTCCAACCGCAACTGCAGTTAGAATCCAGAAGAAATAACTCAACCCTTCAGATTGTGCAATGCCTTCTGAGGCTTCTCCAAACACCCCCGCTAACTTCATTCCAATAGCCACAGCTAAATACCAGATTCCAAACATCATCGCAATCATACGACCTGGAACTAATTTACTCACGTAAGATAACGCGACTGGCGAAATACACAATTCGCCCATGGTGTGAAAAAAGTAGACTAAAACCAACCAAATCATACTGACAGAAGCAGTTTTTGCTCCTGGTTCAATAGCAGAAGCGCCGATAGCCACACACGCCATTCCGATTCCTAATAAGATCATTCCAATAGCGTATTTCATATTGGCATTTGGGTTGTATTTGCTTTCCCACCACTTTGAAAATAGAGGCGCAAAGGCAATTATAAATAATGAATTTAATACTCCAAACCAAGATGCTGGCACTTCAGCAATTTCTTTTCCAAACTCTATGGTTAACATCCAAAGAGCAATAGCCCATATGATGACGAAACTAATCGCTAGAAAAATATTTGAAAGCGCATATTTTGAAAACGTTTTTTTGAATAACAGCCACAAAACCCAAGTGATAATTCCTAACGGAATTATAGTCATTAAGGTATTTACTATTTTGAAAATAAATGCTGCATCCCCCTCAAGAACACGCTGTGTATAATCGCGTGCAAAGATGGTTAAGGAGCTTGGAGCTTGTTCAAAAATCGCCCAAAAGAATATTGTAATAAAGGCAAAAAACATAACAGCCAACATACGATCGCGTGTAACTCTGTCATATTTAGGAATTCGAATAACTAACAGTATCACAAATAGTCCTAAAGCGGATAAGATTGCGAGATTTGAACCTTCCATTCCAAACATACTAAAGTCAAATAAATTATAGGCACCTTCTGAGATTTTTGAAATGGGATCATTAAAAATCCATGAGATTCCCAAAATCCCTGCGATGGCTATCAACCCTAATTGAAGCTGTGTAAACGGATTTAGTTTTGGTTCATCGGCACTGACTTCGATTGTAGTGGCATCAGTCTTTACAGGCTTTGTTCCGATGTTCCCAAAGATATTTTGAGCAAACCAAAATTGAAGCAGTCCAAACAACATAAAAACACCTGCTAAACCAAAGCCCCAACGCCATCCGACTTGTTCGCCAAGGTATCCACATAGCAGAATTCCTAAAAAGGCTCCTGCATTGACGCCCATGTAAAAAATGGTATATGCCCCATCTTTTTTCTCGTCTTTTCCTTTGTACATTTCAGAAATAATAGAGGTCATGTTTGGTTTAAAAAAACCACTTCCAAATACCAGTAAAGTTAGCCCTAAATAAATGAAAAATGGGGTTTCAACCGCCATTGCACCATGACCCAATGTCATGAGTAATGCACCAACGACAACTGCATAGCGATAACCGATTTTTTTATCAGCGAAATAGCCTCCTAAGAGTGTCGACAAATAGACCAATGAGGTATAGGTGCCAAAAATTGCATAGGCATGTTCACGTGGCCAGCCCCAGCCTCCATCAAGGAGTGATGCGGTAAAAAACATAACAAGCAAGGCGCGCATCCCGTAGTAGGAAAAACGCTCCCACATCTCTGTGAAAAATAATACAAAAAGTCCAGCGGGATGCCCTAAAACTTTGTCTTTGAACATGTCATTAATATCAGTACTCATAATTGGTTAAATGGTTAATTATTCAATCTACTAAATTCGGGAAATAATTCAACACTTTAAAGGTTTTTAGCTGTTTTTTCTGTCATCGGATTCCAGTATTGAATATTCAAAATTATCCGACCACCCTGATTTCAAAGGTAATACTTGTCTTAGACGTCCTTCTCTAACCATTCCTGCTTTCTCTAAAACTTTAAAAGAGCCTTTATTATCTACAGCGCATCCCGCCTCCATGCGGTGTAGTTTGAGTGTCTCGAAACCAAAGTTTATAATCGCTTTTAAGGATTCTGTTGCATAGCCTTTATTCCAATAATCAGAATGAATTTTATACCAAACCTCAGCTCTCTTATATTTTTTATCCCCAAGTTTTACCCCAAATAACCCCATGAATGTGCCGTTCAAATTGTTGTCAATTGCAAACGTATAATTTTTTATTTCATTCGATTGGTGCTCTAAAATCCAAGGTTGTATTACAGACTTTGTTTCATCAATAGTCTCTGGAATTCCCAGTGCATTATATTTATCTGATTCTGGTAATGAATGTAACTCATGGATTGACTCTAGATCTGATAAATCAATTAATCTTAACTTAAGTCTTTGCGTAACTATTTCGGTTTTGGGCATTTATTTATATTACGAATGACTTAATTTTAAAGGTTTTTTTCGCTCTCTTCAGCGCCATGTGTTAAACGTTTTAATGGCTTTAATATTAAAATAAATAAGGAACCTATGATAAGTGTTAGAATCAAAATACCAGAAAATATAGCATATTCTCCAAAATCACTCGCTGCTTCTCCTACTATACCTGCAACTTTACTACCAAGACCTGTAGCGGCAAAATAAACTCCCATCATTAGAGATGCGTATTTCACTGGGGTTAATTTGGTTATAAATGACAACGCTACAGGTGACAAACATAACTCTCCAATGGTGTGGAATAAGTAAGCTAAAACAAGCCAAATCATACTAGAAGTTCCTGATTTTTCAAATTCCATAGCTGCAAATACCATGAAAAGAAAACCAAATCCCATAATAATAATCCCTAAAGCCATTTTGAATAAAGAACTCGCTTCTTTTCCTTTTAATTTTCGTTTAGCCCAAATACTTGCTACAACAGTTGCAAAAATGATAATAAAACCTGCATTTAAACTTTGAAACATTATGGTTGGAATTTCCCAACCAAATAATATACGATCTGTATTTGATTCTGTATATAAGTTCATTAGTCCACCTGCTTGCTCAAAAGCTCCCCAAAATACAATTACCATGATAAAGGAGAGTAACAGTACTAAAAACCGATCTTTAAAAATCTGAGAATCTAGTTCTTTATATATCATCATTAATAAAGACGTAATAGCCGTTAAAAATATAAAAAGTAATCCGTAGCCCCATTCCAGAGCATACCATCCAAAAGCAGATGCTGTTAAGAGAATAATGGTAAATCCTAATTGAATAGGGGATTGAAATAATTTAGCATATAATTTTCCATAAGAGATCTCATTTGGGTCATTTTCATTAGAAACAAAATTACCAACATGTGTAAGAAATCTCTGTCCATAGATATAATTAACTAAACCAATTAACATCACAATTCCTGCTAAACCAAATCCAGAATGCCATCCCCATTTTTTGACGACTAATCCAATAATTAAGGTCGCTAGAAGTGACCCTAAATTTATTCCGATATAGAAGATACTAAACCCTTTATCTCGTCGGATATCACCTTCTTTATACAAACCGCCTACCATTGTTGAAATGTTTGGTTTTAATAGACCAACTCCTAAAATCACAAGTCCAAGTCCTGTATAGAAAGCCCATGTATCCGTTAAAACTAAAACACCATGTCCAAGACACAAAACAATGGCGCCATATAACACAGCTTTCTTTTGTCCAATGAGTTTATCAGCAATCATGCCACCAGGAATCGACATCACGTACACTAACATTGTATACCATCCATAAAGTGCTAATGCTTCTTTACTAGTCCACCCTAACCCTGCACCTCTTGCATCATCGCCAAGAGTTGAAGTGGTCATATAAAGCACTAATAAGGCACGCATTCCATAGTAAGAAAAACGCTCCCACATTTCAGTTAAAAACAATATGTATAGTCCTATTGGTTGTCCAAAGAGTTCTTTTTGATTTACTGTAGTTGTCGTTGACATAAATTTAGTGTTAGTTAATAAATTGTATATTGGTTAATTTTAATTCATTCGTTTATCACCCAATTTTTCATGTAAAAAATTAGTCATTTTAGTATATAAATGCATGGTGGTATTCCCACCGTAAATACCGTGGTTTTTATCGGGATAAATAGCCCAATCAAATTGCTTATTGGCTTGAATCAAAGCCTCTACCATTCGCATAGTATGTTGTACGTGTACGTTATCATCGCCTGAACCATGTACCAAAAGGTAATCCCCTTTTAACAGTTCTGGATAATTAAATGGAGAGTTGTCATCGTAACCGCCTGGGTTTTCTTGCGGCGTTCGCATAAAGCGTTCGGTGTAAATAGTGTCGTAAAAACGCCAGCTTGTTACAGGAGCAACGGCGATTGCCATTTTAAACACATCGTTAGCTTTCAACAAACAATTGGTGCTCATATGACCGCCATAACTCCAACCCCAAATTCCAATACGACTTTCATCTATATAACTTAAGTCTGAAAGTTGTTTAGCGGCTTGAATTTGATCTTCAGTTTCGTATTTGACAAGATTTAAATAGGTGACTTTTTTGAAATCTGCGCCTTTGAACCCTGTGCCTCGACCATCTACACAAGCGATAACATACCCTTGTTGGGCTAAATATTGGTGCCAATAATCACGTGAGCTGCTCCAAGTATTAGCCACCTGTTGAGAACCTGGTCCTGAATATTGAAACATCAAAAGTGGGTAGGTTTTTGTGGCATCAAAATTGGCTGGCTTGAGCATCCACATGTTCAAATCATTACCGTTAATATTAATCGTACTAAACTCTTTGCTGGAGTAGTTATAGGATGATAATTTTTCTAGAAGCGAGACATTATCTTTTATGTTTTTTACCAGTCTTCCTGTTTTGGAGTCGTTTAATGTATATTTTGGTGGGGTGGTTGCACTGGAATGGGTTTTGATAAAGTAGGTGAAATTTGCACTAAAATCTGCTCCGTTTGTGCCTTCTTCTGAAGACAATCGTTTTTTGTTTTTACCATTTAATCGAATTGAATACACGTCCCGATTGATAGATCCATTTTCTACCGATTGGTAATAAATGGTTTTGGCAGATTCATTAAAACCATAATAGGCGGTCACTTCCCAATTGCCTTTCGTAATTTGATTTTTCAACTCCCCTTCCTTAGTATAGTGGTAAATATGATTAAATCCGTCTTTTTCGCTCGTCCAAATAAAACTATGATCTTCTAGAAACGTAAGATTATCCGTCACATCTACATAGGCTTCATCCTTCTCAGTCAGTACTAAATCTGCTTGATTGGTTGTCGGGTTGATCAGCCAAAGGTCTAAAGCGTTTTGATGTCTATTAATATATTGAGCCGATAGAATATCGGGATCTTTTGTCCATTTTATTCTAGGGATATAAAAATCCTCTGCATAATAATCATCATATGTCTTAGAGAGTCCAACACTTGAAATTGTATCAGCACTTAAATCATAAAAATGAAGCGATACTTCTGCATTTTTTTCTCCGGCTTTGGGATATTTAAATACTTCTTGTGTTTGATAGAGTTCGGTGCCATACACATCCATCGAAAATTCAGGAACTTCTGTTTCATCAAAACGAATAAAGGCAATTTTGTTACTCGTGGCATTCCACTCAAAGGCTCTAACAAATGCAAATTCTTCTTCGTAAACCCAGTCAGTAATGCCATTAATGATTTTATTTTTTTCACCATCAAATGTGATTTGTGTTGTGTTTCCAGAAATCAAATCTTTTATAAATATATTATTCTCTCGACCATAGGCGACTTTAGTACCATCTGGGGAAAAAGCAGGTTCTTGAATTTTATGTTCAGAAATCATATCAAGCGTCTCAGATGTTGTGTCATAAACATAATAATGGCCTAAAACAGAATATCGAAATATAGATTCCGTGTTTGTTTCTAAAATCACTTTACGTTCGTCTGCGCTAAATGTGTAGTCTGAAAAATAAAGAAGTGCATCCATCGTTTGAGAGCTTGCGATGGTTTTAACTTTAGATAAGGTTTTATAATCATAGATGTCAATGGAAGTCGATCGGGATGAGCGATTAAAGTTCAATACAGAGTATTGTTGTCCGTTGTTCATAGAATGCAAAGCTGTTAAGCCTTGTGTTCGGAAGGAACCATCCCAAATTTGGTCAAGGGTAATAGTTTTTTTTTGGGAGGTCGCTGTTAAAATAAAGAAACAACTAAATAGGTAGATAAAAGGCGTTTTCATTTTAAATCGAGATTTTTAATAATTTTAGGTCAAGTTTACTAAAAAATAAGCAGAAATCCTTTAATATTAACAGATAAATATGCAAATACGTTAATTCCAACTCTATAATAATTTCAAGAATAGTATCTTTGTGTTTTAAAAAATAGATATACATGGAGAATTCCGTTTCTGGGTTTTCAAAGTTTACAAAAGCTGAAAAAATTGATTGGTTGATTTCTAATCATTTTCAAAATAATCCTAAGGCGAAAGCCAATTTGGAGCGGTATTGGAATACGGATGATTCGCTTCAAAAGTTACACGATGAGTTTACCGAAAATACGATTTCGAATTTTTACCTTCCTTTTGGGGTGGCACCAAATTTTTTAATCAATAATAAAATTCATGTCCTACCAATGACTATAGAAGAAAGCTCGGTGGTTGCGGCAGCAAGTAATGCTGCAAAATTTTGGATGGAACGTGGAGGGTTTACAGCAGAAGTACTTTCAACCACCAAAGTAGGTCAAGTTCATTTTATCTATTCTGGTGAATTTTTTGAACTAGAATCTATTTTTAATAACATAAAACCAACACTTTTTGATGCAACGAAAGGCATCACAAAAAATATGGAGGCACGCGGCGGCGGTATTTTCGATATTGCACTGGTGAATAAAACCTCTAAACTTTCGGACTACTATCAATTACATGTCACATTTGAAACGATGGATGCTATGGGCGCGAATTTCATTAATTCCTGCTTAGAGCAAATTGCTACTACATTTAAAACTGGCTCAGATGATATTCAAGTGGTCATGAGTATTCTGTCTAACTATGTACCAGATTGCTTGGTGCGCGCTGAAGTACGTTGTAAGGTTGAAGAACTTACTACAGAAGCGTATTCAGGTCAAGAATTTGCAGATACTTTTATACAAGCCGTACGTATCGCAGAAGTAGAACCCTACCGAGCGGTGACGCATAATAAAGGAATTATGAACGGCGTAGATTCTGTAGTATTAGCAACAGGAAATGACTTTAGAGCAGTAGAAGCGGGCGTACATGCCTATGCAGCACGTTCGGGGAGTTACTCGAGTTTAACTCATGCTTCTATTGAAAATGGGGTGTTTAAATTTTGGATTGAATTGCCTCTTGCGCTCGGAACTGTAGGCGGATTGACAGGCTTGCATCCTCTAGTTAAAACCGCTTTAGAATTACTAGGAAACCCTTCTGCAAAAGAATTAATGGAGATTGTTGCCGTGGCGGGATTAGCACAGAATTTTGCGGCCTTAAAATCGCTCACCACTACTGGCATTCAACAAGGACATATGAAAATGCACTTGCTCAATATTCTAAATCAATTTGAAGCAAATGATAGCGAAAAACAACAATTAATAGAGCACTTCAAAACCCATAACGTGACCCACAGTGCGGTCGTAGATGCTATTGAAAACTTAAGAGCCTAATGCAGCAATTTTATAGCCATGGCAAACTATTACTCAGCGCTGAATATGCGGTGCTAGATGGTGCCCTAGCATTGGCATTGCCTACAAAGTTTGGACAAGCCTTAACTGTAGAATCCACCCCTAAAAATGCAATCCTTTGGAAAAGCATTTCAAGTGAAGGCACTGTTTGGTTTGAGGCTGAATTTATGATAGATACTGCTTTAAAGATTTCCTCTAAAAACACTTCTGATATTGCCGTGCGCTTACTACAAGTTTTGGACGCTTTACAACAGTTGAACCCCAGACTTTTTGAGACGCAAAAAGGCTATGAATTGACCTCAACGTTAGAATTTCCTGAAAATTGGGGGCTTGGTTCCTCCTCTACCTTAATTAATAATTTAGCCCAATGGGCACAGGTAGATGCTTTTGAATTACTGGAATTAACCTTTGGTGGTAGTGGATTTGATATTGCTTGCGCACAACACGATTCTGGCATTTTATACCAGTTGAAATCTGGCAAACCAACACTCAAACCTGTAGTCTTTTCACCGCCGTTTTTAGAGTCTTTATTTTTTGTACATCGCAATCAAAAACAAAACAGTAGAGACGGAATTAGGGCTTACAAAACGTTGACTGCTAATCAAACACTTGATTTTTCAATACTTGATGGTTTGTCCGTTGACCTCTTAAATTGTACCGATATAAAAACGTTTGAATCTCTGCTAGAACAGCATGAACGTTACATTTCTGATCTCATCCAACACCCCCCCTTAAAAGAGGCTTTGTTCTCAGATTATAAAGGCGCTATTAAGAGCTTAGGCGCTTGGGGTGGTGATTTCTTCTTAGCTACAGGGGACACAAAAGCAATGGCCTATTTTAGAGCAAAAGGCTATTCGACTATTGTTCCATTTTCAGATATGATACTGTAAAAAAAAGGACCCATTTCTGAGTCCTTTTAAATCTAGTATGTTACGCTTTATAACTTAGTAAAACGTCGCTCTATTATCTTCGATATCAGAAGCATCTTTAAGTGCGTTATACAATTGTGTATTGACCGCATTAGATTTTGCTTGACCAATACGGTTGGCAGCGGCTTGATAATTTGGTAACGGCTCTGCAGGAGTTAACTTTGTAAGTTGGACAGCATACACGCCATTAGCACCAGCAATTAATTCCGAGGTTGCACCCTCTTCTAAACCAAATACTGTTCCAATAACCTTAGGCTCTCTTCCAGACCCTGAAAGTGTTGGATTTTTCATATTTATAGCCAAAGCGGTTTTAACAGTCTGACCTTCGTCTGAAGCAATAGCTTCTAGAGTTGTTGCAGAAATACGGGCTCTAATAAGTGCTGCTTTCTTTTCTTTTTTAATTTCTGGAAGTGCAGTAACAGAAGCTTTTTCAATAGACATTAATCCAGCTTCATTAACAGCAGTAATTTTAGCAACTACAAAACCACCTCCTGAAACACTAAAACTTTTAAAATCGTCTACTTCAACACCATCTTCAAACGACCATCTTACAATAGCTCTTTGTAGTCCAAGACCAGGTATTGTTTCATCCAATTCTTTAATACTGCTTACTGGAGAGGTTGTATAGTTGTTTTCTTTTGCAACTTCATTAAAGTCAGCATCAGCTACGGCGATTTCAAATTTAGATTTATTAGTAAAAACAGCATCAATCGTTTTGGTAGATGGCTCGATATCTTGTACAATAGTCGCTATTTTGAATGCTTCTTGTTTTTTTCCTTGATCTAAAATTTCAATAATATGGTAACCAAAGTTTGTTTTCACAACGCCTAAGCTTCCTTTTGGGTTCTCAAAAGAATACGCTTTAAATTCTTCTGCAAAGCCAGCAGTGTATGCAAATTCAATAACACCTTCTTTTTCGTTACTCACTTTATCGGAAGATAATGATAGTAAGTTTTTAAATTTTGAGCGGTTCGAGCGAATTACTCTATATATGCTATCTGCAGTTGTTTTGGCTTGTGCATCTGTTTTAGTGACTGCAGCATCAGCGCGTAAAGAACCTATAAATGGAATTAGTATATGACGAACTTTCGTAGAATCTGGTATCATTTTTCTAGCCACACGCTTGGAGAGCTTGTAGGTTTGACCATCCTTGTACGGGCCGAAGATTTCATTTGATTTTAAATTTGCGATTTGATTAGAAACTGGTGCAGAAAAACTAGATGCAAACACATAAGCATCGTTATATTTAACCGATGAATTGGCGTTCACAAATGCTGCTACATCTGTTGTGTTTTGAAATCCTACAATTGTTTCATTTGCTTTTGCTGCTTCATTGAACTCCACTTTATCAGCGATAAGTGCTGTTAAGTTACTTTGAATTTGCTGCTCGTCTTCTAATGATGCATCTTCTTTAAATTGAACATACACTAAATCCCTTGAAGCATCAACTTCATACTTGCTTGGGTTAGCTTTTATATAGTTAGAAATATCTGATTTCTTAACAGAAACTAAACTGTCTGCAATAGAAGAAAATGGAATTTGAACATATTTTATATCCGCTTTATCATTTTCTAACTCATATTCTAATTCGCCTTCTGTAAGCGTACCAATAATTCCAGCTTTAACAAGATTAAAATAGGTTTGTTGTACACCGGTTTGAGAAATACTTTGCTCAAAATCAGTCCATGCTTTATAGTTTACTGGATTGCCGTTAAGTGTGGTCGTTTCTGGAGCGATTGCTTTTAAGTTTGCAATGAACTCATTAAGTTTATCCTCATCAAACAAACCTGCTTCATTTTTGAATTCTTCAAAAGATCCTAAGTTTTGTTTTAATAATTGACGCATATAATCTCTTTCAATAGAAATCCCAATAGCATCGTATTGAGTTTGCATCACTTTATTTCTTAATTCCTGATCCCAAACGCGGTTCATGGCTTGAGTATTTGAAACAGAACCTCCTGACTGACGTTGAATGTTCTCGACCTGATTCATAAACGCATCACGATCAATATCTTCTCCGTTAACTGTTGCTACAACAGTCTGTGATTTATCTGAGGTATCTAAATTTTGAAATATATCTCCAATAATGAATGAAAATAATGCAAGCGCTATAATAAGGATTAAGAATATAGAACGCTGTCTAATTTTATTTAAAACTGCCATTTGTAGTATGTGTTATTTTTTTTAATATAGTGGACGAAAATACCAATTTCTTTGATATAATAAAAGGAGAAAAGAATATAATTATGACAGCGCAGTAAAATTAATTTACATCTAAGATTTTAAGCTGCACTAATTCTATTTTAGTCGTGGAAACGTTTTGAATTAAAAAATGAAAATGTCCAATTTTAATTTCTTGGTTTTGTTCTGGTATTTCTTCGGTATGATTCACAATAAACCCACCAAGTGTTTCGTAGTTCTCACTTTCGGGCAGTTGAAGTTTGTAGGTTTCGTTAATATAATCTACTTCTAATCTTGCAGAGAATACATAGGTGTTATTGTCCTTTTTTTCTTCAATAAGTTCTACTGTATCATGTTCATCTTCAATTTCGCCCACCAATTCTTCAATAATATCCTCTACAGTCATTATTCCAGAAGTACCTCCGTATTCATCTAAAACAACAGCTAAACTTTTACGTTTCTTGATTAAAACGTTCAAAACATCTTTTGCAAGCATAGTTTCAGGGACATACTCTACAGGCCGTAACATTGATTTTATATTTTTTGGATTTTTAAATAAATCGAACGAATGGACATATCCAAAAATATCATCGATAGTTATTTTGTAAACAATTATTTTTGAATGCCCCGTTTGTGTGAACGACTTGCTTAAATTATGTATTGTATCATGGATTTCGATAGCAGTAAGTTCTGTTCGAGGCACCATAACTTCTCTAGATTTCACTTCTGAAAACTCGAGTGCATTTTGAAAAATTTGAATTTCGCTATCGACAGTGTCGTTGGCTTCAACAGATTCCATTTGTTCACTTATGTAATTCCCCAATTCAACTTTAGAAAACGCCAACTGTACCTCATCCCCTGCCGTTTTGAAAATATATTTTAGAACCACATCTGTGATCCAAATTACAAAGGCAGAAATAACCGAAAATAAAATATAAAATACATAGGCAGGAGCCGCAAATAATTTGAGTGCGGAGTTAGCATAAATTTGAAAGAATACTTTAGGGAGAAATTCAGCCGTTACTAAAATAACAAGGGTTGAAACAACTGTTTGGGTTAATAAGCTTAACTCATTCACAAGAATACTGGAAGCTGACAAATGAGTTACCAGCCAATCGACAAGCACGTCACCCATATAAAACCCATAAATAACCAGGGCAATATTATTACCAATGAGCATGGTGGCAATAAATTTAGAAGGTTTGGCTGTAATTTTAGTTAGTAGTTTTGATAATAAACCAGCTTGTTTTTTCTCAATTTCAATATGGATTTTATTTGAAGATACGTAGGCAATTTCCATTCCTGAAAAAAATGCAGATAGAATCAAACTTAAAGTAATAATTAAGAGGTCTAAGGTCATGGCTACAATTTACCCCGATCATGAAATCGTTTCTTGAATTTTTTACGAAAGAAAAACATAGCTACAGCAAGTATAGAAAAAAATAAAGAAATGTAAGCCGCATTACGATCATTGTTCCATTTGTTGATCACATCGAAAAAAAACAGAGCAGCAAATCCTAAATATAGATACTGTAGAATTGAAAGAATTTTCATTTATTATAGAGTTGAATTAACGACTAAAATTAGTAACGTAAATATACATATTATTCATCAATAAAGATTCGTCCATTAACTTCAAGGACTTGAGCATTGGTGAAATTTTTATTGGAATCAAAGCCATTGCCATTGGTAATGTAATCTTTGGTTCTGAATTTTACAGGGTGGTTGGTAAAAAGCCATTCTTTTTTTTGATCAAAAAAAAGTTGATCTGTAAATAAGGTGTCATTGGTTGAGGTCGTCAAAACGACGTTACCTCTGAGGTCGATTAAATCTGTTTGCTCATACAAAAGCGCTTCATCTGAAGTCACCCTGTTTTGATTGTTATCATCGTCAAAGAGAGTAAGATCAATACCTTTTGGGAATTCATAAAAAGGAAAGTCACGATTAGTAAAATTCACCATTTTTGGGCTAATCAAAATAATCGTTAAACGGCCTGAATCTGTATGTTTTGTGTTGATGTTTTCAGCTATTGATACGGGCGCAAAAGTAGCCGTATCGAGACCTTGTACTTTTTTTAATGTATTATTACAAGAAAAAAACACCGCTACTGCAAATAACAGAACGATGTTTTTTGATAATATATTAATACTTAAATTCATTAAAGAGAAGGTACCGTTACCGAACGTTGGATCCAACATTCAATTTTGATCACTTGTCCAGCACGTCCTGAAGAAAATATTTCACTTTTTGTTGGTGCTTTAGCTTCATAATTTGCAATGGATTTCGATGCACTTTTTTTCATCGTTGGATCTATTCTTCCTGCTTTTGCAGCTTCTTTTGCCGCTAACCAATATACCGCCCTTTTTGAAAAATTATCCGTTCCACAATTATTAGCACTTTTAGCATACATTGCTGCAATAGCTAAGTGCGCTCTTCCCATACTTGGGTTGGCTCTAAGAACTTTCATATAATAAGATCTCGCTTGACCATAACGCCCTTTCTTTTTAAAATTCGTAGCGATCTTATATAATATTTTCGATTTCTCAAATTTGTCAGATTCTAACTCAACGGCTTGGTTGTAGAAACTTAAAGCTTCAGAGCTCTTTCCTGCTTTGTCTTTTAAAATTCCTAAATAAAATGCGGTATCAGCATTAGGTTCGAGCGCGTTTTTTTGCTCAACAATTTGAACAAATAAAGGATCGTCATTACAGCCTTTTGCATACATTCTGTTCATCGCACGTTGTAACCAAATACCATCATTTTTAAAGGTTTCAAAATCTCGTTCATATAACGGAATTAAATTTTCGCAATTTGCTCTTGCTCCTAATTTGGTATCTATACTGCCTGCGATTTTATCATATGCTCTTAAATAACTATCATATAATTTAAGTTTTCGAGCATCATTTTTATTCAATTCTTTAACTGCGCCTTCTTCATCCAAAAATGCGTTTCGCTTATTGGTATAATTTTTAACTTCATACTCTATTTTCTCACTAATATCATCATACTTTGAAAATAATTCTTGCGCTGTTTTTTGAGAGTCATCATAAAGATCGACCATTAAAGAAAAATACGTATATAAACTTTTTGGATTCGTAAACGTTTTGTTATCAGTTGTGTAGGCGTTTTCGAAGGCCAAGTAAAGTGCTGTATTGGTTTTATTCAATAGCGCACTGTATTCATATTCTAATTGACATGCTTTAGCCAAATAGGTGCCTGTTGGCGTGACGTTTGGAAACACAGCTTTGCGCTCTTCCCATAGTTTCAATAGGTCCTTGATAAAGCTAATTTTTTCTTCACCTTCAGAATTATCAATTTTGTAATCAAGAATTCTTTCTCCGTAAATAAAAATTGCTTTGTTAAATTTTGGATTACGGCTTCTGATTTCCATCCAAGGCGTATAAGCCGCCGTATAGTTTTTAGCTTTAACAAGCTCGCTAAATATAGAAAGTGTTTCTAAATCTTTCTCATTTTGGGCAGATACAACAGTAATGCTAAAAAAAAGAAGTGTAATTAAATATGTGATTTTAGTCTTCATCTATGTAGTTTATTTTATTTTTAGATATTCTGGGCTTACATAAGCCTTTATTATAAAGTCTCGTTTGAGTTTTAATTAAATTTTCGTTTTTCAAACCAGCGGTCATTTAAGGATAAACTAAGCTGGAATTTTATAAAATTTTCTTCAACTAAGTTAGCTGACTTAGTTCCTCGTTTACCAATTTCAAAACCAAGATTTGCATTTGAAAATATACGTCCTACGGGAAGTCCTACTCCAAAAGATATGCCAAACTCTTTGATATCTTCGGTATTCACTCTTAGTCCAGTATCCTCAAAGCGAAGCCCTGCTCTGTAAACTATACGTTTCCAGAAGCGATTAAAAGAATCATATTTTGGAATATAAAACCCCCCAAGGGCTAATGTTGTTGCGTCTTCATAAGAAGCGTTTTGTATTGTTAAAAGACGATTAGAAAACTGACTTGATTTAAGGAAAGTATATTCTACTCCTGCAAACCATTTTCTAGGCGCACCAACTCCTAAACCAAAGGTCATCTTTGAAGGTAGTGTCATTTGCGTAGTCTCTAAATTCGTACTTAACAAATTAACTTCTGATGAGTTGATTACAAATTCTTGCTGCGTTGTAGGATCAATTACTATGGTTGAAAATTCGCGTTGATTAGTTGAATTAAGTTCTGATTTTAGAGTGTATGTAGCAGAAGCTGTGAGTTCTAAATTGGATTTTATCAACTTCGAATAGATTGCGCCAAAATTATAAGTAAGTCCGCCAAGATCTGATCTGTTAACTTCTCTTGATTGGTACTGCAATAACTCACCTTGGTCGTTATAACCAAAAGCGATATTCGTGTTGGTTATGCTTCCAAAGTTATAGCTAACATCAACACCCACTCTAAAATCATTAGACAATTGATAGCCAAGCCCTAAAAAGACTTTATTTAGACCGCCTTCTCCTCGATATTTATAGTCAAGTACATTATCGTCGCCGCTAGATTGTAATTTATAGCCTACAGATGAAAATGGCAAAAGACCAAAGCCTGCTCCAAATTTTCCAAGCGGGATAGAAATCGCTAAATAGTCAACAGAAGATGAGTTTGTTTCATCAGATTGTGAACTACTGTTAAGCTTCAAATTCATATGACTCCCTCCAACTGTATATTTAATAGGTCGGGACTCGCTGTTAAAAGACTTTAAGTTTTCCCCCGCATAAGAAGCAGGGTTTCGAAGGTTGATGTGTATACTATCAGAATACACACTTAACCCACCCATAGATTGATTTTCTACAGTGCCCTTAAACTTTAAACTGCCTATTCCATAAAAGGAATATGGTGAGCTTGACCCTTGTTGTGCAAAAGACAGGCTTGAAAACACAACTGCAATAAGTATTAAAAACTTTTTTGTCATTAGTTTGAATTAAATTCTAATAAAAAATTAAGGCCTTCTAAAAGAAAAATTGAATTCGCAAATATGCTAATTTTAAATTGCTTACACAAGAAATCTGCGTCTCCTCCTGTTAAAATAACTGTTAAATCTGAGTATTTATTTTGATAAACCTCAATAGTACCCTCGATTTCATGAGCTACACCATGAACAACTCCAGAATGTATCGAAGCATCAGTAGAGTTACCAATACGTTGATTAGGAGTTATTTTGTCAAGTAATGGCAAATTTGATGTGAAGGCTTTTAATGATTTATAACGCAGTTGTAAACCTGGTGAAATTGCGCCTCCTAAATAATTTTGTTCTGCATCTATAAAATCATACGTAATGCAACTCCCAGCATCAATAACCAAAACATTGGTTTTGGGATGATGCTTAACAGCAGCAGCCACAAGCGCCAAGCGGTCTACTCCCAAACTGTGTGGGGTTTCATAGCAGTTATTAAAAGGCATCCTAAAAGAAGAATCCAAAACCTTTACTGGTAGTAGTTTTAGAAGCAAATTGATGGTAGATGGCTCCAAAAAAACCACTGATGACAGTACGCCTTGTATGATTTCAGGATGCTTTTCAAGTATTTTTTCAACTTTAGAGACCATCCCTTTGGTCGGAACAGCTTGAACCTCGAGTATTTTATCTGATTGAAAAACAGCTAGTTTGGTTGCTGTATTTCCGATATCAATTATTAAATTCATCATTAGTATTTAGACTGTAAATCTACAAAACCATTTTTTATAAAATTTTACTTTGCGAATATTAAAATTGCGTTATATTTGCAACCGCATTATGCGAGGAGGTGCCTTAGCTCAGTTGGTAGAGCAATGGACTGAAAATCCATGTGTCCCTGGTTCGATTCCTGGAGGCACCACAAAATTACCCCGTAACTCATTTATAAACAATGATT
>JAQXCA010000020.1 GCA_029252105.1 Flavobacteriaceae bacterium | reverse complement strand
GTGTTAAAATTACAAAATGTTTCTCGAAAATACAGTAAACCCTAAAGAACAATTTGGTTGGATCGAAGTCATCTGTGGATCGATGTTTTCAGGAAAAACCGAAGAATTAATTCGCCGATTAAAACGCGCGCAATTTGCTAAGCAAAAGGTTGAGATTTTTAAACCTGCAATTGACGTACGCTATGACGATGAAATGGTCGTGTCTCATGATGCCAATGAAATTCGTTCAACTCCGGTGCCTTCTGCTTCAAACATTCCGTTATTAGCCGATGGTTGTGATGTAGTTGGTATTGATGAAGCTCAGTTTTTTGATGATGAAATTGTCAATGTCTGTAACGCACTTGCAAATAAAGGGGTTCGTGTAATTGTCGCAGGTTTAGATATGGATTTTAAAGGGAATCCCTTTGGACCAATGCCTAATTTGATGGCTACCGCTGAATATGTTACCAAAGTGCACGCTGTCTGTACACATACAGGAAACTTAGCCCAATACAGTCACCGGAAATCAAAAAATGATAACCTTGTTCTTTTGGGTGAAGTTGATGAGTATGAACCGCTCAGTCGTGCCGCCTATTATAAAGCGCTCACAAAAGAAAAAGTGAAAGCTATTGATGTTGAAAACCCTATTGATGTTGGAGCGCACAAAAAGAATTCGAATGCCTAAAGCCTCCGAAACTTCTTTAGAAATTAACTTAGCGTCTTTAAGACATAATTTTGAGTACCTAAAATCAAAACTCCAAAAAAACACCCTTTTTCTGGCGGTAGTAAAAGCATTTGCCTACGGAAGTAATGCCGCTATTATTGCTAAAACACTTCAGGGAATAGGGGTCGATTACTTTGCTGTAGCTTATATAAGCGAGGGAATTGCGCTAAGAAAAGCAGGCATCAAAACGCCTATTTTAGTGCTTCACCCTCAACTAAACAACCTGAGTTTAGCAATAGAACACTGTTTAGAACCCAGCTTATACACCTTAAAAATATTAAAGGAATTTGAGCGCGTTGCTCAAAAACTCAATCAAAAAAACTATCCCATACACCTAAAATTTAATACTGGTTTAAACCGTTTGGGATTTGAACCTAGCGAGCTCGACTTGGTAGCAGAACAGTTTTCAAAAACAACAGCATTGAAAGTCAAGTCTGTGTTTTCTCATTTAGCCGCTAGTGAAGATTCAGAAGAAAAAGAATTTACTTTAAACCAAATAAAACTATACAAATCACTTTCAGCAACCCTTATTGAAAAATTAGGATATTCCGTGATACGGCACTTGTGTAATACGTCCGGAGTGCTCAACTACCCTGATGCACACTTCGATATGGTGCGTTGTGGCATTGGCTTGTATGGCTACAGCAATTCGGCTGCTGAAGCTAAAAACTTCAAGCCTATAGCAGCCTTAAAATCTGTAATCTCACAAATACACCGTGTGTCAGAAGGCAACAGTGTGGGTTATAACCGTGGTTTTATTAGCTCTCAAAACTCAAGAATTGCAACACTTCCAATTGGACATGCAGACGGAATTGGACGGCATTTTGGTCATGGCGTAGGGCACGTATCCGTTCGGAATAAAAAAGCCCCTATTGTTGGAAATGTATGTATGGACATGATTATGGTAGATGTAACGGATATTGATTGTGAAGAAGGAGACGAAGTGACGTTGTTTGGTCCAAAATTCTCCGCAGAGATATCCGCGGAGACTGCCAATACCATTTCTTATGAATTAATCACAGGCATCTCTCAGCGTGTAAAGCGTGAAATTGTGGATTATTAGGGATTTACTAAAAAAATAGGTGTTTTTAACGAAATTCATAAAGCGAACGAATCTATTCGTCTTTTTTTATTTTACCTGTTTTATTATCGGTTTATTTATTAATTTTAACGCTTTAATTAAAGATCTAAAAGAATGAAAGTTGCAGTTGTAGGCGCTACCGGGATGGTAGGAACCGTTATGTTAAAATTACTTGAAGAACGTCAGTTTCCAGTTACGGAGCTTATTCCCGTTGCTTCTGAGCGCAGTGTTGGTAAAAAAGTACCCTATAAAGGTGTTGACTATAGCATCGTTGGGCTAGCAACAGCAGTTGAAATGAAGGCCGATATTGCCATATTTTCTGCCGGCGGAGACACCTCATTAGAGTGGGCGCCAAAATTTGCTGAAGCTGGGACAGTTGTTATTGATAATTCATCTGCGTGGCGTATGGATCCCACCAAAAAATTAGTCGTTCCAGAAATTAATGCATCTGAGTTAACTTCTGAAGATAAAATTATAGCAAACCCAAACTGTTCTACAATTCAGTTGGTAATGGCGCTATCACCACTACATGATAAATATAAAATGAGGCGTGTGGTTATTTCTACATACCAATCGGTTTCTGGAACAGGTGTGAAAGCGGTTCAACAGTTAGAAAACGAAATCAAAGGCATTAAAGGCGACATGGCGTATCCTTATCCTATAGGAAGAAATGCTTTGCCACATTGTGATGTTTTCCTTGAAAACGGCTATACTAAAGAAGAAATGAAACTGGCAAAAGAACCGCAAAAAATACTAAATGATACGTCGTTTGCGATTACAGCAACTGCGGTTAGAATCCCTACAGCAGGTGGGCATTCTGAGTCTGTAAACGTTCAGTTTGAAACTGATTTCGACCTTCAAGAAGTACGTGCTATACTAAGTCAATCTGACGGGGTTACCGTACAAGATAACACCGATACAAATACCTACCCAATGCCAATCTATGCGCACGGAAAAGATGATGTTTTTGTAGGTCGTATCCGTAGAGATGAAAGTCAGCCAAACACGTTAAATATCTGGATTGTTTCTGACAACTTACGCAAAGGAGCGGCAACCAATGCCATTCAAATTGCCGAATATTTGGTGGCTAATATTTTATAATTTCCATAAATGCTCTCTATAACTGATGTCTCTTTTCGGTACAATGAGCGCGTTGTGTTAAATAGCATTTCTGTTGTTGTGAATAGCGGCGACTGTTTGGCTATTGTTGGAGAGAGTGGCTCTGGTAAAAGCACCCTTCTAAAGCTTATTTTTGGTCAAATGGATGTTGATCATGGTACCATTTCTTGGAACAATCAACCCATATTAGGGCCTAAAAACAAACTTGTTGTTGGGCACGATTTTATGAAATATGTAGCGCAGGAGTTTGATTTGATGCCCTACACCAGTGTTGCTGAAAACATCGGAGACCACCTTTCAAATTTTTATCCCGAAGAAAAAAAAGAACGTGTAGCAGAGCTTATTAAAGTTGTTGAACTAGAGGGGTTTGAACACACAAAAGTACAGTTTCTAAGTGGTGGACAAAAGCAGCGTGTAGCCTTGGCAAGGGCAATTGCAAAACGGCCTGAGATTATTCTTTTAGACGAGCCTTTTAGTCATATAGATAACTTTAAAAAACAATCCTTAAGGCGCAACCTTTTTGACTATTTGAAAGCCAACAATATTGCGTGTGTATTGGCAACGCATGACAAAGATGATGTGCTTCCCTTTGCAGATCAAATGATGGTACTCCATAACGGAGCTATACTAGCAACAGACCACCCGAGCATCATTTATTCAAACCCAAAATATCCTCTTATTGCTGCTTTTTTTAATGAATATAGCAAGATCGATGGTGTATTTTATTATGCACATCAAATTTCTCTAGTAGACGATAGCGCAATCAAGGCTGTAGTTAAACGTAGTTTTTATAAAGGGCATTACTTTTTAATTGAAGCAGACCTTAACGGAACTAATGTGTGTTTTACAAATGACTCCGCTTTAAAGGAAAATACCGTAGTTTCATTAAATTTATGCCATTAAATTTCATTTTAATTGATTTATTTTTCATTTTTTTTATCTTGTTTGGTTTAATCAATTTAAAATATTAAATTGTAGGTTTATGTCTAATTTAAATCTTTAAACTATGCCTTTCTTCTTCATTCCTTTTATTGTCTTTGGGTTAATTATTTTATTTGCCTCCTTTTTCACGGTCAAACAACAAACCGCCGCTGTTATTGAGCGTTTTGGAAAATTCCAAAGCATTCGTCAGTCTGGACTCCATTTAAAAATTCCTTTAATCGATCGTATTTCAGGTCGTTTAAGCTTAAAAATCCAACAATTAGACGTTTTAATTGAAACAAAAACATTGGATGATGTATTTGTGCGTCTAAAGGTTTCTGTTCAATTTAAAGTGATTAAACTAAAGGTTTATGATGCCTTTTATAAGCTAGATTATCCGCATGACCAAATCACGTCTTATGTGTTTGATGTGGTAAGGGCTGAAGTGCCAAAAATGAAACTTGATGATGTTTTTGTCAAAAAAGATGACATTGCAATTGCTGTCAAATCAGAGTTGAACCAAGCCATGATGGATTATGGTTATGACATTATAAAAAC